>JACSRU010000135.1 GCA_014879575.1 Chthoniobacterales bacterium | reverse complement strand
GTGCTCTTCGGCGGCATGATCTGCCCGGCATCCGCGATATCCATCAACTGGTCAACCGTCACCGGATACAGGGAAAACGCCACGGCCCCCCGCCCACTCTTCACAAGGCTCTCGAGTTCCGATGTGCCGCGAATCCCGCCGACGAAATCAATGCGCTTGCTCGTGCGCGGGTCATCAATGCCGAGCACCGGAGCCAGCAGGCGGTCCTGAAGAACGCTCACATCGAGCCGGGCGACGGGATCGGCACCGGGATCGGGCTTCCAGGTGAGCGCCCACCAGCACCCTTCGAAAAACATGCTGACGGTGCCCGGGCTCGCCGGCGAGGCGGACACATTTTCGGCGACATCAAACACCCGGCGGACCGCCGCGAGAAATTCGTCCCCGGTGAGGCCATTCAGGTCGTGGACAATCCGGTTGTAGGGAAGGATCCGGAGCTGGTCCGCAGGAAAAAGCACGCACAGGAACCAATTGTAATCTTCCGTTCCCGTGTGGTGGGGATTGGCCGCGCGGCGCTCGCGCCCGACCCTTGCCGCGCTGGCACTGCGATGGTGGCCATCCGCCACATACGCGAGGGGCACCCTGGCAAACGCCTGTTCCAGAAGACCGGCCTCGCGCACCTTCCAGAGCGAGTGCCGGATGCCATCGGGTGCCACAAAGTCCACCTCGGGCGGACACTCCGACTCCGCCGCCACCAGGGCATCAATCTCCGGCCGCCCCCGATACGTCAGAAAAACCGGCCCCGTATCGGCTCCAAGGGTGGCAATCAGGCGCGTGCGATCGTCTTCCTTGTCCTTCCTTGTTTTCTCATGCTTGCGAATGATGTCGTTCTCGTAATCATCAATGTGACAAACCGCCGCGATGCCCGTCTGCACATGGTCCCCCATTTGCTGACGATAGAGATAAAGCGTCGGAGCCGCCTCTCGGACGAGAACCGACGAGGCGACCAGGGACTCCAGATTTTTTTTTGCGGTGGAATAGACGATGTCCGCATACGGATCGGTTTCCGGCGGGAGACCGATTTCCGCACGGTCCACATGCAGAAGGCTGTTCGGATGGCCGGTCGCCAGGGCGGCGGCCTCTTCGCGATTGACGACATCGTAGGGCACGCAGGCAACATTTGCGGCCAACTCGGGTTTCGGGCTCAGCCCCTGGAACGCTCGGACTCTCAACATGCCGGGCTTCTTATCAGCGCACAGCGGAGGGTGCAAGCCACCCGAAGGAAGATCCCAAAAATTTCCCTCAGCGATTGCCGGATCCCAGGAACAACGGCGGCAACTCGCGAAGACCGACAATTGTATGATCCGGGGTGGTCTCCGCAAATTCCTCCGAGCCGGGAACCTTTATCCAGACCGTCCGGGCGATACCGGCCGCCCGGGCACCGGCAACGTCGCGCGCCAGGCTGTTCCCGACCATGACGGCAGCCCCGGGTGGGACGTCGAGTTTTCCGAGCAGATGGTGAAAGATTTCGGGTTTGGGCTTGCCGATGCCGAGTTCCCCGGAAACCACAATGGCATCAAAAAATCCTGCCAGTCCGGAGGCCGCGATTTTTTCGCGCTGGAGATCGGGTGCGCCGTTGGTGAGGAGTCCGATTTTGAAGGCGGGCTTGAGGCGGGCGAGGGTTTCCTTGGCGTCGGGCATCAGGCGCTGGAGGCGGCGGCGCGCCCGGAAGAACTCCACGGCAAGCGTGCCGTCATCGTCCGGCACCCCCTGTTGGCGGAGGATGGAATCAAAGAGCCTGCGCCGGAAATCCAATGCCCAGACCCGCAGGGCGATGAGATCGGGTGCGTCGCCCGTGAAATTTCCCCACAGACATTCCTCCGCCGTGATCCCGATCCCGGCGCAATACGCCAGGCAGGGGTTGTCGTTCCAAAGCGAGCGCGACAGTTGCCGGGCATCCGCCAGGAAGCGCGCCACCTCGACCCCATGGATTTTTGCGGCAAGCCTCGCCGTTTCTTTCATCGCGGACAGGGAAATCGCCTCATCCACCATGAGGGTGTCATCAAGGTCGAAAAGGATCGCTTGGACGGTCATTTCCCCTGCCTCGCAGAGCGGATGCCGGTTGTCCATCTTGTAAAATCTCCAGACCTCACCCGCAGAGCGATGCCGGATCGAAGTTCGGTGAGATGTCGAGGGTGACGGAATGGGATGTCCCCCGTGCAAGGTGATGGGCCGCTGCGTAGGCAATCATCAGGGCGTTGTCTGTCCTCAGCCCTTCGGGGGCAAAACGGAGAATTTTTCCGGACTTTTCCGCCCGAAGGCGCGCTGTGGTGCGCAGGCCGGCATTCGCACTCACCCCCCCGCTCATGGTGACAATCGGACGTCCGAGTTCGTGGGCAGCGCGGAACGTCTTGGCGACCAGCACATCGACAACCGCCGCCTGAAAGGAGGCGCAGATGTCCGGCAGGTCCGCCTCCGCAAAACCTTTCTCCAAAAACATCCGCACGGCGGTCTTCAAGCCGCTGAAGCTGAAATGGAAGTCTCCCGAATCCAGCATCCCCCGGGGAAGCGCGAAGCGGGCGGAGTTCCCCGTCCGCGCAAGGCGGTCAATCTCGACTCCCCCCGGATATCCGAGCCCCAACATTTTTGCCACCTTGTCAAAGGCCTCCCCGGCGGCATCGTCGCGGGTGCGCCCCAAAAGCTGATAGTCGCCAAACTTGCGCACATCGAAGAGCAGGGTGTGCCCCCCGCTGACAACCAGGGCAATGTGCGGGGGGATTTCCGCCTCCCCAAAGAAGGGCGAGAGCAGGTGCCCCTCGATGTGGTTGACCGCAAGAAACGGACACCCGGCTCCCAAAGCCAGCCCCTTGGCGGCGGAGGTGCCGACGAGCAGCGCCGCCGCAAGGCCCGGGCCCGAGGTGGCCACCACGGCGCCCAGATCGCAAATATCCACACCCGCACTCGCGAGTGCCCGGTCCACAACACGGGGAAGCTCATCGAGATGATTGCGCGAAGCGACTTCCGGCACCACACCTCCAAATTCCGAGTGGATCGCCGCCTGACTAAAAATCTCATGCGAAAGGATTCGGTCAAAGCCCTCCAGCACGGCCGCAGCGGTCTCATCACACGATGTCTCGATGGCAAGAATTCTCACGGCCTGGAATTCCTGCCCGCATAGAGAAGCGTGCCCTGGAGCGCGTCAATCGCCCGCGCGAGTTGGGGATCCACACCCCCCTTCTTTCCCTCCTCCCCGGGCCTCCGCGAGAGTAACAATTCCGCCTCCTGATCGGACGTCAGCGTGGCCCGGATATGCGGGGAGACGCCGTGTTGATGGATCAGGTTTTTCCCCGGCGTGAAATACTTGGCGGTCGTAAGACGAACGGCCGAACCGTCGGGAAGCGCGATCACGCTCTGGACCGAACCCTTCCCGAATGTCGTCTCCCCGACCAGAAGCGCACGGTCCAGATCCTTGAGTGCGCCCGCGACAATTTCCGATCCGCTGGCGCTCGCGTAGTTGACCAGCACGGCAAGGGGATACTTGCGTTGCGGACCCTTGCGATTTTCCGTCCGGTATTCCCGGGTAGGCGTGCGCCCCTGCGTGAAGGCAACCATCGTATCTGCGGGGAGGAACTGGCCGCTCACGTCCACCGCGCTCTTCAGGAGACCGCCTGGGTTGTAGCGCAGATCGAGCACCAAGGCCTCCATCCCCTGCTTTTCGAGTTTGTCGAGCGCCTTGGAGAGTTCGTCCGCCGTGGGCTCATTGAACTGCGTGATCCGCACATACCCAATCCGCCCACCGCCGGTCTGCGGGAGAATCCTGGCATCCTTCACACTCGGCACCTTGATCACCGCCCGGGTGAGTTCGTAGTCCTTGATCTCCTTCGCCGAGGGACGATTGATCGTGAGGGTCACTTTCTCCCCCACCTTGCCGCGCAACTTTTCCACGGCCTGTTGCAGAGTCAGCTTATCCGTGGTCTGGCCGTTGATCTTCAGGATTTGATCCCCTGGCAGAATCCCTGCGGAAAAACTCGGGGAATCCTCCATGGGATTGATCACCGTGAAGACGCCGTTTTTTTGTCCGACGACCACCCCCAATCCCCCGAACTCACTTTTGGTATCCTCCTGCATGTTTTGGAATTCCTCGGGGTCCATGAACTGGCTGTGGGGATCCAGCGCCGTGAGCATCCCCCGCATCGCATCGTAGGAGAGGTCCTTGTAGGAAATCTTGCTGTCGTCCACATAGTCCTGCCGGATCAATTGCATGGCTCGCGCCAGGATCTGCATCTGCTCGTAGGGGGAATCCTCCCCCGCCGGCGCAGAATCCTCCGCATGCACGGGGCCGGCGGCCATAACCAACAAAATGAGGAGAAACCTTCTCATGCGAACCCCCCACCATACGCAATTTCCCAAAATGGGAAATTTTCTTGTGTCGTCCCGGCTCACGTTGCCCTGTCCGGGTCGCCTCAAACGGAAATCAAAAAAAGCCCCACATCGGCGGAAGGGTCGCCTTTTTGACCCCGCGCACGACGGGCGATGAGGGCTCGGAGGGTGTCGGGCGGAACGCTCAGCCAGCGCGCCTCCGCAGGCGGCATCGCCTCCACCAGTTCGAGCATCACGTCCGGATCCCGTTGCAGCGCGCCAAGGACCTGGCCTTTTGAGAGCTGGATCGTGTCGCACTTGGTGTGCGCAAGGATGTAATCCAAATCCCCCTTGAGCCGTTCGAGTTGTTCGTCACTCAAAAGCATATCGGTCTCCAATCCTTGCGAAGGTGGTAGTTCGCCACCTCGTGCGCCGAGGTGGAGGAGAGCACCGCCGGACGGCCATCCGTCCAGACATCGTATCTGCAGAACGAGGCATTCCATTGCGTCTCCGGAGTGATTACGCCCTTGGGATCAACCAATCCGACCGGAATCCGCAGATCCACCGTCCAGCCGCCAGGATGCAGAACGGTGCGGCTCTCGAATTGCGGGGGACGCAGCGTCCGCTCCCCGAGGGTCAGCTTCTTGTCCCGCACCAACTCGATGTCTCCCGGTACAAAACGCAAATGCAGTCGGTGGTTTCCGGGCGCGATGTGCATTTCCGTGTAGAATCCGGCGTCCTTCGCCTCGAGAAAAACTTCGAAGACATCCCCCAGAGAACACATCATCTGGGAGTCCTCGGTGGCGCGGGTCGTCACCTCCTCGTCCTCCATTTCCGCGCACACAAACAGAGCGTCCGGTTTCCAATACAGCCGAACCGTGGTCTTTGTGGATTGGGCGGTCGGCGGCCAGTGGGATTCGAGGAAAATTGGCGACGCACCAGTAAGCGAGGATCCCGAATCCAAGGGAACCCGCAGCGCAGGCAGGGAAGGTTTTTGGTTCATGCGGATCGTCTCTCCAAGTCGAATTCTGGGCTCATGGATTTTGCGAGTCTTTCAATATTCCCCATCAAGATCAATGGTTATCCCGCAAGCCGCGTTCCTGAAGAAAGAGGGTTGAGATTCTGCGGGGAACAGGGCATTCTTTGTCGCTCTCCCGCCTGCGGGTGGACGAAACTATTGCACATGAAGATCTATATTGACGGGAAATTTTACGACAAGGAAAACGCGAAGATCTCGGTCTTCGATCATGGCCTGCTTTATGGCGATGGCGTCTTCGAGGGAATACGATTTTACAACGGCAGGGTCTTCCGCCTCGAGGAACACATCGCAAGGTTGTTCGACTCCGCAAAGGCGATTTGTCTGGATATCGGCCTCAGTGCCGGGGAACTCACGGAAGCCCTCCTGCAGACAATCCGGCTCAACGATTTGCGCGATGGGTATGTCCGGCTCGTGGTCACCCGTGGCGACGGGGATCTCGGATTAAATCCCGCCAACTGCCCGCGCGCCACAGTGGTGATCATCGCTTCGAAGATCACACTTTATCCGGCGGACAAGTATGAAAACGGCCTGCATGTGATCACCTGCGCCACGAGGAGAATCCCTCATGGCGCCCTGAGCCCGATGGTGAAGTCTCTGAACTACCTCAACAACGTCCTCGCCAAAATCGAAGCCCAGCAGGCCGGCGCCGGCGAGGGCCTCATGCTCAACGAACAAGGCTACGTGGCGGAGTGTACCGGGGATAACATCTTCACCGTCAAAAACGGACGCCTCTTCACCCCGCCGATTTCCTCGGGGGCACTTGCCGGCGTGACCCGCTCAGCCGTCTTTGAAATCGCCGCCGAGATGGGAATTCCCATGAGCGAGCCGGAGATGACCCGTTACGACATCTTTACCGCCGACGAATGTTTCCTCACGGGAACCGCCGCAGAGGTGATTCCTGCCGTGCAACTCGACAGTCGCACCATCGGCAACGGCACGCCGGGCCCAATAACAAAAAGGTTGATTGCCCGCTTCCACGAGTTGACAGCGACGACCGGCACGGTGATCTATCAGTAGTATGCAGTGCGATGTCTGCCAGTCGAAGGAAGCCACGGTCTTTCTTACCCAGATTGTGGAGGGGAAGATGCAGAAGGTGAACCTCTGCGAATCCTGCTCCAAGGAAAAGGGCGTGAATGATCCGACCGGCTTTGCGCTCGCCGACCTTCTGATGGGATTGGGCGCAGCCCAGGAAATCGACAAAAATCCCGGCTCCAAAAAATGCCCGGTCTGCGGGTTCACCCATGCGGACTTCAAGAAAACCGGACGTCTCGGATGCAGCACCTGTTACAAGGTCTTTGCCGAGGGGCTCTCCGGCATGCTCAAAAACATGCACAAGGGCACCTCGCACACCGGAAAATCCCCGAAAAAATTCCACGAAATCCGGGAACATGCCGAACGGATGAAATCCCTGCAGGACCGACTCAACAAGGCGGTCGCCGAGGAGGAATACGAACAGGCGGCCGAACTCCGGGATCAAATCCGGCGGATTGAAGCCGGAATCACCCCATGAAATTTTCCCGCATCATTGCCAGTTCGGGCGAGTGGCTCTCGGGGGATGGCCCCCACCGCAACATCGTCGTGAGCAGCCGCGTGCGCCTGGCCCGCAACCTCCGCGAAAAACCCTTCCCGGGATGGGCAAAGAAGGCCGAGCGACTCGATGTGATGCGCCTCGTCAAGGAGGCGGTGGAGCACCTCCCCGAGATGGCGGAGTCCTACTCCGAAAATCTGGAGGCCCTCTCTCCCCTCGAAAAGCAGGTTCTTGTCGAACGGCACCTGATCAGTCGCGAGCACGCGGCCAAGGGCGTCGGCAGTGCCGTCGTCATGAACTCCCCCCAAACGCTGAGCGTCATGATCAATGAGGAGGATCACCTGCGGATGCAGGCCATTTGCTGCGGTCTCCAACTCACAAAGGTTTATTCCATGATCAACCGCGTGGATTCGGAACTCGAGGAGGTGCTCGATTATGCGTTCGATGAGAAGCTCGGCTACCTCACGGCATGCCCGACGAATGTCGGCACCGGGATGCGGGCCTCGGCCATGCTCCATTTGCCCGCCCTCGTCATGAGCGAGCAAATCAACAAAATCGTGAATTCGGTCAACAAGATCGGCCTCGCGGTTCGCGGTCTCCATGGGGAAGGCACCGAAGCCATGGGCAATCTCTTTCAGGTTTCCAATCAGACCACGCTCGGGGAGCCGGAGGAGGAAATCATCGGACGTCTCAACCGCGTCATCGAACAGATCCTCGAACACGAGCAGAATGCCCGCGCTCTCCTCGCCCAGCGGAAAGCGGTGACGCTCTATGACCAGATCGGGCGCGCCTACGGCGTCCTCTCCCATGCCTATTCGATGAGCTCGAAAGAGGCCTTGAATTTTCTCTCCGTCCTGAAGCTGGGCGTGGATCTCGGGGTTTTCCCGGAGTCCTGTCGGTTTCCCGTGGACGAGCTGTTTATCGAGACCCAACCGGCCCACCTCCAGAAGGGTGCCGGCACACAAAAAATGGCGGCGGACGAAAGGGACTCCTTGCGCGCAGCGATAATCCGCGCAAAATTGGATCAGGTGGCGGAGCCGGATATCGCAAAATTAAAAGCTCTGACTCCGGAGACCACCGACGAAAGCCATGATGAATAATTTCACACCACGCGCCCAGCAGGTGCTCGCCCTTGCCCGCAAGGAAGCGGATCGCTTTAACCATAACTATGTCGGCACCGAGCATCTCCTGCTTGGGCTCATCAAGTTGGGGCAGGGAGTCGCGGTCAATGTCCTCCAGAAAATGGACCTCGACCTTGAGACCGTCCGCATGGAGGTCGAAAAACAGGTCGGCTCGGGGCCCGAAACAAAGATGGTGGGCAATATTCCCTACACACCGCGCGTCAAGAAAGTGCTGGCTCTCGCCGGAAAGGAAGCCAAGGCTCTCCAGCATTCCTACGTGGGCACCGAACACATCCTCCTCGGCCTGCTCCGCGAGGGCGAGGGAGTCGCCGCCCGCGTCCTCAAGAATCTTGAGGTGGATATCGAACGCACCCGCAACGAAATCCTCCGCGAACTCGACCCGAACTTCGCCCCGTCGGAGGAAGGCGATGCGGTACCCAGTGAGGCGGGGGGAAAGAAGGAGGGCAAAACGCCCGCTCTCAAGGCCTTCGGACGTGACCTGACCGAAATGGCAAAAAAGGGGGAGCTTGACCCGGTGATCGGACGCAAGGATGAGATCGAGCGGGTCATCCAGATCCTCTGCCGACGCACGAAAAATAATCCGGTTCTCATCGGCGAAGCCGGTGTGGGCAAAACCGCCATCGCCGAGGGCCTGGCCCAGGAAATCGTTTCCGGAAACATTCCCGAACTCCTCCATGAGAAGAAGGTTATCACCCTGGACCTCGCCCTCATGGTGGCCGGCACAAAGTATCGCGGGCAATTCGAGGAACGCATCAAGGCGGTCATGGACGAGATTCGCCGCAACAAAAATGTGATCCTCTTCATCGACGAGCTGCACACAATCGTCGGCGCGGGCTCGGCGGAGGGTGCCATGGATGCCTCGAATATCATCAAACCCGCCCTCAGCCGTGGCGAGCTCCAATGCATCGGCGCCACCACGATGAACGAATACCGCAAGTATATCGAAAAGGATGCCGCCTTGGAGCGCCGCTTCCAGACCGTCAAGGTCGAAGCTCCCTCCGTGGAGGAAACCATTCTCATCCTCAAAGGGATCCGTCCGAAATACGAAGCGCACCACAAGGCGAGGATTCTGGACGAAGCCCTCGAAGCCGCCGCGAAACTCACCGACCGCTACCTTACGGGACGCTTTCTCCCGGACAAGGCGATTGATGTCATGGACGAGGCGGGGTCGCGGGCCCGCATCGCGGCAATGTCCCGCCCGCCGAATGTCAAGGAAGTCGAGGCCGAAATCGAAAGCATCCGGCTGGAGAAGGAGGCCGCGATCAAGGCGCAGGATTTCGAGAAGGCCGCCGGGTTGCGCGACAACGAGAAGCAGTCGAAGGACAAACTCGACACCATTCTGGGGGAGTGGAGAACCAACAAGGACGAGAAGGAAGTCGTCGTCTCCGAGGAGGAAATCATGCAGGTCATCTCGAAGTGGACCGGCGTGCCGCTCTCGCGCATGGAAGAGCAGGAAACCGCCAAGTTGCTCGCCATGGAGACAGAAATGCAGGGCAAGGTCATCGGCCAAAATGAGGCGGTCACCGCCATCAGCAAGGCCCTCCGCCGCTCGCGCGCTGACCTCAAGGATCCCCGCCGCCCGATCGGCTCGTTTATTTTCCTCGGTCCCACGGGTGTCGGGAAGACGTTCCTCGCCCGCACGCTGGCGGAATTCATGTTCGGCGACACGGACGCCCTCATCCAGATCGACATGAGCGAATACATGGAAAAATTTACGGCCTCCCGTCTCATCGGCTCGCCTCCGGGATACATCGGATACGAGGAGGGGGGGCAGCTCAGCGAAGCTGTGCGCAGGCGCCCGTATTCCGTGGTTCTTTTCGACGAAATCGAAAAGGCCCATCCGGATGTCATGCACCTTCTGCTCCAGATCCTGGAAGAGGGAAAAATCACCGACTCGCTCGGCCGGAAAATCGACTTCCGCAACACGATCATCATCATGACCTCGAACGTCGGCGCGGAATTGATCAAGAAGCAGACGACGCTCGGCTTTGGAGCCCCCAAGCTGGATGAAACCCACGACACAATGCGCGGGAAGATCCTCGAGGAAACGAAGCGGGTCTTCAAACCGGAATTCCTCAACCGTCTCGACGACATCATCGTCTTCCACACGCTGACGAAGCCGGATTTGGTCCGGATCGTGGATCTCGAAATGGCCAAGGTCATCGAGCGGATCCGCACGAAGGATGTGCATCTCACGCTGGATCCCGCCGCGCAGGAATTCCTCATCGAGAAGGGTTACGATCCGACCTATGGGGCGCGCCCGATGCGCCGCGCCGTCGAGCGGTATCTGGAAGATCCGATGGCGGAGGAAATCCTGAGGGGAAATATCAAGCCTGGTGACGTGGTCACCGTCAAACGCGACGGCGACAAACTGGCCTTTTCCGTGGACAAATCCTCCGCGCAGGAAGCCATCAGCAATACAGGCAGCTAAGGTGCTCCCTCGCTTGGGGACCAGGGGTCGCCGCAGAGAAGTGCGCGGAGTGCCTCCGGGGTCTCGAGGACATGATCCGGATTGAGGGCGCGGATTGCCTTGAGGCTGTTGTATCCCCAGGTCACCGCCGCCATGTGGATGCCGGTTTCTTGGGCCGCCTCGATGTCGCGAACCTCATCCCCCACCAAAAGAACCTGCCGGGGCTTCAATTGATGCGCCTTCAGAATCTTTCGGATCACCCGACCCTTCCCCGTGAGCTTGGACGAAGTGCAGACGAAGTCGAAAAGCTCGATGTCGAATTTCTTGAGGAAGACGGTGACATTCTCGGCCGAGTTGGAGGTCAGGATTCCGAGTTGGAACCCCTCCGCATGAAGGCATCGGAGGATTTCAAGCATTCCGTCGAAAGGTTGAATGCCATCCATTCGCCGATGGAGTTCCTCTTTGCCTCGTTTGGAAATTTTCGCCAGACGGGTGGCCGGAATGCCCAAATATTTCATCAGTTCGCTATTCCGCATATCACGCGCGAGGGCAACATCCTGGTCGTCCAGACGACGGTATTTGAACTCCACCGCGAGCAGGTTGAGAATTTCCCGTCCGCACTCGAGGGTATTTGCCACGGTTCCATCAAAATCAAAAAGCAGAAGCTTGGGACGGGCCACCAACCGCCCGGCTGCGCCGACACGACGCCGCCCCCCGCGCATCACAAATCGTGCGAACCGCTTCACCCGGGATCCGCGTCCCGCTACTCGATGGGGCCCTTGAATGATTCCTCCTTCGGTTCCATGCGGTCGAAGCTAACGAATCTCCCCGGCAACGACCAGCATTTCAATTGGCCCCACGCGAGAAACCGGGATTTTTGATTGCGGGAATTTCAATCCCCGATAGGGTGGATGCCAGTTGGATTTTCCATGATCTGCCCGCCATCCCGCCTACGCAAAAGGCGGCGGATCATTGAAAAGCCCGGCAGGCCGGCGTGGCGGAATTGGCAGACGCGCACGACTCAAAATCGTGTTCCTTCGGGAGTGTGGGTTCGAGACCCTCCGCCGGTAATACTCTGGGATCGGGGACCATTCGAAACCGGGAGGTTTTTCCGGGAAACAGTTCCGACAGTTCGCCGCCCGGAACATTCCAAATTCCACTCTCCGCCTCTTGATCAGTTGAAAACCCGGATTGACGTGAAGGCTCTGGAATTGTTTCGCAAGCCGCTCGCGGAAATTTTGGCGGAAATTGAATCCCCGGATCGCCACGTTGGCGGTTTGGCCTTGGAAGCACTGGCCTTCAAACTGATGCGGATTCTGGACATGCGCTATGCCTCAACACGTCTTCGGGCGCAGGCCACGGGCGGCGCGGAAGTGGATCTCATTTTCGAGTCCGACCGCTTGGTGTTCTCCCGTTGGCAAATTCAATGCAAGAACACCCCACGGGTCTCCCTTGACGACGTGGCCAAGGAAGTCGGCCTGACAAAATTTTTGAAATCCAACGTCATTGTGATCGTCAGCACCGGCGAAATCGGCATCGCCAGAAAAAACTGGCGCATACTGACCAAATGAGCACGTCTGAGCCCGGAGTTTGAGCAACGCTTGGCCCGTAATGCCGCTGTCATGGATTCCTACGAGAAAGCAGCCAAAATCAATTATTTGCTTCTTTTTTGGGGCCGCTCCACGAAGAATGACCGCCTATCAACGTCATGGACATCCTTAGCTACTTCGCGCTTGGTCTGATCCTCTTCGTGATTCTCGTTCTTGCCTACGGCATGATCGCGATCCACGACATCCCGTATCTCATTGCCAAAAAGCGGAACCATCCGCATCAGGATGCCATCCACACAGCCGGGTGGGTCAGCCTGTTCACCCTGCATGCCATCTGGCCCTTTCTGTGGATCTGGGCCACATCCTATCACCCCGAGGGAGGGTATGCAGGTCGCCCGCCGGCGGGCGCATCCAAGCCGCCGGAGGAGGCTGCCGGAAATCGGGAGGATCGTCTGTCCCGCCTTGAGACCCGCCTGGCGGAACTCGAACAAACCGACAAGAACCGGAAATCCTGACCTATGGAACTCCTCCTCATCCTGACTTACTCAGCCATCGCGATCGGAATTTTCAAACTGTTTAAAATTCCGGTCAACGGATTCACGCTCCTCACCGCAACTCTGGGAGGGGTCGCATTGATTGCGCTGCTCGTGCTCGCAATGAACTACAACCATCCGTTCAGTTCTGAGGGACGGTTTTATTTTGCGACGACGCCGATCACTCCCACTGTGGGGGGCCGTGTCATCGAGGTGCCGGTGACTCCGAACGCGCCCCTCAAGGCCGGTGACGTCCTCTTCAAGATTGATCCCGAGCGCTACGAAAACGCCGTCAAGGCCAAGGAAGCGCAACTTGCCGACGCCACACAGGCCGCCGAACAGCTCAAGGCCTCCGCCGAGACGGCGAAGAAAAATGCCGAAGCCGCCACCGCCGCCCGCGACGCGGCCAAGGATCTCCTCGAACGCTCGAAGCCCCTACTCGAAAAAGGGGTCATCTCGCAACTCCAGTTCAAGCAGACCGAGGAAAGGTATAACGCCGCGCAGAGCCAGACCCAGGCCGCTTTGGCGGAAGCCGAGCGGGCCGCCCTGGAAGCCGCCGCCGCCATTGAGGGGGTCAATACCGATGTCGCCCGCATCCAGGCGGAACTCGACAGTGCCCGTTATGACCTCGAACAAACCGTGGTGCGGGCGCCGACGGATGGTGCCGTGGTCCAGCTTTTCCTGCGTCCCGGCATGTATACCGTGCCCATGCCCCTGCGACCGGTGATGGTTTTCATGCACAGCGAACAGCCCGCCTTCGCAGCCGCCTTCCTCCAGAACAGCTCACAGAGAATCCTCGAGGGGGCGGACGCGGAAGTCATCCTTCCCGCTGTTCCCGGCCGATTTTTCAAGGCGAAGGTGACACGGGCGGGCGCCTACATCCCCCAGGGCCAGCTTTTGCCCAGCGGCACACTGGTGGACCCCGAGCAGATCAAGGGCGATGGACGCGTGATCGTGGGCATTGAATTCCAGGACGATCTTTCCCGATTCCAAATCGTCCCCGGAAGTGTGGGCAACGTGGCCATCTACACCCACCACATGCACCACCTCGGCATCCTGCGCAAAGTTTTGCTCCGCATGAAGTCCTGGATCAACTTCATCTTCAGCGACGGTCATTGATCCTTTTGTCGCAGCGGGGCTTCGCCTCCGTCAATATTGATGCCGGTCATGCTTCCGTGCAGGTCAGAGAGTTTCCTGCTGTTCAAAATTTCCCCCAGTTGGTAGGAGCATGTGCCGTCCAATTTCGGAGGGCGCAAAAAATCCAATACCCATTATGAGCGAAAAGAAAAAATTCCGCGCCGGCGTCCTGTTCGGCGATGAAGTGAAGGAAGTGCTGGACTATGCCAAGGCGAATGAGTTCGCCCTGCCGGCCGTGAACTGCGTCAACACCAATTCGGTCAACGCCGCGCTTGCGGCGGGCCGCGAAGTGAATTCCCCGATGATGATCCAGTTTTCCAATGGCGGCGCCCAGTTCTTCATCGGAAAAGGCGTGAGCAAGGAAAACCAACTCGGCCCGATTCTCGGCGGCATTGCCGGCGCCCACTATGCGGACGCCGCCGCGAAGGCGTATGGGGTTCCGCTCATTCTGAACACCGACCACTGCGCAAAGAAGCTTCTTCCGTGGGTGGATGGCATGCTGGCCGCCAGCGAGGAACACTTTGCCCGGACAGGAGCCCCGCTCTACAGTTCCCACATGCTGGATCTCTCGGAGGAGCCAATCCAGGAGAACATCGAGATTTGCGCGAAATATCTGAAACGCATGAGCAAGCTCGGCATGACGCTGGAGATCGAACTCGGAATCACCGGCGGCGAAGAGGATGGCGTGGACAATTCCGATGTGGACGAATCCCGTCTCTACACGCAGCCCGAGGAAGTGGCGCTCGCCTATGAGGCTCTCCTGAAGATCAGCCCGAACTTCACGATCGCAGCCGCCTTCGGAAACGTCCACGGGGTTTACAAACCCGGCAACGTCAAGCTCAAGCCGGTCATCCTCAAAAACTCGCAGGATTACATCCAAAAGAAATTCGGAACAGGCCCAAAGCCGGTCAACTTCGTATTCCACGGCGGCTCCGGATCCAGCCGCGAGGAAATCCGCGAGGCCCTCAGCTATGGAGCCGTTAAAATGAACCTCGACACCGACCTCCAATGGGCGTTCTGGGATGGGGTCCGCGTTTACGAGGCAAAGAATCGCGACTTCCTCCAGGGCCAGATCGGCAATCCGACCGGCCCGGATGCCCCGAACAAAAAATACTACGATCCGCGCGTATGGCTCGGCTCCGGGGAAGCCAGCTTCACCAAGCGCCTCGTCGCCTCATTCGAGGATCTGAATTGCGTCGGACGCAACGCCGCCTAAACGACGAAACCAATAAAATGGGGGCGCTTTCCGGATGGAAGCGCCCCCCTTTTTTTTGCTGACGAGGGAACCCGACAGGCAGGAAGATTATGCCTTGAGTTTCGGGACATCCACCCAGGCGCGCTTCGCCCAGGATTCGAGTCCCAACTCGGCGAGTTGAACCCCCTTGGCACCCTGCAGGAGGGTCCACGGGAACGGCTCATCGAGCACAATGTGGCGCAGGAACATTTCCCACTGGACCTTGAATGCGTTGTCGTAGGTCTCCTGTTCGGGCACCTTGCTCCAGCCATCGTAGAAGTCGATCGGTTGGGCGATGTCCGGATTCCAAACCGGCTTGGGCGTGTTGCCATAATGCTGGATCCAGCATTCCCGAAGTCCGCAAACCGCGGAGCCATGCGTGCCGTCCACCTGGAGCGTCAGAAGGTCATCGCGACGCACCCGCACATTCCAGCTCGAATTGAAGTGGGCGATCACGCCGCCTTCGAGTTCGAAGGTCGCGTAGGCGGAATCGTCGGCCGTGCATTTGTAGGGTTTGCCCTGTTCATCCACGCGCTCGGGGATGTGGGTGGCCCCAAGGCAGCTCAGGGACTTCACTTCGCCGAAAAGGTTGTCCAGGACGTAGCGCCAGTGGCAGAGCATGTCCACGATGATGCCGCCGTCGTCCTCCTTGCGGTAGTTCCAGCTCGGACGTTGTGCGGGAATGTTGTGGCCTTCGAAAACCCAGTATCCGAATTCCCCGCGGACGCTGAGGATTTTTCCGAAAAATCCCTGTTCCTTGAGACGCTTGATTTTCAGCATGCCGGGAAGCCAGAGCTTGTCCTGGACGACTCCGTTTTTCACCCCGGCGGCCTTTGCCGTTTTATAAAGATCGAGAGCCGCTTCCGTCGAAACAGCCGTCGGCTTTTCGCAATAGACATGCTTGCCGAGGGCGACCGCCTTTTTCACCGCATCCGCCCGGCGTCCGGTCGTCTGGGCATCGAAGTAAACGATGTTTTTCGGGTCGGCCAGCGCAGCATCCAGGTCGGTTGTCCACTTGACTCCCGCGTCCATGTCGGCGAGACGGGTTAATTTCGCCTCGCTGCGCCCGACCAGGATCGGGACCGGCAGGATGACTTCCTCCGGGCTGACTTTCACACCGCCCTGTTTGCGGATCGCAAGGATCGAGCGGATGTAGTGTTGGTTGGTTCCCATGCGTCCTGTGACGCCGTTCATGATGATTCCGATTTCGTGCGTTTTCATAAAGGGGTGTTTTGGTTCAGGGTTTTTCTGTGCATTGCGGACGGGCTCCCTCGGGGAGGGGCGGTGCTTCGACACCCGCCTTCGGGAGCGTGCCATCCAACTCCTGCCGCCAGTGGGCCACATCTCCGGCGGGCCCGTAGCAATAGATCATGCGCAGCGGAGTCGTGCCAATGTTGGTCAGTTGGTGAAAAACCCCTGGCGGGATGTAGGCCATCTGCCCGCTGGTAAGCGTCCGGCGTTCCCCGCCCAGGCACATTTCCCCGGTTCCCTCGACGACAAAATAGACTTCCTCCTGCTCCTGATTATGCCAGGGCACCTGGCCGCCGTCGGGATCCAGAGTGACGTTGCCAATGGAAAAGTTTTTGGCCTGGATGGGTGCCACGCCCCCGGCGAGATTTTGGGTGAGGCGACGGGCCGGATACCGGCGGCCTGGAATTTGTGAGAGATCTGAGATGGTCATGGGTTGGCTGGTTTGGTGTGAGGGATTCGCGAAGGGCTTCAAACTCCGCCGAAGAAGGTATAGTAGGGTTTGTTTTCGGCCAGACGCTGGATGTAGAGGGCCAGCTCACGCGCATGGTAGTCGCCCCACATCGAGGATTCTCCCCGGGGAATTTTGCTGCCCGCCGGAATGTGGTCCCATCCATTCGGCCGATGGTAGATGGAATGGAGGATCAGGCCCTGATGGTTCGGATCGGTGGCAAGATAGGGCTCGGAGAGAACCGTCTTCGCCGTCGCGAGTCCGGCCTGCCAATATCTGTCGCCACGCGCATCGCCGCGGCCCTGGAGATACCGTCCCAACCGAAGAAGTCCCTGGGCGGCGATGGCCGCCGCCGAGCTGTCAACAGGCTCGAAATCGTTCTCGATCCGGGCGGGTTGATTCAGAAAATCCGGGATGCGATACAAAAGGGGCGCTCCAGTATCCCAATAGGGGATGCCATCGGTCGGTGTGTTTTCCGTATAGAAATCACAGGATGCGAGAGCCGGGCGCAGAAGCATGGCCTCGACCTCCGCGCGTCCGCCAAAACCGGTGAGTTCGGAGTCCGGAAGCGTGGCGATCCACTCGAGTTGTTCAGGATACCCGAGCATGATCCAGGCCAGTCCCCGGGTCCATGTGGTGAATGGGGAAAACCCCTGCTGGGAGTTCGGACACCGGTAGCTCCCGTCATTTCTGTTAAAGACGCTCTCGTGCGCGACCCGCCCACGGAGATCGTAGGCGTCGCGCCCTTCCCCGTAGAACACCGCAAAATCCGCTGTCGTGCGGGCATGCTGGAGAAGGCGCCCGAGCAGGGAAATTTTCAGATCCTTCTCCCCCATGAGCACATGTCCGAGTTTGTGCGAGACGGCCAGGGCGCGCAGGGAGCGGATCGTATCCGCAAAAAGCGAGTGGGGTCCGTTGAAGGAATAGATATAGCCTCCGCCTGCGGCACTCTCCGCCCATCGGGCCGCCTGCACGGCGCCCGTGCATTTGAGCGCCATCTCGTAAAAATCCTTCTCGCGCGGATCGTGGGGAATCCGCCCCTCGACCATCAGACGGAGGAGGTTTCCGTAGGTGGACACATTGTTGAACCCATGATCATGAACCCCAATGTGGGTGATGTGATGGGCCATGCGCTCCCGGGTGCGATCGCGTCCGATCTGGAGAAACCGTTCGTCGCCGGTCGCGTCGAATTGGAGAATCGCCGACCCATAAACGAATCCCTGCGTCCATTCGGTCCAACCGCGGGCCGTGTAGCGGCCGTTGACGGTAAATACCGGGGTGGCGGAGCCGGGAACTTCCGAGGCGTCAATGGAAAGGATTTTCGGAGCCGAGGCCTCCCACAGTTTTTTGATGTCGGGAGTCAGAGCGGCCGGGGTGAGGGATGGGTTGTTTGTGATCATTGGGAACGCCGCCACTCTGCCACAATCCCGGAAAACCTGTTAGGGCAAACTCCGAGGGATTTAGCACATTTCCGACTTTTTGTTGGCATAATCGTTTGTTGCACCCCAGACTGGCTCCGCATGTCCGCACGACTTTTTAAGGATCTGCTCTGGACGCGCCTCAACGCCCGCGCCGGATCCGTGGCGATTCTGCGGTTGGAATTGCACCGGCATCTGCCCGAGACCGCCCGGCTGGGCTCGCACGTCCACGCCCACTGGCAGGCGCTCCTCTATCTTTCCGGGCATGGAGTGCAGCAGATCGGACGGGGGCTGCATCCGATTTCCGCAGGCTCGCTGGTCATCCTTCCCCCCGGATCACGGCATGCCTTCCGGCGGGAGGCCAGCCAGCCGCCGTTGTGCCTGATGCTGGATTTCCGGGCTCCATGGAAAAAGCGTGTGGCGGTTCGCTCGTTGGCGGCCTTTGAACTTGCGAGGGTGCGTTCCGTGTTGGCCGACATGGCGCGGCTGGATGAACGAACGCCCGATCAAATCGGTCGCGCGGCCCTTTCCCTGCGTCTCCTTGCGCAGATCAGCGAGTCCAGCGGCTGGTATCCGCGATCCGTGCATCCCACGGCACTGACCGTATTGCACCAGGTGCAGAAGCTCCTGGAAAAGGATACAAAACCCCGGGCGGTGGCCGCCGCGTTGGGTTACCACCCCGACTACCTGAGTCGCCTGGTGCGCTCGGAGACAGGACTCGGACTGGGAGGACTGGCGGCACAGGTCCGCCTCCAACGGGTGCAACGGCTCCTGCGCGAACGGAAACTCATCCGCGACGCCGCCGCCGAAGCGGGGTTCTTTGATCAGAACTATTTTTCCCGCTGGTTCAAAAAACAAACCGGCCGGACTCCCCTCGAGTGGAAATCCGACCGGACAGGTTCTTAGAGTTTGAGATTCACCATGGCCGCGTGCTCGGCATCCGTGCAGGATGCGTTGAGCGGGACATGGGTTTCCTGCGTGGATTCCTCCACGAGTTTGTTCGAGAGCATGTAGCTTTCGAGTTCCTCGCCGCTGATGTCCGGCAGCATGACGCCGTTCACCACCACGCAGGGAGAAAGCGGTTGGCCGCTGATCTGCTCCATTTCGAAGCGGTAATCCGGATTGAGGAGGATGTCCTTTTCCGTGTAGGGAAGGTTGTATTTGGCGAGAACGGCGCGGACGCCCTTGCTCCAGCCGCAATGGGTTTTCAAGTAGGCGGTGATTTCAGGTTGAGACATGGTATGTTGATGGACTGCGGCGAAATGTAATGGCAGGCGGGGCGGAGTCAATGGGAGAAGCACAGAAAATGATTGGACTCTCCCGCCGGACGGGGGCACAAACGTCCTGATGGAACCGCGCAAATACAGCACCGGCACAAAGGGGCGCCTCAAACGGCACAGCGACATGTGCAAGGAGTTCGTCCACGCCCACACTTCATTCCACCTGGCCGGGGAATTCCTCGAGACCATTGATCCGGAACGGGACGAACGGGTCTGGCAGCGCTTTCAAAACGTGGAGGATATCCTGCCGGAATTGCAGGCCTGGCTGGACGGAAGCGGAGGGCAACCGGCCACGCCTCCCGCCGCCCCGGCGCATCCCGCATTGCAGCGTCCGGAGATCAAGTCGGGGCGTCATCTCCAGGAAGCGGCGTTTGATGCCGCCCTGAAAAGGACGCGAACCTGGCTGGCGGGCGAGGAGGCCGGGCTCGCGGCACGGACTCCCGCAGAAGCCGCCGAGATTGCACTCCGGCGGCTTTCCCAGGAAATCGCGGGGGCGGGACCGAAGTGAGCCGGGCGTCGTCACGGGGGCAGGCGACTTCCAGCCGGATGATTCCCACGCCTGCCGGATGGTGACATTTCCCACAAACCGTCCGCTTCTCGCGCTGGCTCCCATGCAGGATGTGACGGATTGGGCATTCTGGAAACTCATCGCCAGCTATGGCGGACCGGATTTGTATTTCACCGAATACTTTCGCGTGACGAAAGGCTACCGCCTGCAACGCTCGATCCTGCATTCGATCCTCGAGAATCCCACGGGGCGGCCTGCGATCGCTCAGATCATCGGCAATGATCCCGAGTGGATGGTGAAATGTGCGGGCCAGCTCGAAAAATATCCGGTCGCCGGTGTGGATCTGAATCTTGGATGTCCGGCACCCGTGGTCTATCGCAAATGCGCGGGCGGGGGCCTGCTCCGGGAACCCGGACGGATTCATCATCTTTTGGGGGTGCTCCGCGAGGGACTTCGCGGGATGTTTACCGTGAAAACCCGCATTGGATTTTCTGATCCTGCGGAATTCGATCGCCTGCTGGATGTCTTTGCCGCGCACAGGATCGATGTGCTGACAGTTCATGGCAGAACCGTGTCCGAAAAATACGGACCCCGCGTCCACCTCGATCGGATCGCCCAGGCGGTCACCCGCCTGCCGTTTCCGATCATCGCCAACGGAAGCATTGACTCCGTCGCCGCAGCCCGGCACGTCCAGGAAATCACCGGCGCGCAGGGCTTGATGATCGGACGCGGCGCGATCCGCAACCCCTGGATATTCCAGCAAATCCGGGATGCTTTCGCAGGAAAACCCGTCCACCACCCGACAGGCCGCGAGGTCCTCGGGTATGTCGAAGCCCTTTACTCTTCCTCCTGCTCGAATGACGTGCCGGAAAAATCCCAGGTCCACAAAATGAAAAAATACATGAATTTTCTGGGCGAGGGCATTGGCGGCGAATTCCTCCATGCGATCCGCCGCGTCATGACGAAGGCGGAATTTTTTGACGTCTGCAAGCAGGCTCTCGATCACGAGGAACCCCTGAGGCTGGAAGCGGACGGAGTTGCGACGGGTGGGATGGGCCGTTTTCCCAAGCGGCGGTAAGAGGGGCGATCACATTCTTTTAGACCAACGTAGTCGTCGGAAAGAGGTATGGGCAAGGAAGTCAAACTGCAGGCGGCGGTGCTACCCCGGGGGCCAGGCGAGCGGGCGGCCACCGAGGAGATGCACATGCAGATGCGGGACGGTTTCCCCGCCATCGGATCCGTTGTTGATCACGAGGCGAAATCCGGAATCCGACAGCCCTTCGGATTTGGCGATCTGAGCGGCGGCGACAAGGAGATGCCCGAGGAGGTCCCTGTCTCCGGGCCCGGATTCTCCGACCCGGGGGATCGCACGCTTGGGAACCACGAGGATGTGAACCGGCGCCATGGGAGAGATGTCCCGGAAGGCCAGGCATTCGGCGTCCTCGAAAACAATGTCCGCCGGGATCTCGCGCGCGATGATTTTCTCGAAAAGCGTCATGAGAGTTGGAGCTGCAAATCCTCCGCCCGGTGGCTCAATCCCAACTCCCCGCGCACGAAGGAAACGATTTCCCCGCGAAGCCCGGAACAATCCCGTCGCCAGTTTTTTGCCGAACGCAACAATTTCACGCACCGGTGAAGATCACAAATCTCGACCTGCCGCGCCTCGGAAAAAATGACCCCGCGCAGACGGGCGCGGAGAAGCTCGAAAAAGAGGAGTTCGTATCCCTCCCCCGCATCGCGCGCGATCTCCACCAGTGAAATCCGAACCGGCGGTGGCGACGTCCGAAAATGGCGGGCGACATCGGAATACCCGATGACCTGGAGCACCGACTGCACCGCCCGCTCGATCCGACAAATCGTGACGACATGGTGATCGAAATCCTGCTCGAGGTAGGTCGTGATGCTCTCGATCACATGGTCGGTCAACCACCACTTCTTGTAGCCCGCGCTGTTCGCCGCACGCGCAAGCGCCGAGGAAAGCCAGTCCCGCTCAAAGTTCATGACGCTCCCGTCCGGAAAACGCACCAGAGGCAGACTGTCCCGCAGGGCGATCATGCCTTGAACAACTCCGGTTGGGCCGAGGTTCTCCCTCCGCGCTTTTCAAAGGATTCGATTTCGTCCAAAAAGTCTCCGATTTCCTGGAATTGCCGATAAACCGAGGCATAGCGGACATAGGCCACCGGATCGAGTGCGTGGAGTTTTTCCATAACCCTGGCACCGATCACCCGGGTCGAGACCTCGCGGTCCTGCGCGGATTCCAGTTCCTGAATGATCCCCCCGACGGCACCCTCCATCTCTTCGATCCCGATCGGACGCTTTTCGCAGGCCTTGGCAATACTGCCGAGGAGTTTATGGCGATCCAGAGGCTCGTGGCGACCGTCCCGCTTGATGACGTGCAACTCCAAACGCTCCAACTCCTCATACGTCGTATAGCGGTCCTCGCAGCTCAAACATTCGCGGCGTCGGCGAATGCTTCCTCCGTCTTTTGAGAGACGGGAATCAATGACTTTATCTTCCAAAGACCCACACTTGGGACAACGCATATTGTGGACAAACAGGGCGGACAGTGGCACTTCAACACAACATATTGATTGGTCAATTTTTTTCTGCAACATTTCAAAATTATGATTCGCACACTTTCCGCGATTGTTTTGATGGTCATTTTATCTGGCTGCGCCGGAGATCACCGCCATCGGATGATCATCAGCACGACCGATCAAAAAATGCGGGTGACACGGGACGGCGAGCCGATTGCCGAGTATCCGGTATCCACTTCCAAGTTCGGCCTGGGGGACCGCCCCGGCAGCAACGCGACTCCGCTGGGCAAACTGAGCGTGAAAAAGAAAATCGGAGGCGGGGCACCCGCCGGTGCCGTCTTCAAAAGCCGGAGACCGACCGGCGAAGTCCTCCCGGTGGATGCGCCCGGACGCGATCCGATCGTCACCAGAATCCTCTGGCTGGAAGGCCGCGAGGCGCGCAACAGAAACTCGTTTGCGAGGTGCATCTACATCCACGGCACACCGGAGGAGAGGAATATCGGCATCCCGGCCAGCTACGGCTGCATCCGGATGCGATCCACGGATGTCATCAAACTTTACGACACGGTCGGCCTCGGGGCCCGCGTGTTCATCACGAGCAAGCCCCTCGCCGCCGTGCCTTGAACTTCCGCAGGCGTATCTCCAATAAGTGCAAAAACGAGATGCCCTGCGCCAAAGACGCGTGATTCAATAGCCCAGTCCGAAGGGCTGGGTTATTGAGAACCGTGGCATCCGGCCTGAAGGGCCGGGATATGCGTGGAACGGGTGGCGGACCTTCCGCCCGCTAACTTCGTCTGGCCTTCAAACCCAGGCCTTGCAGCC
>JACSRU010000112.1 GCA_014879575.1 Chthoniobacterales bacterium | reverse complement strand
TGGAGGGACCAGCTCCGTCTGGTCCGTGGGCGGTTGGCGGGGAATGGCGCGGAGCGCGACGGACGACACGGAGGTCATCCCTCCAGAAGTGGCGCTTGGAGGAAATTACTTCTTGCAACGTGACCATTTTTGTTATATCACAGCGTTGTGAGTAATGTGAGTCCCCCGTCAAAAAAAGCCATTGCCTGGGAGAGACTGCCTGTTTCCCGTGCGGGCGGGTTGGGGCGTTTTTTCTTGGGCTTCACGATTCTGGAATTGTTGGTGGCGACAGCGGTTTTTTTGATTTTGGTGGTGGTGCTGGCCTCGATATCAAACCAGGCGGCATCGGTCTGGAGCCGCAACGAGAACAAGAGCGATCTGCGGGAGGCGGCGCGGGCAGCGGTGAGTCGGATGGGAGCAGAGATGAAGCAGGCGACCCTGCCGATTTACAAGGCAGATCAGGCGGGCCTGCAGTTTGTGATCAATCCGACGAATGTCACCACGAACACGGCGTATGGATCAAATTCCGTCTTCTGGCAGGCGCCGATTGCCACGAGTCAGACGCAGGGCGACCTCGCCATTGTGGGGTATTTTATCCGGCGGGGAACGGACAATGGGCGGCCGTTTTCCCGGTTGTGTCGGCTCTTTGTGAATCCGGATAATTCCACATACGATATTTACAACAGC
Source organism: Chthoniobacterales bacterium (assembly GCA_014879575.1). GTDB lineage: Bacteria > Verrucomicrobiota > Verrucomicrobiia > Chthoniobacterales > Terrimicrobiaceae > QYQL01. The sequence goes on along the minus strand of JACSRU010000112.1, from coordinate 4,465 downwards.
GACGGAACCTGGCTGAGCGACGGATTGCTGAACGCCAAGGCGCCCGGAACGGAAGCCAGCGACTTTCAAGGCGTCTTTCTCGACAACGTGCTCGGCATGTGGGTGACCGCGTATTCGGCCAGCGGCACCCCGTATGCGCCCTACGACTCGCGGGTGGCGCAGATCCTTCCGGCCCGGGTGGAGATTTCCCTGGTGATTTTGGATAAAATAGCGGCGGATCGTGCGGCGAGTCTGCCGGACGCGACCGGGTCGGCCGACGCGGCGATTTTTGTCGCCAAGCTTCCCCAGGAGTTCAAGCCCCACGTGCAGACAGTGAGTATCAATGTTACCTTTCCTCATTGAACCATGAAACGTCTCCCTTCCAGCCCGGATTTCGTCCGCGTCCGCCCTCTCCGCGGCTCGGCGCTCGTGGTTTCCCTGGTGTTCATCATCCTTCTGACCATCCTGATTCTTGGCTTTGCCACGACGGCGGGTCTGGAGAGGAAAATCGTGCAGTCCCATTATGCCAAGGTGCAGGCCGATATGTTTGCCACCATGGGGAGCGATGTGGCGGCAGCCCGCATCAAGCAGGCCATGAGCCAGGGCGGATGGGTGCTTACACAGCCCGGACGCATCGCCTACGGCCCCACGAATTCCACGAATGTCAATTTCGCCCCCCTCATTTCCGGGACGGCAGCCTCCGTGACGGCGGATGTGTCCGTGGATATGAACCCGGCTTCCTTGCTCACCAACTCGTCTGGTGGAATCATTTCCGGGGATGCCACCAAACGCATGCCCGCAAAATGGATTTATGTGCGCCAGGACGGCACGCAGATCGTGGACCCGCCGGGCGTCCCGACCTACGATGCCGCCAATCCCCTGATCGGACGCTACGCCTTCTGGGTGGATGACCTGTCGGCGCGGATCAATTTGAATGCGGCGGCGTTCAGCGGAGCCTCGACGCCGCCAGCCTCGCAACTTTCGCATATCACCCTAGGAAATATTTTTAGCAGTGCGGACACTAACGCCTTGAGTGCTTATCGGCAAAACCACCTATTCGAGTCTTCCCAACATGCCAAGGCCGCAAATACAAACGCCTCCCTAGCGACCGCACTGGATGCCCGCAAGATGGATGTGACCCACTACAGTCACAGCCCGGATTTGAATGTCTTCGGGCAGCCGAAAATCGTGCTTACGACGAAGGCGTCCCGGGCCAATGGGCAGCCGTTTTTTGATATTTTGAATTCAGGCACGACTGCTCTCGATCCTGGGATCAATGCCAACATTAACGGCAGCAAACTCATCGCTCTTTTCAACAACCTCTACGCACTCCTTTCCCGCACGGACTGGCCATTGGATCCGGGGAAAAGTTTTGTGGATAAGTATGGAGCCTACAACACGGCACAAATCATCCTGAACCTCATTGACTACGTCCGTAGTGCGGAGGCGGATAAGCCCATTGTGGAAGCCACGCGCGGCAGCTTCAACGGAACGGTCTTTTCGTCGGCTGGAGTCGCCGGACCGCAAGGCATCATGGGCAACGCCCGCCGTCCACTCATTACGCAAATGGGTGTGTGGGTCTCCGGAACAACACCCTTCACATGCAACTTCCGCGTGGAGGTCTTTTGGCCGCCGAGCACTGGTGACGCCGGTTCCACAATCAATTTGCTAGAGACCGGACGGCGGATGTTTTGCGAAATCAGGGGGCCGGATTTTAGCACAGCGGGGACTTTCGCCCCCACTGCTCCTGACGATCAGCAAAGCATTGCGGGCTACGGGTCCATCGAAGGAGGCGCCGGGACCGACTCCACGCAGGCCACTATGAAGCCCGGAGATTACCGCACCGTGTCCATGCCGTTTACCCTCACAAACCTCCTCAATCCCTCCACGCGTCCCGTAGGTCCCTTCTATTTGCGCGCCACCATCCGCATCGCAGGAAATAATAACGTGGGAGCGGACATTGTCCCGCTGTTGCAAGACTCGGGGACCAGCCAGGCAGGATACACTCTGGATTCCCCGACAACACCTCTCGCCTCGATCACCTCGATTTCCGTTGATGACCCGGTAATTAACAAATCCCGTTATGACTGGGGAGGCCAAGGAGCAAACACGTTCGGGGTGGATCCCAAGACCCGCACCCCGCGCTCCATGTTGGAGACACCGGCTTCAGGCACTCTCCGGCAGGATGCGAATTCTTCCGGAAATCTGACCGACGTCGGGTTCGGGTTTCCCGCCGTCAAGGGCTCATCGAAAAATCCGCGAGGCATGGTGGAGAGCCTCGGCGAGTTAGGCCGCATCCATACCGGCGGCAAGGGAACATTGTTTGCCGGCGTCCCTTGGCGGACACTTCGCATCCAGCCCACCGCAACCGGGGACACAACTCTTCCGGACTGGGCTCTTCTCAACCTATTTACAGTTCCTGCCGAGGCTCGGGGACTGACCTCCCTTTCCTCGCGGGATGCCGCCGTCCTGCAAATCGTCTCTGGCACGGTTTCCTCGACTTTTACCGGGAGCAACCATGCCAGATACTCGGTCGGTGGACGGGTGAATGTGAATGCCGCACTTTATCCCTTCACGAGTGGGACATCCGGCTTCATACGTACGATTCCATTGCAGGCGGTCCTCGGGAGTGACATCCGGCCGACGAATGCTCCTCCTTTGTCGCCGACGGCTCTGACTAACATCAGCCTCGGCACTCTCGCGAGCAAAGGCCGGAAATTTGGCCCCACAAGCCTCCAGACCAACAACCTCTACCTCATCCCCGAGCAAATCGCCGAAATCGCAGGCGTGGCCGATACCGGGGAGCAAAGCGAGGTGGATTTCCGTCCGACCCTCCCCTTCCTGACCACTCAGAGCTCCACGTTTGAGGTGTATTCCATCGGACAAAAAATCAGCCAATCGCGCAACAACGACATCCGGGTGCAGGGGCAATCCCGGAGCACGTCGCTCGTGGAGTGGCGGGATGGTGCCGCGAAGGTTCTATCCACCCAGGAGCCCTGGTGATGACACGATTCCTCCCATCACGAAGAGCGCATCTCCATTTTGTGCAGCCAACGGAGCGCGGGCATCCTGCCCGCTGCTTCTGCACACGGGCGAATGCCCGCCAGTTTTCTTTTTGCACAAAACGGAGAGGCGCCCCCTCACGGACTGAAAAGCGACGGAGCGCGTTTACCCTGCTCGAGCTGCTCATTGTGATCGCGATCATTTCCGTGATCGCCACGCTGACCGTCATGTCGCTCAGCAGCCCGGGGGGGGCGGCCCAGTTGACGACGGCCGGCAACGAAACCGTGGATGTCCTCAACAACGCCCGGCAATATGCCCAGGCGCAAAACACCCTCGCCATGGTGGCCGTCATAAATACCGGCGCGGATGCCGGAAGGGTGCTCGGGAGTTTTGCCTTCTCCGCCACGAACGGAACCGATGGCACATGGAGCCAGATTGATCGCTGGCGCATTCTGCCCGACAAAGCCGAAATTGATCTCACCGCCAGCACGAACGCTCTCGGTTCGCCCATGGCCTCGGCGCTTCCCTTGCGGCGGGGCGGAACGACGGTAAATTGTGTGGCAACAACGTTTCTGCCAGATGGACGTCCCATGGCACCCTCCTCCTCGCAGCCGTCTGTCATTCAACTGCGCAACCGTCAGGGACCAACGAACAATTACTATAAAATCATCATCAACCAGGCCACCGGAACCCCGATCGTAAGACGTCCGCAATGAAAATCCCTTTACCACGCCGCAAGAATAATCCGCCCCAGAGCGGCAACTCCCGCGCCTTCTCGCTCGTGGAGGTCACCATTGCACTCGGTCTGGTTTCCTACGCGATCCTCGCCCTGCTCGGGCTCTTCACCATCGCCCTGTCGTCCAGCCGGGATTCCATGCGCGAAACCACCCTCTCGCAAATCGCCCTCCACGCCGCGAGCATTTACGACGGCACCTCCGCCACGCAAACCAACTCGTATTCCCAGGATGGCATCCCGCTGGCCAACGGCAGCCCGGATCAGTATTTTCAGGTGAACCTCACCGCCACGCCCAGCACCATCACCAACACCTCCCCAAACCTCCGCCTCCTCACCCTCGCCATCACCTCTCCCGGCGCAACCAACATCATCCAAAAATCCTCCTATTCCGGTAATTAAAAACCGCTAACATTTCCTGCCCCTGGAGGGACCAGCTCCGTCTGGTCCGCGGCGGTCGGCGGGGATGGCACGGGGCGAGCCGGACGACACGGAGGTCATCCCTCCAGAAGTGACGCCGCGCCCTGGAGGGACCAGCTCCGTCTGGTCCGTGGCGGTTGGCGGGGATGGCACGGGGCGAGCCGGACGACACAGCCGAGCGAAGCGAGACAGCTTGTTCAAAAGAACAACCCGAAGGGTGGCCGCAGGCCAGCAAAGGTCATCCCTCCAGAAGAGGTGCCGTGCCCTGGAGGGACCAGCTCCGTCTGGTCCGTGGGCGGTTGGCGGGGAATGGCGCGGAGCGCGACGGAC
>JACSRU010000058.1 GCA_014879575.1 Chthoniobacterales bacterium | reverse complement strand
TTGCGCCCGCGCCCGCCCACCCGCACTTTCGGCGCCGGTGCGACTCCCGATTGCCATTTTTCTGATGTTGACCGCCGCCCTTCCGGCGGTTTCCGCGCAGTGGAATATCACGCTGCACGAGGGACGTCGCCATGTGCCATTGGAGGATGTGACGACCTTCTACAAACTCAACCCGCCCGCGATCTCCGGAAATTCGTTCACCCTCACCGGACAGGGACGCACGATCCGGGGCACGGCCGGAAGCCGGGAGATTCTTATCAACAACGTCAAATATGTCCTGTGCTTCGACATTGTGTCCAAGGGCGGACACTTTCTCATCTCCGCGATGGATGTGACAAAAATCATCGAGCCGGTGATGCGTCCGGGAAAAATTTCCAATGCCGCCGCCGTGCGGACGGTGATCCTGGATGCCGGGCACGGGGGGCATGACAGCGGGGCACGGGGTCCGCTCGGCGCGGAAAAGGAAGCGGCCCTGGATGTTGTGCTCCGCGCAAAACGATTGCTCGAAGAGAGCGGCTACAACGTGCGTCTCACCCGGATGACCGATGTCTTCATCCCGCTCGAAAAACGACCCGGCATGGCCAACAAATACCCAAACGCAATTTTTGTCAGCGTCCACTTCAACAAGAGCAAGGTCGGCGGCGCCTCCGGGATCGAAACCTACGCGCTCGCGCCCCGGGGGGTTCCTTCCATGGATGAGGAAAACCTCAGCTACAGCGATCTCAAACCCCATCCCGGACACCAGCATGATCCCGAAAATATTGCCCTGGCGACCGCCATGCATTCCTCGCTCCTCCGCCACCTGAGACTCTACGACCGTGGAATCAAGCGGGCCAGGTTCGTGGTAATCCGCGATATTGATATTCCCGGTGTGTTGCTGGAAGGTGGATTCATGAACCATCCGGTGGACTCGCGCCAAATCGCCTCGACGACCTACCGGGAGTCCTTCGCCCGCGCAATCCTCGAGGGAGTCAATCGTTACAAGAGTGCCGTGGCCGGACAGATGCAGTATTTCAAACCCTCCGCTGTCATCGCTGCCACGGATACCACCTCGGCGCCCGTTCTCAAGAAAGACCCGGAACCGACGCCGACCGTGGGCTCGAAGACCGACATCGGAGAAACCATCAATCAGGCCGCAGGAGCGCTCTCCCCTCCCCCTTGAAGCAAATTTTCATGCCAGAAAACCATCATCCCCGTCTCGATCCGATCGGAGTTTTTGATTCTGGAATCGGTGGTCTTACCGTGGTGGCCGCCCTTCAGGACCTCCTGCCTTCCGAAACCATTTTTTATATCGGGGATACGGCGCGGGTTCCCTACGGAGGGAAAAGTCGCCGGACCGTGGAGCGCTACAGCATCGAGATCGGCGGACTCCTCCTCGCCGAGCAGGCCAAGATCCTTGTGGTGGCCTGCAATACCGCTTCCGCCCTGGCGGTGCCGCGCATGCAGGACATTTTCAAAGTTCCAGTCCAGGGTGTCGTCGCTCCCGGGGCAACAGCCGCCGTCATGGCCACCAAAAACAAACGTATCGGGGTCATCGGCACCCGGGCAACCATTGCCAGCGGCGCCTACGAACACGCGATCACAAACCGGGATCCCGAGACCCTGGTCTGCAGCGAGGCCTGTCCGCTTTTGGTGCCCCTGATCGAGGAGGGAATGTTTGATGATCCGGTAACAGATCAAATCCTCAAGCGCTACCTGACCCCGCTTCTGGATCAGGGCATTGACACACTCGTTCTCGGCTGCACGCACTATCCTCTGCTCCGCAGGGCAATCGCACGGATCACCGGTCCAGGGGTCACTCTCGTGGACTCGGCGAGAAATTGTGCGCTCGCCGTTCGCGATCTCCTCTCCTCGCGGGATCTGGCGGCTCCTCCGGAACACCTGGGACGCCTTCAGGTTGCCCTCACCGACTCGACGGAGGGATTTTTGCGGACAGCGGAAAAGGCGCTCGATCTGCAGATTGGTGACGTCGAACTCCGCGCTGTACAACTCGGCGAATGAAGAACCCCTGCCGGGGGGGGCCTTGTCAGGCCATCACAAACAACCGTTCCCCATTTCCTCACCCGCCATGAGTCTCCCGAAAGATCTGTGAGGAAAACAACTCATTCTCCGTGTAAGGCGTGATCCGCGGCTCGCCCGCGAGATAGCCCTGGATGTAATCCACGCCCATGTTGGCCAGCAAATCATAGACCTCGCGCGATTCGACATATTCCGCCACCAACGGGATATTCAACGCCGTGGCCAGTGCCTGCACCGCCATCAAGACCGCCTGGTTAAAGGGGTCGGCATCCAGCCGCTGCACAAAGGATCCCTCGACCTTGATCATGTCAATCGGAAGCGATTTGAGATAGTTCATCGAGGAGGTGCCGGTTCCGAAATCATCCAGCGCAAAGCGAAATCCGCGTTTTCGCAGGGCGGTCATCATGCCCACGGCCTGGCCAAGATTGGCAACCACCTCGCTCTCCGTGATTTCAAAAATGATTCGCGCGGGATCAATGGCATGCGCGGCGAGCGTTGACTCGACAAACTCCACAAAATCCGTGTTCGCAAACGAACTCCCGGAAATGTTGATCGAAAGGTGGATGTCGGGTCGGCTTGCGAGGAATTTAATGGTGTTGCTGATGACATGCCTGTCCAGCCTTGCCGTGAGTCCGGATCTCTGCACGGCACTCAGAAAGGCCGCAGGATGCACCGGGGCACCGTTTTGACGATCCGCCAGGCGAAGGAGAACCTCGTGGCACAAAATGGACCGGCCAACGACGGCAACAACAGGCTGATACCAGAGTTCGAGAGTCCCCTCCTGCATGGCGTTCTTTATTCGCGAGGACCAGTCATTGTCCGCCACGAGAGCCTCCAGGGCGCCGCCCGTCTCCCGATACAGTTCCACCCGGTTCCTCCCGCCCGCCTTCGCGGCGTAACAAGCGGCATCCGCCACGCCAAGAACGTCGGATGTTTCCCGCGTGCCGTCGATCGGCACGATCCCGATCGAGGCTCCCACACGAAATGTCCTTCCCTTCTCTGCAAACACAAGATTCTCGATGTTCTCGCGAAGGCTTTCGCCGATATTGAGGGCGTCGGATACCGGACAATCCTGCAGGATGATGACAAATTCGTCCCCGCCAAAGCGCACAAGCACATCCTCGGCCCGAACGGTGGCGCGGAGAATATCCGCCACCGTGAGGAGCAGCCGATCCCCCGCGTCATGGCCGAGGGTGTCGTTCACCACCTTGAAATTATCCAGATCAATGTAGAGCAGCGCACCAATCCTTCCCTCGCGAGCTGCCGCGACCGCTTCTTCAACAGCCGTCCCCATCCGTCGCCGGTTGAAAAGTTTGGTCAACGGGTCATGGTCAGCGAGGAATTCCAGGTCGTTTTCGAGCCGTCGGCGTTCCGCGATGTCTTTTACCGCCGCCTCTGCGACGGCCAGACGCACATCGAGGAGTCCGGGATGATACGGCTTTCCGATGTAATCATCCGCGCCGGCATCCAGGATTTCCTTCAGGTCGTCCGGTCGGTTGTTTCCGGTGCCCACCAGCACGTAGTAATATTTTCCGTCCGAATGCCCGCGCAGAAGCCGACAGAATTCCAACCCGTTCATCCCCGGCAGTTGGATGTCCAAAACAATGAGGGGGAAAAAAATCCTGCCGAGCAGGTCGCGGGCTTGTTCGGCGGACTCACAGCCGTGGACTTCATGTCCGCGACCACGGATCATGCGCTCGAGCAGGAGGCGCGTGGGACGGTCATCCTCCACCACAAGAACCTTCAGCGAATCCCCCGGTTCATCGACAGGGGCGGCAAGTTCCAGGGAGTCCGAGGAGGCAACCGTATGCGGCATCGCGGGAATCATCATGCCCGTGTCTGCAAAAAGCAAGATCGTCTCGCTGGCCGCCGAGCAGAAATAGAGAGAAATTCTTACACGATCTCGGTCGCCTGCAAGTCATGCAAAGCCAATGCGCGGACGATTTGCAGCACTTGATGTCCGCCTCCATGTCAGCAAGGAAATTTCCACCGGACTCACGCTCCCCGTCATGGACAATCATTGTTCCCAATGACCGCACGAAAAACTTGTCATGATCCCACGCCGACGGTAGGATTTTCCTACCATGACCACGGTTCTCTCACAAAAAGGCCAGGTTGTCCTTCCGGTTCTCGTTCGGCAGAAGTTGCACCTTGAACCGGGCGACGATTTTGAAGTGGGCATCGAAGGAGACGACACGATTACGCTCCGGCGCATCTCCAGTCCGCCCAACACCGGGCTCGTGGATCTCCTTCTCGCCTGTCCATCGTTTTTTGAGATTCCGGCACGGGAAAAAGACGCTTCCGCTCCTGTCGTGCTGTGAGTTTTCTGGTTGATACCGATGTCTTCAGCGAGCCGACGAAGGTCCGCCCATCTGTCGCTGTCGTCGAGTGGCTGCGAGGACACGAGCGGGAGATCTACGTCAGCACGATCACGATTGGGGAGTTGAGGCGGGGGATCGAATCCCTTACCGACGGACGCCGGAAGTCCGGCCTCCAAGAGTGGCTGCAAAACCTTTGCCATTGCATGAAAGGGCGCGTGCTTTCCTACAACACGGGAGCCGCCCATGTCTGGGGACAAATGAAAGCCAAGTCGGATGCTGCCGGACTCGTCATCCCCTCGCTCGACAGCCAGATCGCCGCCATTGCTGTCCGGCACGGGTTGACCGTCGTCACAAGAAACTCTTCCGATTTCAAAAATACGGGCGTCAATTTGCTGAACCCCTTCGCGTGAAACAAGCCATGCGCCCGGCTTTGGGGGCGAACCCGGAACTGCGGATCTGCTGAACGATCTCGGGGGAGTGAGGGCGGCGGGGGAGGTGATCACGACTTTTCTGGCATCCGCGTCGTCGCGGATTTTGATCTCGCCGGTCACCTCGACCGTGGACGGCGTCGCTTGGATGGCAATCGCCTGATCAGGCACGGTGCGGGTCCGGGCGATCCGGGTTTCCAGCTTCACGCTGCTGCCGAACTGGCGGGCGTTTTCGAGGATCGAGAGCCGCTGGCGCGGCATCGTCACAGCTCGGGGTGGGTCGCACAGATATCGCGCGACGCCTTGTGGACAGGGAGGTGGAGCAACCTGCGGGAAAAGGCGACAAGAAACCTCATGGCCGTGAAGGCGTCTTCTTCGCAAGAAAGCGCATTGAAAATCCTGTTGTCACCGCTACCCTCCCTGCGATGTCAATCGAACGCGTCCTGCTTGCGGCGCAGGGATACCTTGAACTGAAGATGCCGAACGAAGCGCTGGCCGAGTTGGATTCCCTTGGCGCAGAGGATCAAGACCTCGAGGAAATCCTGCAACTTCGCCTGTTCGTGCTCATGCGCGTGCGGCGGTGGGAGCAGGGGATCACCGTCTGTGAGCGCCTGCGACAGAAGTATCCGGAGGGCTCGACCGGCTATATTCACGGCGCCTTTTGCCTTCACGAGCTGGGCCGCACATTGGCTGCCAAGGAGATGTTGCTGAGCGGCCCTTCCAGCCTCGCCAAGGAAGCCACATATTTCTACAACCTCGGGTGTTATGATGCCGTGCTGGGCAACCTCGAGGAGGCGGCCATCTCGCTGCGCACGAGCTTTGAAATGGACGGCAAGTTCGCGGAAATTGCCAAATACGATCCCGACCTCACATCGGTGGTCGAGCTTTTGTGATCCGGTGAGCGAACCCTGGGTTTCCCGAGTTGCCGACGCCTTTCACGCAAATTTTGCGAAGGGTCTCGAGGTCGGCGCCGCCCTTTCGATCTGGAAGGATGGCCGGGAGATCCTCAACCTTTGCGGTGGGGTTCGCGACGGGGTTCGGAGTCAGCCCTGGCAGCCGGACACTCTCGTCCTGATCTGGTCCGCCACCAAGGGAATGGCCTCCGCCTGCGTTCTTCACGCGCTCGATGCTGCGGGACGGGACCTCGAGACAACGGTGGCGAGCGTCTGGCCGGGATTTGCCGGCGGAGGCAAGGTGGCCATCAGCATGGGGCAGGTTCTCTCCCACAGCGCGGGGCTGGGCGCCCTGGACCGGCAGGATCTCTCCATGCTCGACCACGACGAGGTCGTGCGCGCGATTGAAGAACAGCCCCCGTTTCAGGATGCGCTCGGGAGTCCCGGTTACGGTCCGCGCACTTTCGGGTTCCTCGCCGACGAAATCGTCCGACGACTGAGCGGAGAAATTTCCCTCGGTGTCTATTGGCGCAGACACTTCGGCGATCCCCTCGGTTTGGATCTCTGGATCGGGCTGCCTCCGGAACTTCACGGTCGTGCGGCGGCCATGCTCCCGCCAAAAGCCACCGCCCTCAATTCCGCAGACCCTTTTTTGGAGGAAATGAAGCGTCCCGGCTCGTTTACCAAAAAAGCCTTCTCCTCTCCCGGGGGTCTCCTGGCTGTCTCGGCGATGAACTCCCCCGCCGTGCGCTCATCCGCAATCCCCTCGATGGGAGGCATCGGCACGGCTTCCGCCCTGGCAAAATTTTACGCGCTCCTTGCCCGGGGGGGAATCTGGCAGGGAGAATCCTTTTTCAGCCGCAAGGCTCTGGGGTGGATGTCCACCCGCCTGTCACAGGGGTTTGACAAGGTGCTCCAATTGGACACGTCATTTTCCGCAGGATTCCTGATGGATCCGCTCGGCCCCTCGGGGGAGAAATCCCGCGCCCTGCTCGGGCCGTCGCTTCAGGCCTTCGGCCATCCGGGCGCGGGAGGGAGCCTTGGGTTTGCGGATCCGGAAAACAGGATCGGTTTTGGCTATGTCATGAACCAGATGGAACCCGGCGTCCTGCCCGGCGAACGGGTGCGTGCCATCCTTGCAAGCCTGTATGGGCCGCAGGGTCCGGTGTCCGGCCGCTGACTCAGGACTTCGCGGGGGGTTTGGAATAAATCCCCAGCGTCAGCATCGTGAGGCCGCTCAAAAGGGATTGGATGCCAAAGAGCAGCCCGACCGTCCAGGCAGCATCAACCGGCCAGCGGGCATAGATCATCCCCCCCAGCACCAGGGCCGCGACTCCGTTGAGCAGCAGCCAAATCCACGCCGGATTCGCGCGCAACCGGAAGGCGGTCACGATGCAGGCAAGACCTTCCGCCAAAAAGACAATCGCAAGAATCAGCGTGAGAGCCGCCAGGCCGGCTTCCGTAAAAAAGAACAACGCGGCTCCCGCAGCAATGCGGATGATCGCGGAGAGCACGGAGTAAATCTGGTGCCGGCGGTTTTGTCCGAAGAATGCCTGAAAAAGGGAAATCAACCCGCTGACCAGACAGAGGGCGCCGATCAACTGGGTGAGCAAATTGGAAAATTGGTAGGGCGCGGCGATCGCAAAGACACCCACCAGGAGGGAGAGAATCCCGCCAAAAAACATCCAGTTCCGGCTGCGGGCAAAGCCCCTGTGTAAAATGCTCACGGCCTAGTCCTCGAGGGTGAATCCGATTTTGACCGTCACCTGCCAATGGGCGACGCGGTTGTTTTCGATGTGTCCGCGTGTATCGATGACTTCGAACCACCGCATGTTGCGGATCGAGCGGGCCGCCTTGGCCACCGCGTTCTGCACCGCTTCTTCAACACCCACAGGGGACGTGCCGACGAGTTCAATTTTTTTGTAAATGTGGTCGCTCATCGCCGCGAGCCTATCAAATCGTCCACTTCTCCGGAAGGGAAATCACACGCACAGAAAAGTTCCGAAAAAAAACGGCTTGTTTTCCCCACACTCCCGCGCGGATGGTATGCCACGATGACTTCAACCCAGAACGCAAACGGCTATGCGATGCCTGCCGAGTGGGAGCCCCACGAGGCCACCTGGATCTCGTGGCCCCAGCCCGGCGGCAACAGCTTCCCGGGCTCGTATGAGCGCGTTCTCCCGACGTTCGTGCAAATGGTCGCGGCACTGGCGGAGTCGGAAATCGTCCGCATCAATGTGTTGGATGCCGCGCAGGAAAAGTTGGTGCGCCGTCTCCTGCGGGGAGCCCCTCCGGAACGCGTGGAGTATTTTCACATCCCGACCAATGAGCCATGGTGCCGGGATCACGGGCCGGTCTTCGTGCGCCGGAAGACCGCTCCCCGACTTGCGGTGTTGGATTTCGAATTCAACGCCTGGGGATGGAAGCTCTCCCCTTTTGAGGACGATGACGAGGTCCCGCAGCGCGTGGCCCGGAAGCTCGGGCTGCCCCTCCTGGATCACAGCGACTTTGTTCTCGAAGGGGGTTCCATTGACGTCAACGGCGCCGACACCGTGCTGACGACGGAGAGTTGCCTGCTCAATCCGAATCGCAACCCGAAACTCAGCCGCCACCAGATCGAAAAAAAATTGCAGGAGGTCCTGGGGGTCCGCCAGGTCCTCTGGCTTGGCGATGGCATCGAGGGGGATGACACCGATGGCCACATTGATGACATCGCCCGCTTCGTCTCCAGGGCGGTCGTCGTGGCAGCCTCCGAAGACGATGAGAACGATCCAAACTGCGAGCCGCTGCGACGGAACCTCGAACGCCTGCGGGAGATGCGCCTCCCAGATGGCGAGCCCCTCCATGTGCTCCCCCTTCCCATGCCGACCCGCATTGTGCGCGAGGGGCTCCGGCTGCCGGCCAGTTACGCAAATTTTTACATCGCCAACGAAATTGTCCTGCTCCCAACCTACGGGGAAAGAAATGATGCCTGGGCGGAATCCGTGCTCACAGAAGTCTTCCCAACCCGCAGAATCGTGGGGATTGACTGCCGGGAGCTGATCTGGGGGCTTGGCGCTTTCCACTGTCTCACCCAACAACAACCGGCCGTTTGAGTTCTCATGAAATTCCGCCGCAACGTCGCCTTTATTCTCACCCGTCCGCTCGGGGAAATCCTTGTTTGCGAGCGGAGCGACTTCAAGGACTCGTGGCAGTTCCCCCAAGGAGGAGCCCGCAATGACGAATCCGATCTCGAAGCCCTGCACCGGGAGGTGCTGGAGGAAATCTCCCTGCCGCCGGAGACCTACCGCGTGGTTCTCCAGCATGGCCCCTATCGGTATGTCTTCCGCTCCGGCTCCCGCAAGGAAGGGTGCGATGGGCAGGAACAAATCTACTTCCAGGCCGAATGGCTCGGCACCGGGGAAATCGCCGTGGATAAAAAAGAATTCCGGCGCTTCCGCTGGATCAAACCGGAAACCTTCCTCCTCGACTGGGTGCCGCCGATTAAACGGGACGTTTATCGGAGGGTTTTCCGCGATTTTTTCCAGATCGAACTGAAATGAGATTTCGCAAAGTGTGCGGAATATGATTGACTCCGGGCCGAAAACTTGGGATTTCCCCGCCGCTGCCTATGTTGACTTTTACTGCTTTTACCGTGCTCTCGACCGCGCTTCTCGGATGCGTGTGGTGGGTGAGCCGCGATGATCAAGGGGCTTCCTGATCACGCTTTTTGCGTCCTCGCTCCGCGCAAATTTTCTGTATGATTCCCTGGATCTGCTTCGAGTGGAAGACCGACACGCTTCCCAAGGACGAGGTTTCTGTTGAGCCGCTTGTCATCCGCACGGCGGAGAAGGACGAGAAGGACGCCGTGGCCCGGACAATCAAGAGCGCATTCTCGCTGGACCCGACTTGGGGGGATGTAAGCAAGCCCCTCGAGGAAAAATTTTCGCGGGATCTCGAATCCACCTTTTCGCAATCCGAGCCCTCCTGCATGGTTCTTGCTCATGGAGCACGCATCATCGGGGCTTCCATTCTGGAGGTCGCCCCCGATTCTCCGAACCATCTGATCAGCGGTCCCTGCATCCTGCACGAATACCGAAACCGTGGCCTGGCAAGCGGACTTCTGGCGGCATCGCTCGCCTTTCTCCGGAAAAAAGAACTCCCCATCGCGAGGGGAATCACCCGCGCGAACTCGATCACCGCGAGATTTATCTATTCGAAATTCGGGGGCACCCAGCGACCCTTCGAGGGTGATCCCCTGAAGACTGCCTGATTTTGCGCTTTCCCAAGGCGGGCAAGTTTGCAAGGCTCCTCGCTCGGAATGCCGGGGATATTTCAGTCGTACGATCCGGGGAATTTTTTTGATGAGATGTTCGGGAAGGACGGTCAAATCCGTCCGCATTACGAGCGACTCCTCGACCAGATCGGACGCCTTGAGCCTGCGGAATTCGAACGCAAGCGCGCCCTCGCGGAGAAGTCGTATCTCACCCAGGGAATCACGTTCACGGTTTACAGCGACGAAGAGGGCACGGAGCGGATCATGCCCTTTGATCTCATTCCGAGGATCATTCCGGCCAATGAGTGGGCACTGATCGAAAGAGGACTCACCCAGCGGCTCGCGGCACTGAACCTTTTTCTCCACGACATTTACCACGAACAGAAAATTCTCCGGGAGGGGGTGATTCCGGAGGAAATCGTCCGCAGCGCGAAACACTTCCGGCCCGAGCTGGTGGGCTTTGACATTCCCCGCGACATTTACATCCATATCTGCGGCACCGATTTGATCCGGGACGCAGACGGCCAATATCTGGTCCTCGAGGACAATGGCCGCTGCCCGTCGGGGGTCTCGTATCTTCTCGAAAATCGGCAGGCAATGAAGCGTGTCTTTCCCCGCCTCTTCGGCCATTACGCCGTGCGTCCAGTCGAGAGGTATCCGCAGGAACTCCTGGCTTCGCTCCGCCATGTCGCCCCGCACGGAAATCCGGATCCCACGGTCGTGGTGCTCAGTCCGGGCATCTACAACTCGGCTTACTTCGAGCATTCGTTCCTCGCGCGCGCGATGGGCATCGAAATCGTGGTCGGCCAGGATCTCCTCGTCGAAAACTCCCGCGTCTTCATGAAGACGACGAAAGGCCTCCGTCAGGTGGATGTCATCTATCGCCGGATTGATGACGATTTTCTGGATCCCCTCGTCTTTCGCAAGGATTCCCTGCTTGGCGTGCCGGGGATTGTCGAGGCCTACCGCGCGGGCCATGTGACGCTCGCCAACGCCCTTGGAACGGGAGTCGCCGATGACAAGGTCGTTTATTACTACGTGCCGGCCATGATCAAATACTACCTCGGCGAGGAACCGGTCCTCGCGAACGTCCGGACATATCTCTCGGCCGTGGAGAGCGACCGCAAATACATTCTCGACCACCTGCCGGAGCTCGTTGTGAAGGCGGCCAATGAAAGCGGCGGTTACGGCATGATGATCGGTCCCCAGGCCACGAGGGAGGAAATCGCGAAATTCCGCAGCGCGATCCTTTCCGATCCCCGCGGATATGTTGCCCAGCCCGTCGTGCAACTTTCCCGCTCCCCCTGCTACATGGACGGCGGGACCGAGGGTCGGCACATTGATCTCCGGCCCTACATTCTCTCCGGGGAAAAAACGACGATCATTCCCGGCGGACTCACCCGCGTCGCCATGCGCAGGGGATCGCTCGTGGTCAATTCCTCGCAGGGCGGCGGAAGCAAGGATACCTGGGTCCTGGACAACGAGGAGGCCGCATGCTGAGCCGGGTCGCGGACGCCTGTTTCTGGTTGAGTCGCTACATGGAACGCGCGGAGGCACACGCCCGCCTTCTGGATGTCAACATCCAGCTCCTGCTCGATTTTGAAGATCAAAAGGCGGAGACCGCCCAGCAACACTGGCAACCCATCCTGGCAACGCTCGAGGATCAGGAACTCTTCCAGGAAATCCACGAAGGCATTTCGGGGGACGCGGTCATGGATTTCGTGACTTTCGAGAAGAAAAACCCCCACTCGATCCTCTCGAGCATCACCTACGCGCGGGAGAACGCCCGCATGGTCCGCGAGCAGATCTCCAGTGAAATGTGGGTGCAGTTGAATCGCCTGTATCTCCACCTCCTCAGCCGAAACGCCCGCATGGCTCACACCGACAGCCCGATCGGCTTCTACCGCACCCTGGTGGACAGTCTCCACTCGTTCCAGGGTGTCACCGATGCCACAATGACCCACGGTGAGGGATGGCAGTTTCTCCAGGCGGGAAAATTTCTTGAGCGGGCGGATTCCACTTCGCGGGTGCTGGATGTCAAATATCACATCCTGCTGCCCAGCGGGGAACCGGTGGGCGGCGATGTGGACATCACGCAATGGATGGCGGTGCTTCGTTCCTGCAGCGCGATGGAGGCCTTTTTCAAAGTCTCCCACGGGCAGGTGACGAGTTGGGGGGTTGCCGAGTTCCTCATCCTCCACGACACCTTTCCCCGCTCCCTCCGGTTTTGCGTGGACCGCCTGGATGCGGCAATCCACCAGATCTCGGGTTGTGCGCGGGCGCATTACTCGAACGAAGCCGAGCGACTCAGTGGGTTGCTCCGTTCCAGCCTCGATTACAACAGCATTGATGCCATCTTTTCTGTCGGCCTGCATCAATATCTGGATCAGATGCAGCTGCGGCTCACCGAGATTTGCGACGCCCTCACGAAGACCTATTGCTGTTGGATGGACAGGCGGTAGGTATCGCGTGCCATCCCGAGTGTCGCCCGCCTCGACTGCTGCGGACTGCACGCGAGCCCTCCATGGCGCAAGGCCGCCGGCCTTGACACCTCCTCCTCTGCTCCGTCTCATGCCTCGCCTATGAGGTTTCCGCTCGCGCTGACGGCCCGGGTTGCGTGCCATATCCTTGGGAAAAACTCCGGGGCGTGAACAAATGCGCAATTACCTCGCGGCACACGTTGCAAAAAACTGCAGGGTCCACTGCGGGTATGAGCCGAGCGCGACGCTCGGTCTCGATGCCCTGCCCGGCGATACCTGGGCAAACATCGCATTTCATTTTTGGAAAAAAACCCTCCCCGGATTGAGGGGACCGCCGTCCACGCCTTCAACGGGGTCTCAGTCGGAAATGGGCACAAAACCGGACGCACCTCCCCCCAACCGGTCGGCGAATAAAATTCGCCCGTTCAGACCCGGGCGGAGTGATTGAGTGCGGAGGTTTTTTTCCAGAGAAACCTGGTTGCGATGGCCTCGGTGACATACGCTTTGGCCTGCGCCACCGAGGCCGTGAGGGGGAGTCCGTACGCGAGGCCCGTGGCGATGGCGGCGGAAAACGTGCACCCCGTGCCATGCGTGTCGGCTCCGCGAAGGAAGTCCATGTGGAACTCCTCGCAACCCGCCCTGCTCACGAGGATGTCCACGGCGACCTTCGTTTTCAGGTGCCCCCCTTTGAGCAGGAAGGGCACGCCGAATTTTTCGAACATCTCCCGTCCCGCCGAGCGCATCTCCTCGAGGTTCCGACACGGCCTGCCGGAGAGGATGCACAGTTCGTCGAGGTTCGGAGTCACCAGCGCGGCACGGGGAAAAAGCAGGGTTTCATATGCGGCGATGGCGGATTTTTTCAAAAGCGGATCCCCGCTCGAGGCAACCATTACCGGATCCACCACGACGGGCGGCAACTTGCGGAGCTTGTCGAGTTCGTCCGCAACCGCCGCAATGACCGGAGCGGAATAGAGCATCCCGGTCTTGATGGCCGCGACGGGAAAGGCCTGGAAACTCAATCGGATCTGCTCGGCAACGATCCGGGGCGTGATCGCCTGGATCGAAGTCACCCGGCCGGGAACCTCCGCCACCACGCAGGTGATCGCGGTTTGGGCGTAGCCCCCGAGCGCGGTGATCGTCTTCAGATCCGCCTGGGCACCGGCTCCGCAGGAATTGTCCGACCCCGCAATCGTGAGGACGACCGGCGGCATTCTATCTGGACCGGGTGGCCTGCAGGATAAAGAAAATGAGTTGGCCCAGGGCGGCGACAAACGCGGCGACATAGGTGAGCGCGGCGGCATTCAGGACGTCGTTCACTCCACCCGCCTCCTCGCCCTCCCGGACCATCCCCATTTGCTGGAGGATCACTTTTGCCCGGCGCGAGGCATCGAATTCCACCGGAAGCGTGATCAGATTGAAAATCACGAGCACCAGGAAACATACGATCGCCACCACGAGAAGGTGGAAGGCATGGAAAAAAAGCCCGGCCAGAAAAATGATCGGGAGCATCTGGGAGGCAAATTGCGTGGCCGGCACGGCGAGCATCCGCCATTTGAGCGGCGCATAGGCCTTCGAGTGCTGGATGGCGTGGCCGCATTCGTGGGCGGCAATCCCCAGTGCCGCCACCGAGGGAGTGCCGTAAACCTCGGGCGAAAGGCAAAGCCTGCGGTGCGTGGGGTCGTAGTGGTCTCCCAGGGCATCCCGGATGGCCACAATCTCGACATCCTGGATGCCTGCCGCCGAAAGAATCCGCTGCGCGGCCTCCGCACCCGTAAGATTCGAGGCCGCCCGCACCTGACTCCAGTGCTTGAACGCGCGGGACACCTTGGCCTGGGCCCACAAGCCGATCAGCATCGGCACACCAATCAGTAAAATCCATGTTGTCATCCCGGGAGTAATACGCATTTTTCCCCTCCCTGCAACCCGCAGGTATCCTAAAAAAATGGCTGCGCCCTCCGCCGGAGGCGTCGAGCCGTCGGCAATCCAGCTTGCAGATCGCGGAGTATTCGGGATTGATATGGGGAACATGAACGCCCGTCTTCTGGCACCCGAGCTCCGACCGATAGCGGATAAAGTCCGCTCTGGCACGCGCATCTCCGACGAGGATGCTCTCACCCTCTATGCCAGCCGCGATTTGAATGGCGTTGGGCAGATTGCCAACGTCCTCCGCGAACGCCTCAATGGCAACGTGGCCACCTACATCCACAACCGCTACATCAACTACTCGAACGTCTGCCTGCTCTCCTGCCAGTTCTGCGCCTTTGGCGCGAAGAAGCGCGAGGAACATGCCTTTGAGATGGCGGTTCCGGAAATTGTCACGGCGGTTCGCGAGGGATTGGATCTGGGGATCACGGAAATCCACATGGTCGGGGGGTTGCACCCCACGCTGCCGGGCGAGTGGTATCTGAACCTGCTCCGTGAGCTGCGGGCCCTGGATCCCCGCCTGGTCATCAAGGCGTTTACCGCCGTGGAGATTCGCCACCTGGCCGACCGGATTTTCAAGATGCCGCTGCGCGAAACCCTCCTCCTGCTGAAGGAGAACGGCCTCGGCGCCATCACGGGGGGCGGAGCGGAAATCTTCGACCAGGAAATCCGCGACAAAATTTGCAAGGGCAAGGAAACGGCGGAGGAATGGGCGGAGGTCCACCGCGTCTGGCACCAACTTGGCGGACGCAGCACCTGCACCATGCTCTATGGACATATCGAAACTGCCGCACATCGCGTGGACCATCTGCGGCGGTTGCGGGAATTGCAGGACGAGACCGGGGGATTCACCGGGTTTGTTCCCTTTGCCTTCGAGCCGGATGGCGCACGCCCGGCCCTCAAGGACATCCCCCACGCCACGGCCCACGAGGAACTTCGCAATCTGGCCATCAGCCGGATCTACCTCGACAATTTCGGACATATCACCGGCTACTGGATCAGCATGGGACTCCCCCTGGCGCAGATTTCCCTGAACTTTGGCGTGGATGACCTCCACGGCACGATCATCGAGGAAAAAATCTTCCACATGGCCGGTGCCCTGACCCCCCAACAACAGACCATCGCCACACTCGAAAAGGCGATCATCGAGGCCGGGCGGGTCCCCAGGCAACGTGACAGCTTTTACGGGCGAATCAATGGAACACGGGGCTCGGAACTCGCGGCGTGAGGACTCCCCGTCTCGGCAGCGTCCCCTACCTGAACGCCCGGCCGCTTATTCATGGTCTGGAGGCCTCGCTGGAGGTTCCCGCCGTGCTGGCCCGGCGATTTCATGTCGGCGATTTCGATGCGGCGCTGCTTCCCGTTTTTGAGACGCTCAGTCTGGCGCGTCCCCGGATTGTGGACGGCTTCGGGATCGGCTCGGTGGGTCCGGTCCACAGCGTCATCGTTGCTCACCGTCAGCCGCTCGAGCGAACGCCGGAAATCCTGCGGGATCCCGCATCCCGGACATCCGTCAACCTGCTCAAAATCCTCCTCTCCGATCATCTCAGGCTCCCCATCCCGCTTGTCAACCACTCGGAAGATCCGCTGGCCGCCCGCCTCATCATTGGCGACCCCGCAATCCACTTCCAAAAGCACCGCGACCCCGCCTGGCAGATTTTTGACCTTGGAAAATCCTGGTTCGAGTGGACCGGCCTGCCGTTTGTTTATGCCGTCTGGACGCTTGCGGACGACGCCCCGCCCCACACGGCCGATCTCCTCCGGCAGACCGCCCGGGCGGGCCTCGCCGCCTTGCCGGAAATTGCGGCCGGGGAACCCGACCCCCCCGCCGCCCTTCACTACCTCACCCGCTCGATTCATCATCCGTTTGCCCTCTCGGAACGGGAAGGCCTCCATGCTTTTCGCCAATGCCTCATCTCCCAAAAGTTGCTGCCCCCGGGAGCCGGTCAACCGATCTATGTCTGAAATCGGGCCACTTCTCCCACCCGGGTGGCAGGAACATTTTGCCTTGGGAATCCACCCGGCGACGCAATGTTCCTGATTGCATTCCCGGGGATCTTTATTGAAATTGGTCCACGAATCCCATGGGGCAAAAATCTGAAAAACCGACGCTCGAGTCCGCGATGCAGAGAATCACGGCGATCGTCTCGGAGATGGAGGCGGGCGACCTCCCGCTGGAAACTTTGATTGTCCGTTACGAGGAAGGGGTCGGGCTCGTGAAGTTTTGTCAGGAAAAACTCACTGCGGCCGAACAGAAGATCCAGATCATTTCCCGCGATGCCACGGGTGCGGCGGCCCTGACCGACTTCGAGGAGCCGGATGCCTGAGACCATGTCCTTCCGTGAGTCTGCCAACCTCCTGAACACGATATCGTCTCCGGCCGACGTCAAGGCATTGCCGGTGGAGGCCATGCCGCAACTGGCTTCGGAAATCCGCGGGGAACTCATCCGCGTGCTCTCGAACACCGGCGGACACCTCGGGCCGAACCTGGGCGTGGTGGAATTAACCCTCGCCCTCCACCGGGTGTTTGAAACCCCAAAGGACAAGTTTCTCTTCGATGTCAGCCATCAGGGCTACGTCCACAAATTGCTGACCGGTCGCCGCGAGCGATTTCCCTCGATCCGCCAATACGAGGGACTCAACGGATTTCTTTTGCGCACGGAAAGCGAGCACGATTGCTACGGTGCGGGACATGCCGGGACCGCCCTGTCGGCGGCACTCGGGATGGCTGCCGCGCGCGACATGTTGGGCGGGGACGAGCACGTGGTCTGCGTCGCGGGCGATGCCGCCTTCACTTGCGGCGTGAGCTACGAGGCTCTGAACAACGTGGCCTCAACCACGAAACGCCTCATTATCGTCCTCAACGACAACGAATGGTCGATCGCAAAAAATGTCGGCGCCATCGCGGAATATCTCAGCCGCCTGGTTGCAAGCCCCGCCTACGCGCACCTTCATGACAAGGCCGCGAAGTTCGTCGAGTGGATCGCCGGCAAGGGTGCCCGCAAGCTCGCCCACAAGGCGGAGGTCGGCCTCAAAAACCTCCTCGCGCCCAGCGTGATTTTCGAAGATCTCGGAATCCGGTATTACGGTCCGATTGATGGACACGACGTCGCCCTCCTCATCGAGACGTTTGAGTTTCTTAAAACCCAGAACGATCCGGTGATCCTCCACATCCTGACGCAGAAAGGCAAGGGGTATGCGCCCGCGCTTGAGAAGCCGGACAAATTTCACGGACTGGGAAAATTCCATCTCGACACCGGCGAGACCGTTGCCTCGCCGACGCCCACCTATTCCGAACTCCTCGGCACCTCGCTGGCGAACTTCGCCGACCACAACAACAAAATTGCGGCCATCACCGCCGCCATGCCGACCGGCACGGGACTCGTCGGCTTTGCCAAGCGCCATCCGGATCGCTTCTTTGATGTCGGCATCGCCGAGGAACATGCCGCGCTCTTCGCCTGCGGACTGGCCGCGCAGGGCATGAAGCCCTTCCTCGCGATTTACAGCACGTTCATGCAGCGGGCCTTTGACATGATCCTCCATGATCTCGCCCTGCAGAACCTCAACGTCGCCCTCTGCATGGATCGCGCCGGGCTCTCCGGCGACGACGGCCCGACCCATCACGGACTCTTCGACATCGGCTACCTCCGCCCGATACCCGGCATCATCCACATGCAGCCGAAGGATGAGGAGGAATTTGTGGACATGCTCTGGACGATGGTCAACCACCACGCCGGACCGATCGCCATCCGCTACCCGCGGGGCGCCGGAACCGGTGCCGTCCCCCGGAAACAACCGCAACTTCTCGAAGTCGGAAAATCCGAAGTGCTCCGCCACGGGTCGAAGGCGGCGATCATTGCCTTGGGCAACATGTGCGAATTGGCCCTCGAAGCGGCGGCCACTCTCGAACAGTCCGGCGTCTCCACCGCCGTCATCAATGCCCGGTGGATCAAACCCCTGGACACCTCAATGATCGAGTTCTTTGCCCGCGGCTGCGAGGTGGTCTGCACCATGGAGGACCATGTCCTCCACAACGGATTCGGCAGCGCGGTCGTCGAGCACCTCTCAGATCAAAACATTAAAACCCCGGTTGTCCGCATCGGCTGGCCGGACCAATTCATCGAACACGGCACAGTCCCGATCCTCCGCGCCAAACACGGCCTCACCGCCGCCGCGACTGTCCAAAAAATCCTCGCCGCCCTCCCTGTCAAAACCTCCGAGAGCGTCCAACCCGCCGCCTGATCCGGCGACAGCCCGGATGGGAGGAAATATCCCCTGAAAAGATCCCTCCAGGTCTCCCGGCCCCGGATGTCAGTTCGTTCCCTCCGGCAAGTAAACCAACTGCGAGTTGGTGATGCCGATAAAACGACGTAGGCCTTCAATGTCTCCCGGCCCGAGTCCATCCGAACGAAACTCGGCGATCGTTTCCCCAAAGGAATTTGTGACAGTCACTCCGTTCGTAAGCCACGTGATCCATGCGTCCACACTGTTTGTTCCAGGATTTCCACTGGAGACGATGGATGTCGAAAGACTCGCCAAATGTTGCGCGTTTCTGCGGTCTTTGGAATCCTCGGAGACTCCCAGGGTGCCTTTGATCGCCGGAATTCCCAGGGCGGCAAGGATGGCAACTACTGCGATTACCACCAAGAGTTCGACCAAGCTGAAGGCCGAGCCACCCCTCCCAAAATAATTTGTTCTGACTCTTCTAAAATGTCCGGCCGATTTCTGTAGAGTTGAGAGTTGGGGCATTGCCACTCACCTCCTCGAACTTTGGCCAACTTTCTTGCGTCCTCCTCCCCCGCGACACTCTGGAGAGTTATGGTCTCCAGGTGTCGGAAGGGAGTCGTTGAGACGGCTAGTTTGTGCTTGGCTTGTAAACCAAGTTGTTGCCGCTGTTGGTGAGGAAGGTCACGGCATTGGAGGCATCCGTTGATGAGATGCCATCCACTTTGAACGTACCATTGGTGCCGCCAAAGCTGTTGGTGACGGTGATTCCGTTCGTAAGCAGTGTGACCCACCCAGCCACGGTATTTGTTCCCGCGTGGCCTGCGGCGACTGCCGCTGAAGCCAACGATGCGAAGTTCTGCGCATTGCGCCGGTTCTTGGCATCATTTGCTCCACCTGTGATTCCTGCGATGTTGGGAATGGCAATGGCCGCGATCACCGCGATCACCGCAATCACAACGAGTAATTCAACCAGGCTGAAGCCCGATTGAAACGATGGTTTGTTGGTTGGTTTTTTCATAGCGGTGTCAGTTTCCCTCGATCCCGGAAAATCCACAACAAAAGCAATCCCGCATTCTTTATCAGGGAAAAACTGTAGGAAATCATGCAACGTTGCGTAAAATTTCCTCTCTTAAAGCATCGTCAGTTGGGCATCGGGATCCGGGGTAAGTCGTTTGCGGCGGCCCTTGGCGAAGGCGGGTTCGCCATCGGCATTGAGTTCGGCTTTCTCGAGGTTGGCGAGGATTTCCTTGGCGCGGGAAATAATGGCATCCGGCAGGCCGGCGAGTCGGGCGACCTGGATTCCGTAGCTTTGGTCCGCGCGGCCCGGGAGGATTTTCCGCAGGAAGATGACCTGGTCGTTCCACTCGCGGACGGCGACATTGAGATTGAGGACGCCCTTGCGGGTGCGCTCGAGGTCGGTAAGTTCGTGGTAGTGGGTGGCGAAGAGGGTCCGGCAACTGATCGAATCAATGAGATACTCGGCGACGCTCCAGGCGATGGAGAGCCCATCGAAGGTCGAGGTGCCGCGTCCGATTTCGTCGAGGAGGACAAGGCTCCTTGGGGTGGCATTATTGAGGATGTTTGCCGTCTCGTTCATTTCGACGAGGAAGGTGGACTGCCCGCGGGCGAGGTCATCATTGGCGCCGACCCGGGTGAAGATCCGGTCGGCGAGGCCGAAACGCATGGACTTCGCGGGCACGAAACTTCCCATCTGGGCCATGAGAACGAGGAGGGCAACCTGACGGATGTAGGTGGATTTTCCGGCCATGTTCGGACCTGTGAGAATCGCAAAAAATTTTCCGTCGGTGCCGAGATCGGCGTCATTGGGGACGAAGCGTTCGCCGCCGGGTTGCTGGTCAAGGACCGGATGGCGCCCCTCCTCGATGAGAAGGAGGGGGGCCTCATCAATTTCCGGACGGCAGTATCCGTGGAGCCGGGCGGTCTCGGCCAACGAACACAGGGCGTCCAACGTGGCCAGCGTGTTTGCGGTTTCCTGGAGCTTCGGCAGTTCGGCGAGCACATCGGCCCGCAGGCCACCGAACAGTTCGATTTCGCGGGCGCGGGCACGCTCGTCGGCACCGAGGATTTTTCCTTCGACCTCCTTGAGTTCCGGCGTGATGAAACGTTCGCCGTTGACAGTGGTTTGTTTGCGGATGTAGTCCGCAGGCACGGAAGAGAGATTCGCATTGGTGACCTCGATGAAGTATCCGAAGACCGAGGTGTAGCGCACTTTCAGGGACTTGACGCCGGTGCGCGCGATTTCCTTTTCCTGGAGGGTGGCGATCCAGTTTTTCCCTTCGTGGGAGGCGGCGCGCAATTCATCGAGCGCGGGATCAAATCCCGGACGGATGATTCCGCCTTCCCGGACGAGTGCCGGGGGTTCATCCACCAAGGCCGCGCGGAGTCGGGCGGTCAGCTCGGGGAGGGCGTGCAAGCCTGCGCTCATGCCGCTGAGAAGCTCCGAGGGCATGTGGTCCGCACCCCCGAGGCTCGCGGCGAGGACCGGAATGCGCTCGAGGGATTGGGAAAGGGCGGCGAGGTCGCGCGCATTTCCGGAGGGTCCGCCGAGGCGCGCGGTCGCCCGCTCGATGTCGCGGATCTCCGCCAGCCGGGAGCGAAGGTCGCCAAGCAGGAGGGCTTCTTCCAGGAGGGCGGCAAGGGCGTCCTGCCGGGCTTCGATTTCCCCGGCGGTGTTCAACGGGTGCAGCACCCACTCGCGAAGCCGTCGGGCACCCATCGGAGTCGCCGTCCGGTCCAGAGCACCAAGCAGGGTCATGGTCCGCCCCGAGCGGGAAGCCACCAGATCGAGGTGGCTCTGCGTGGAGGCGTCCAGAATCAGGTAGGACGCGCGCCGGTAAGGACGCAGTTGGCGGAGGTGCCCGGCCTGGCGGCGCATCTGGCGGGTCACGTAGTGGAGAAGCGCCCCGGCGGCTCCCACGCCGACGGGCAAGTCCCCGCACCCAAACCCATCGAGCGACTGGACCTTGAAATGCCCAAGCAAAATTTCCGTGGCAGGCTCGGACTCGAAAAGATAGCCGTCCACCGCCGCGTGCCGGGGAAGCCCGGCAAACAGTCCGGCCTGATGCTCCGGAATCAAAATTTCGGCCGGTCCCACCCGGGCCAGCTCGTCGAGCAAAGCCTCCAGCGACTCCAGTTCGGTGAGCCGAAACTCCCCGGTGCTCAAATCCGCGAAGGAAAGCCCGAAGGCGCCATTCTTTTCGCTTACAGCCGCCACATAATTGGGCTTGCGGTCATCGAGTCCGAAATCGTCGAGAGTCCCCGGACTCAGGATTTGCGACACCTCGCGGCGCACCAGCTTCCCGGCGGTGACCTCGCCGACCTGGTCGCAGATTGCAACCCGCCAGTCTGCGGCAATCAGCTTTTCGATATAGCTGCGCGCCGCATGGAAGGGGACCCCACACATCGGAGTCGTTCCGCGCTTGGTCAATGCCACGTTCAAAACCGGCGCGGCCGCCTGGGCATCCTCGCCGAACATCTCGTAAAAATCCCCCAGCCGGAACATCAACAATGTGCCGGGCGGCAGATCGCGCCGCACGGCGTGATATTGCTGCATCATCGGAGTGACGGTTTCCGAGGCCATCAGAGAGTGTCGAGAAAGGTTCCGAGCGGACTCGTGGCCGAGGCATGGTCCAGGCGTGTCGCAAGGCCGGCTTCCACGGCTTCGCGGGCGGCTTCCACCGTCCGCCGAAAAGCCCGTGCCATGCGGAGGGGATCCTCTGCGGCGGCAATTGCGGTGTTCACAAGCACAGCGTCGGCACCGAGTTCGATCGCCTCCGCCGCGTGGCTCGGCGCCCCGATCCCGGCATCCACCACGACCGGCACCGTTGCCTGGCGAATGAGAATCTCGATTTGGGCGCGGGTTTCGATCCCCCGGTTGCTGCCGATCGGCGAGCCGAGCGGCATCACGGTCGCCGTGCCGACATCCTGAAGCCGCCGGGCGAGAACGGGATCCGCGTTGATATACGGAAGAACGGTGAAGCCCTCCTTCACAAGCACGCGGGCCGCTTCGAGTGTCTCGACCGGATCGGGCAGCAGATACTGGGGATCCGGGTGGATCTCGAGTTTCACCCACATGGGAAGGCCCGCCGCAGCCGCCAGACGGGCCAGCCGCACGGCCTCCTCCGCGTTCCGGGCACCGCTCGTGTTCGGAAGCACCAGGTATTTTTTGGCATCCACAAAATCCAGGATGTTCGCGAAGGGATCCTTTCTCCCGCTCAGATCCGCCCGCCGCAGGGCGACCGTGACGATTTGCGCGCCGCTCGCTTCGAGCGCATCCCGCATGGTTTCGTTGGAGGAAAATTTTCCCGTTCCCAGAAGGAGTCGCGAGGAAAACTCCCGCCCGGCGATGATCAATGGTCCGTTCACAGGCGGCCCATCATGCCCACGCTCCCCGCCGGGGGGCAACAAAGAAGGCGTGACGATTTCGTTCCTTCTGCAAAAATTCCCGCCATGAAATATCCACCCTCTCCGCAGCTTCTAACCGATGGCATCGTTTACTTCGCGCGCCTGACCGGCAAGATCCGCCTCCATGCGACCGGCGAATTGCCGCCCGACTTCCATGCGAATCTCGGGAAAAGGTTCGACCGGCGGTGCGTGGACTTCCTCGGGGTCAGCTACGAGGCCCTGCGCGAAAAGGTGGCGGGCGGCCTCGATGACGCACAGGCTCTCGAATGGTGCTTCGCGCACGGAACCAAACCCACCGCCGGACAGATCGAGGTCTGGAACGGCTTTATGACAAAATGCGGATGGAACGACGAACTCTCCGAAATTCTTGCCCGCCGGAAAAAAGAAAGCGGATTTGAATCCCGCGACGACATCCAGACGATGTTCCAATACCTTGATGCGGACGAGGGCCGACTGTGACTTCCCTTTTCCCCGCGCCAACCCGCTGAAATGTCCGAAAGCAAAGTCCACGGCGAACCCGGGCAGCGGGCGGTAACCCGCGCGTGTGCGCAGGCTGCCCTTCTGCTGATGCAACACGGCTCGGAGAGTGCCCTTGTGGAAAATACGGCGAAACGGATCGGGATCGCCGCCGGTGCCGACAGCGTGGAAATCGCCCTTCTGTCGAACGCCATTGTGGTCAGCACGCTCGTTGACGGACACTGCATCACGACCGTGCGGCGCATGGCCGATCGTGGAATCAACATGACCATGGCCGTCGAAGTTCAGCGCATCATGCTCGACATGGAAAAAAAGCGGATGGACATCGCCGAGGTCGAGAGGCAGCTGACCGCCCTCCGCCCTTCCCACTACAACAGATGGCTTGTGGTGGGGATGGTCGGGATCTCGTGCTCGGCCTTCGCCTTCCTGGCCGGAGCGGATTTTCCCGCGCTCTGGATCACGTTTGCGGCCAGCGTCTGCGCAATGGTCGTGCGCCAGCAGCTTGCGTTCTGGCACTTCAATCCCCTGATCAATTTCTCGGTTACCGCCTTTTTGGCCACCTCAATTGCGGTGCAGTTGCTGAACTTCCCCCCCGGCACGAAGACTCCGCACATCGCGCTGGCATCCTGCCTGCTCATGCTCGTTCCCGGCATGCCCCTCATCAATTCGCTCGCGGATATGGTGAAGGGATACGTCAATACCGGGATCGCGAGGCTCGGCTTTGCCCTGCTCCTCTGCCTGGGAGTGTGCCTGGGGACGGCCTTTGCCCTGAGGGTTTGGAACGTGCGCGGATGGTTTTGAATTTTCTCATGGATCTCCTGCACACCGTTCTTGTCAATGCCCTCGTCGCCGCCGTGCCGGCCGTCGGATTTGCCCTGCTTTTTAATGTCCCCGTCCAGGCTCTCCCCTATGTGGCATGCGGGGGTGCCATCGCCCGCGGGCTCCGGACCCTTTTCGTTCAGGGCGCCGGGATGAGCATCGAACTCTCCACTCTCCTTGCCGTCTCACTTTTCGGAATGCTCGGCGTGTGGTGGGCCCGCCGCCTCAACGCCCATCCCAAGGTCTTCACCGTCGCGGCCATCATTCCCATGATCCCCGGTGTCCCGGCCTATACCTCCCTCATGGCCATTCTCGAAATCTCCCACCAGGGATTCACGCCCGAACTCTGGGGGATCGCCGTGGAGAACGGCCTCAAAACCTTCCTCCTCGTCGGCGCCATGTCCGTCGGCCTCGCCGCTCCAGGGCTCCTTCTCTACCGGGGAAAACCCATCGTCTGATCCTCCCCTCAAAAAAAGCGGGCAAGTCCGGCAAACTGCCGACGGCGGGACTCGAACCCGCACACCCCTTTCGGGATAAGGGATTTTAAGTCCCTTCGATTACAGAGGTTTCAGATAAGTTTGGACAGAAATTGGAAATCGTGCTTTTCTCGCTCTTCTTTTCTGGTTATTGATCTCGCATGGCACGTAAGAAAAACCTCCCACCTGGGGCGGGAATAAGCGAGGAGACGAGCGCGAAGGGAACACCCTTTTTTCGTGCCCGACTCTCGCACGTTTTTCTTGGCGAGGGGTCGAAGAAGAAAGCCTTCCCGACCTACGCCGAGGCCGAGGCTTGGGTTTTCGAGGAGCAAGAGAACCTCGGGAAGGAGAAGAAGGCCAAGGCTGTTTCGGAAGTCTGGAATCTTTCCGAGGAAACCCTCCGGGAAGTAAGTGCCGCCCTTGCCGTTTTGGATGGACGGCCAAGCCTACTCGCAGCCGCGCAAGCATGGGTGCAACACCTCGAACGCGTGAAGACCACGAAAACTATGCGGGAGGCGATTACCGCCCTCCACGACGAGCAGAAATTGGAAGGACTCACCGACCGGCATATCCGAGATTGCAAAGCCAAGCTCCTCCATTTTTGGGGAGGCTTCCTCGACAAGAAGGTTTCGGAAATCACGCCCGAGGACGTTTCCGAGATGCTCAAGAAACCCGCAGGCATGCACCGGGAGAAGGCCCCAAAGCCTCCCAAAGACCCGAACGTGAAGGCAGACCGGCCAAAGAAAGGCCAACCCCCTCGGGTACCCCAGGTCGCTCCCAAGGTGGAACCGAAGGTTGGCCCTCCGGCGAGCTTGGCTCTACGTGAGAAGCGGAAACGCTATTCACGAATCCTCTTCAATTTTGCCATCGACCAATTCTGGCTCCCCCGAGACGCCAACCCGCTCGGACTTGTCCGCCGAAAAAAGAAACTGGCGACCGACCGGAACAAGGAAGAGAAATACATCCTTTCGCCGTTGGAAGTTGCGAGGCTCCTTTGGGCAGCGCAGAACCAGCGGCCCGAGGCCTTGGGTGGGCTTTGCTTGAAGCTCTTCTCGGGCATGCGGAATAACGAGATGGAGTCCGTCCGATGGGGCGCCATTTTGGATGGATCGGTTTTCCTCAAAGCGGCTCACGTAAAAACCGGACGGACCCGAGCTTCAACCGTCGAACCCGTTCTCACGGCTTGGCTCGAATTTATCGTCGGCGATAAAGAGCCCGGCGATTTGGTTTTCGATTACCTCCCGAACCGGAAGGGTAAGGAAGGCCGCGAGGCCGCTTGGCAAATTGCTCTACGCGAAATCGCGACCGCCGCCGGCTTCAAAAAATGGCCGCAGAACTCCTTGCGCCACTGTTTCAGCTCTTACCATTACCAGCTCTACAAGGACGCCGCACTCACGGCCACCGAAGTCGGAAATAGCGAGGCCGTGATCAAAGCCAATTACCTCAATGCGGTGAGGCCGGGAGATTGCTCGCAGTTCTGGCGGCTCTTCCCGTCCGTTGTTGAGGCACTCGCCCAAACTCCTGAGACGCAAGAAAACCTTCCAGATTTACCAGACGAACCCACCCCCGAACCCGACTTTGAGGGTTAAAAACTATGACTCGTTACTTCTTCCGAATCTTCTTCACTTACTTCATATTCGCATTGCTTCGCAGCGTTGAGCGACGTTTCGGGTTTCTCGGAATCCTCCTCATAGTTCCGTTGTCTATCGGGGTTTTGTTCGCCGCTCCGGTTGCCCTCCGGCTCCTTGCGGTTTTCCTGCAAGCCTAGCGGAACGTAGACTCCTTCGCGCCAGTTGCGAAGGTGATTTCCGCCGCGCTCCCAGCGACATGCGACAAGCAGATTGGGCAACGCTCGATCTCCCGCCGGCGGAAGAACGCAATCGTATCGTATTTGCGACTGCTCACGCGTGAGCAATGTGGATGTCGCCCGCGTGCGACACGGTCGGCGACTGTCTTAACGGCGGAACCCAACGGGGTCGCAGAGAGCGCAGCTAGAGCGAGCAACAGAGAAAGCTTAATGATGACGCCACAGCGTCGATCATCTGGACCGCCGGCCCGTCAATCGAGGTCAGCCAGCTTTTTGCCGTAGAGCCTCAAAAGCGTGACCAGTTCGGAGTCCGTAATCGCCCGTCGGCGGGCTTCGAGATGTTGGAGTCCTGTCTCAGATAAGTTCCATACCGGCCGCCCCGTTTGGAGTTGTGCCGCCGCGTCCTTGATCGAAAGCCCTTTCGACAGTCGCATCTTTTTGAGCTTTGGACCGAATATATTTTTTGCGTCAGCAGGGAGCGCGACTGTATTTCGGATCGACATCGACAACAGCCTGCCACGGTTCCCTTTCCTGCATCCTCGCCTAGGAGAGGTTTTTGCTTGAAGCGGACAAGGTTTCTCGATATGCGGAATCGCTGTGAAACTTGCCGCACTCTCCTTGCTCTTGTCCGCCGCCGTCGCGTTCGCGGAACCAACCGTGACGATGGAAACCAGCTCAGAAAAAGAACCCGGCCACACTCCGCTTGAAACCGGATGCTGGGTAGATCACTACGAGAAGACAAGTTTCAAGCCGGTGATTGATGGCCTTGAGGCACCGGCGAAGCTCCGAATCTACGCGGTCGTTGAGGCGGTCCCCCGCTACGCGGGCAAGGATGACCGGAAGAAAATGAGCGATCCGGAAGTGCGGAAGAATTATCGAATCCTTGTCGGCGAGAAGAACGTAAAGCCGGGCGGAAAACCCCGGGCGGTCGCGGGTAAAGTGGTGATTTGGGGATGTAAATGCTGCGGCAGGGAAACACCCATCTCGCCGAAAATCGTGGGTTGGACGGCAGAGCTTGAGGACGCCGAGGGGAAGATCATCGCGGAGGCGAAGTCTTCGCCCGAAGCCGACGGCGAAATCGTCGCCACCATCATGCGAGTGAGCAAGAGTTAGTCGAAGGCAATGGCCGCCCAGTAAGGGGTGTCCCCGGCATTCCGCTCGCACTCAGATCGCAATGCCTCGTTACATGCGTCATAAGCCCACCTAAGGTTTTCGCCATCGGCTTCAGCGCACGCGAGGTCTTTTTCGAGCCGGGCAATATCCGTTTCCCTGCAACCAAGAGTGTAACGCAGGAGATCGTTCATGCCCTTTAGTTGGGCATTTTCGGCCTCAATTTCAGACCGGGATTTCCGGTCCTTTTCATGATGGGAAGACTTCTCGATGGACATATTTTCGACGCACGTTACTCAAGTGATCGGCTGTCCATTGGCATGACTTTGGTCATCACGTCGATTGTTGGCAGTTTCCATCCGCGTTCTTCACAAAGCCGAACCGCCTCCGCTGTATTCGTGATAAATGCCTGCTGTTCGGGAGTCGCCAAGGCGGGCCTGGAGATCATTCGGAACAGCCGAAAAAATATCCCATCTGTCTTCGTCGTTTTTACTGCCGCCGTCCGGACTGTCTTCGGCGAAGCGTCTTTATCCTCCTCCGCCGTCGCCTTTAAGGCATCGTGTAGGGCGCGGATGGACGAGAGCCGATCTGGAAGCGCGGGCGAGGTGTTTCCGCTGAAATAGCTCGCGGCTATCGCCATGAGGCGGGATGCCGTGGGTTGGCTGATTTCCGGGACTTCCCGGCGGAGCCATTCGAGCCAGCCCGATTTGTCGCGGTATTCTTCGCGTTTGGCGGCCAGGAGCTGACCCGTTTCAACGCATGAAACGAAAAACTCGTGCGAGGCTAGAGCCACAGTTTTAAGTGCCGTGACGGTGCGGTCGTAGCTTCCGCGGATTTCCTCCACGTTCACGGTCACAATTCCGACAGCAGGGACAAGGCCGCTTGTTTCGCTTGGGGTTGATGTTTGCATTGTTGTTTTCGTTGTTTGTGGACACGAAGAGCACGGACACGGGCGCGTTCGCTGTCCGCCCGGCGACCGCCGAAATAGTGAATCTCGAAACCGTCGAGGAATCGGCCCTTCCGCATCTCACGGATTCGTTTGCTGACCGCCGCGCGGGTGATGCCGTGCTTCTTTGCAACCGCCGCCTCGTTCTTTTCGTCGGAACGGTTGATGATGAGTAGGAGACAATCAGCAGCCAACCGCAAGGAGGGATGGTGAGAGCTGGTAAGGATTTGCAGCACTCGCAAGACCGATTCTGCCGCGTCATACTCGACGGCAAGCGGAGCGTCGTTGGAGGAAGGCAAGGGAGCGGCGGGCGTTTCCTCGCGCGAACACTCCGGCAGCAACGGCCCCGTCACGCCCTGGGCGGCAAGCTGCAAGCGGGCATCTTCCGGCAGGGAGTCCCACGCCGCGCAGTATTCGCGATCCCGCTCTCCGAGCGAACCCCAACGGACTTGCTGCCCACGAAGCGCCCGCAGAACACGGAGCGAAGGTTTAGATTCGAGCGTCAGCATAAAGTTAGAAATCAGTGAGAGCCGGGCGGGAACCGAACCCGCCCGGCTCCATTGCCACCGAACCGAAACCCGACCGTTCCGGCTGGGTGATGTGGAAGCGGACAATCGAAGAATCCCGCCCCCCACCCGGAACGCTCATCGCGTTCCAAAATTTCGGGAGTGGGCGAAAATTCCCAGAAACGCCCAGTCCCGGCGATGCCATGCAGCGAGCACCGAAATTCATTATTCTACATCCTCCTTCACCCCGGCCATGCGGCCGATGAAAGCATTGTATTCCGCCTTCTTTTTCGCCTTTTCCGCTTCCTCCTTCTTTTGGGCCAGCGCGGCCTTGCGAATGAAATCGCGTCGTTCGAGCAGCGCGTTTTGGCGACGGATACGGAGGGCATGGTGTTCCTCTGTTTCGGTGGCTCGGTGGAAATCGTATTCCTTTCCTGCTGGGGAGAATCCGAGCGGAAAGCAGCGGATGCCATCCAGGCCACGTAACAGAGTTTCGCGCAAGCGACCCGCCTTGGCGGAGTCGCCCTCGGCCTTGAGCATCTCCCAAAGAGTCTCGCAAACACCAAGGAGGGTTTCATTCTGACCCTCGGCGGCGAGGGCGAGAAAATCAATCTCGCGGCGGAAGCCCAAGCATTGGCGTTCGAGCTTTGAAAAGCGACGTTCTAGTTTGTTCGCGTCCATGCGCCACTATTTGGCGCAGGTTGACACGAAAAAAAACGGTTCTTTTTTTGTCAAAAATAATACTCATTAACGCATAGAAATGCGCTCAATCGGCGGCATCTCCTTCGTCCGTTCTAGGACAGCCAGCATATCAACGACGCGGACTGCCTGCTTAACGAGACGCAGTGGACGCCGGACAGCTTGGGTTGTGCGGATCGCGATGACCACGACGGGGCGAATATCGCGGGGAATGAGCCGCCACATGGCAAAATTCATGGCTTGATAGGCGAGCGGCCAAATGCCAACGGTGACGAACTCATCTACGGCCGCAGACATCAAAGGCCGGTGTTTCTCTGCTTTGAGTGCTGCTATCTTCCGGCGGGAATACCCCAGGCAATCTTTCTGGAATGATTTTCGGTATTCGGGGTTTTTTTGGAGCCAGACGTTCACGAAAAAATCGTCGCAGGCGCGAGCGCATTCCACATCAATTAGCTTACGGCCATTGTCGTATTTCTTGGCGAGATTGGAACGGTAGCGTTCAAGATTCTGCTCGCTGACGAGGCCGGAGTCCTCTCCGAACTGGCGGATGATTCTGTCCCACCCGACTGTTGCCCCGCCCGCCGTCAGGAAATCAGCTTTCGGGTAAATGTTGCCGTCCTTGTCCGTTTTCGGGACGTGGATATGCCGGTGAGGGACGGCGGTATCGTAGTGAGCGGAGCCGCCGAAGACTTCGCGCCCGGAAACATCCTTGATCGTCTTTGCCTCAACTTCCGCAAGCTGGAGCAATAGCAAATCCCGCTCGTCTTGAGGCAGTCGTTTGATTGTCGCCACCTGCCACGGGGCGACGCTGGAAATCATCGAAACCGCGCCATGAGCGTAACGGCCATGCCCGTTCGGGCGCAGGATGGTTTTGCCGTCCTTGTCGGTGACCTCCTTCGTGCGCTGGTAAACGGCGCGTTCCGCCGACATCTTGATTGCGGCGCGGGTATATTTGGCCGCGTCCTTTTCGCGGCAAATCCGGCCACCATAGAACCGGAAGCAAAAGGAATGTTCCTCGCCCTTCTCGTCGAAGATGCCATCGACGATTCGGGAGCCGGCTTCGCGGGCGAGCGCGACCGTCGCCCGGTATTCTGTCGCCACGCGTTCCTTTTTTTCGCGCTTGTCCCGCTGGTGGCGAGATTCCTTGCCGCGTTTGGGTTTTGCGGATGCGTTATCGTGCTCGGCAGCTTCGCGGGAAAGTTCTCGAATCATACATCCAATGCCGACCCGTCAACCAATGAAGCATTTGGGGTTTCTAGATTTATTTATGTTGCGCCCTACGGGCGTCCTCATAAACCCGGCGAGGCTATCGCCCACCGGAACCCCAAATGTCGCACCTGAGAAAAAGGACGTGGCTCGCCGCTCTTTTCCTGAATTTTTCAACGGTGGATGACTACCCTCCGGGAGGAACGGGGCGGCATGGCCCGGAGGGCCAGCCGCGAACGCAGGGCGCAAGCGCGCCCTGTCGGGTTAAAGGTCACCGGGGACGGGAGAACCAGAAAACCGCCGCAAAGAGGAACGCCGCGCCGTCTTTCCCACATGCAGGAAAAGCGCTAGAAATCGTCGGAGCGGGCGGCCTGCTGTCCTCGCCCTCCCGGACAATCAAAACGTCGTGTATCTTATTCCCTGTCGGCAAATCCCCCGCGCTTTGCGCGGGAACTTTGCCGGGCATTGCCCGGTGACAGCTTTTATGCCGTAGGGGCGCAGCCCCGAAGGCGGCGGCAGGGCCTTTGGCCCTACCGCCCCCCTCCTGTTGATCGTCACCCCTCTAGGCCGGGGCGCAGCCCCGGCCATGAAGATAATCCTCGATCATCTTCCTTATGCCTTACCCCGCGAATACGTGCCGACCGTGCCTGACGCGCCCCCTATAGGGGCGCTGGCACGGGTAGGCACGATGTCGCGAGGGGAAGAAAAGGCACAAAAAAGGCACGTTTTAGGCACATAGGCACGATCATCAGAAATTCCTGATTAACAGATATAAAAGTGTGCCTGACTCGTTGGGCACGTTTTAGGCACGCTCGCCCGTCTTCGGTCTTGCCCGATTTTCGGGCTTGCGGGCGTATCTTTTAATATAATCTTGGTTTACAGGTAGTTCCGACGCGCCGTTGGATTTTTGGCACGATCTGGGCACGACTTGATTCTTGTGTTGTAAATCGTTGATATATAGAAACAAATACGTGCCTTTCTAAAAAGATGCTGCTTGAGCGGCAGCGAGAAACGGCGAGACGCTCGCGTCGCACGATTCCGGCGGGAATAGGGGGCACGACGATTCTAGCGCCAGGAGTTGGTTTGAGTTGGAGTTTTGGGATTCCCACTTAAATTCTTTTTCGATTTTCGTTGACATTTCGGCCTAGCGGTTCCATTTGTGTGAGCCTACCTTCAAATTAAGAAGGCATTTGATCTTTGATAGTCCGGGCGGAGACGGGAGTAAGCCGAAAAAAATACCCCTCCCAAGTGTAGATACAGCGAAAGAGCACTCGTTCACCGAGAGCCGCTACACAACAATCGGACTCAGCCGGGATAACCCTGGAATGTTTGGCCGGATCGCATCAACACGCGATTCCCGGCCTTTTTTTGTGCCCTGATCACATCATAGCCGGATCGCAAAACCACGCGATACCGGCCTTTTTTGTGCCCAAATCAGGCCGGATTGCACCGCAAACAATGCAGCAATCCAACAACCAAAACCCAGCTGATACGTCCGCCTCCAAGGCGGAGAAAACTAAACTCAACCTCAACCCTGGCTCGCTCGCCCTAGCGTGCGCCGATCTCGGTATCGCCCCCCGCGACGCCATCCGGCTCCGTCGCGCCACAAAGGCGGCGGACATCCGCCCCGTGTGGGACTACCGCGCTCGTGGCCTCAAACTTGATGGCGCTATTGACGCCATCGTCGAGGCGACGAAAGCCTACTATCCGCGCTCTCGCCCGTCCCGCGCCGCGAAGATCGCGGCGAACGCGAAGGCGTATTACCACCCCGGCGGGTGCTCGCAGGCTGTCCTTACCTACCGCGAACGCATCATAGACCGCGACAACGAACGCCGCAAAAACCGTGACACGCTCGTTGGTGCCCGCCTCTGCCAATCCGTCGAGGAAATCAACGAAGAACTGCGCGGTTGGCCCGAGAACGGCAAAGCACAAATCGCCCTCAACGAGGGTAAAATGCTCCTCGTCATCCGCAAGGATTCGGCTTGGTGGGATAACTCCCGCCGCAGCTCCCGCTGGCCCTCCTCTCGCTCGACGAGCTACGAGGCGAAGCTCATCACTGTAGAGGGCGACACCCTCGACACGATGGAGTTTGCGGCCCGCAAAGGCGACTGGCTCGCCGAAGTCGGCAAGGCCCTTGGCCTCACCACAGGGAAGCGCACGGCGTTGACCCAATCCGGTGCGATGCTGCCGGTCGGCGAGCCGGTGATCCGCCGATGCATCAGATTGACCACGCTCCGTCTGTTCGGAGAAGGCTTCCCGCTCTACGTCGCGGAAGCCTTCGGAACGAACTACCACGCGGGCACCGTCTGCAAAGCCGTTTCCGGCCTCATCGAAAAAGCCCGTGCCGTCCTCAAAAACGGAGGAGGCTATCTCGATGACCGTGCACGCCTCACCCTCAAAGACGCTGAAGCCCTCGGCTTCTGTTCGGAGGGAACCGCCGCCTTCCTCTCGGAAATCGGCATGGACGGACGTGATGCCGCAAAGGTGGCCGACATCCGCACCGCGATGGAAGGCCACGACGTGACGCCGTGGAAATCGGAACTCGAAAAAATCGGCCTCATCAAGGCCGCCTGACCCAACCGGAGCCGGGCGGAACGACCCCGCCCGGCTCCATCCCCGACCCATGAAATCGCAATCCAAACTCGACTTTCCCGGTGCTGTGCGCCTTCTCGGCAATGATCGCGTTGTAGCCACCGCCGCCGACCTCGCCCGCTGGCTCACGTGCCATTCCGCAGGAATCCTACGCGCCGCCGACGCGGGAAAAATCCGCCGTTACGGCCTCCGCTACTACGACGCCGAAGACGCGCTTAAAGCCGCACCCGGCAAAGGACGCCCCGGCCGCAAACCCCTCCACACGGAAAAGGAGGGTATGTAAATGGACACCGCGCCCGACCGCGCCGAAAACACCACCGCAGCCGAGACCGAAGAAAAGAAGAAAAAAGCCGTCCCCGGCTGGAACGGCGCTTTCGGTGGATCCGTCGTTGACCAACTCGCCATCTGGGACGGCGATACCGGAACCGTTACCCTGCCGGAACTTGGGGAGGTGTTGCCTGGCCTCCCGCTCATCTATCCCGGCGCGATCAATCCGATTGCCGGGCCAACCGGCATCGGAAAATCCAACATTCTCCTGGAAATTGCCCGTTCGGAAGCAGCAGCCGGACGCCGCTTTTTGTGGGTTGATCCCGAGGATGTTTGCCAGCGGATGCTCCGCCGCGCGAAGTCTTTTGGCTATCCCCGTTCGTTTGCGGAGATGCTGGTCTATTCGCAAAAGCCCGACGCAGAGGACCTAAAATTTGTCGTCCAACAGGCGGCAGTTCAGGAGGACAAGCCGACCATCATCATTGACGGTGTGGCCTCCGTCCTCCGCAAGCTCGGTCTAAAAATCAACGACAACGACGACGCTTACTCCTTAATTCAAGGACTCCTTCAACCCGCGACGGCGGCGGGGTGCGCCGTGATTATCGCCGACCACTTTGGTCGCGACGTGGACGCCCGCCACGCCAAAGGTGCGACGAGCAAACTTGACCTTACCGACGGCTCGGCCTTTGCGATTCGCGCCATGAGGGGCAAAGACGGCAAGTATTCCGCGACCATCGAAGACAAAGACGGACGCATCCATCCCGGCAAGGCGGGAGGCATCGAGATCGAAGTTGTCAAAGACCGGCATAGCGGCCTTGGTGCTGCTGAGGGCGAGCGCATCGCCCGTCTCTGGTTTGATCCTGTCGGCGTCGGGCAAACGCGTCTGACGTGGACAGACCTCCGCCCTGAAGGCAAGGACGCTCGCCAGTCCGCAGAGGACGGAGGCGAAAAGCCGACCGTTCTCATGGGCCGGATCGTCGACCATTTGCAGAAATATCCAGGCGAAGTCAAACGCGAGCTTCGCAAGCTCGGTTCCTCAGACGGCGTTGATTGGGCGATCAATAAACTCCATGAGGCAGGAGAAATCCGCGTCATCAAAGAGGGGAATTCACACCGCCATTACCTCACCGAAAAAGCGGAGCAGCCCGCCGCCACGTTCGAGCCGGGGGACTACAGGCCGGAGGCGGCATCGAAAAAGCCGGGCCGGGACAAAGTTTAACAATCAACAAAACCACAACGACATCATGAATACCTACCACACCAGCACCAGCAACGTAACCACCACGCTCGGCCATCTCGCATCGGGCGGAGTCCTCCTCGCCGAGCACACCCGCCGCCAAGGTGTCCAATTCCTTTTCGGATTCGGCGGCCCCGGCCTCTCCGGCGAGGATGAACATTTCGCAGCCCTCGCCGCCGCCCGCGATTCTCAAGCGGACTGGGAACCAGAGGACGGTGATCCCGGTCCCGAAGAATACATCCCCGGAGATGGTGATCCCGGCCACGGCCCGGAAGACGACAAGCCTTTCGCAGTCATCCGCCGCATGGTCGAGTTTCTCGTCGCCACGCCAGGGGCTCCCAAACTCGCATTGCGTGCGATGGGTCACAGCTACGAAGTGGACGCAGCCGTCCGTTACCTGTGCGACGGTGGCTTCCTCCGCGTTGAGCTGGACGGCTCTCGCCACCGTCATTACCTTGCCGGGGATTACTCCTGTTTCCTCGCCAATGAGCCGTTCAGCCCAGAGGAGGACGATTATTTCGCAGCTCTCTCCACCGCCCACGATTCGTCGGCGGACTATGAACCCGAGGACGGCGACCCCGGCCCTGACAGCGAGGAACCAAGGGATGACGAAGACGAGGAGGCAACCCCGCTTCACGAAATCCTCTGTGAAATTCACGGGGCGATTGCCGCGCACGAAGCCGAAGACGGCACTCTTGTGCTGCTCATGGCAACCGATATGGGTGGCGATCCTGACGATCCTGACGTTCTCGAAGCCAACCTCATCACAATCAAACAAGACGGTAGCCGCATTGTGGAAAAGCGCAGCAATGTCTGCGACGTGCGGAGCGCTTGGAACTGGATTCGAGGCTTAAACGGGAGGTAACATGGCATGAAAACACCGACCTCCGACGCCAAACACCGCTACACCGCCGACGCTCTCGCCTTCCTCGCTCTCGCTCCGCTTAAAACCAGTATCCTCGCAGGGGTGCGGAAATTCGAGGACGACGAGGAGGGGGAAGCAGAAGCCCGCGCATTCGCGCAAAAGCGCGGCGTGGGCTGCCGCCGAGTGTGGCTCTCGCCCACCAGGCCGGAAGCGGCATTCGAGGAAATCCTTGTCGTGCCTCCGCCGCCGAAGCGCGTGCCGAAAAAATATCGTGGAATATTCGCGGTGAAACAAAAATGGCCTCGCGCCTCCGCCCGCATCGTCGCCGCCGACTTGATCGAACGGCTTGGCCCCGCCACCGAGCGCATTGAGATCGCTGGTTCCGTTCGCCGGAAAAAGCCGCTCGTTGGCGATGTGGAACTACTCATCATTCCTCGTTGCCGAATCTTCGTTCCGGAAACCGACGCAGTGATCGAAGCCATGCTCGACGACGGCATACTTGCGCCCCGGCTGGCTGAGGATGGCCGCATCGCTGGAAACGCCGCGGAAAACAAGCTCATGGTCCATCGAGAAACCGGCATGAAGGTGGACCTGTTTTTTACCGACGAAAGCCGCTGGTATAACATGCTGGTAAATCGCACTGGAGGCACGGCCAGCAACATCCGGATCGCCTCAGCCGCAAAGGCGAAGGACTGGAAATGGAATCCTTACGGTGTTGGCTTCACCCTGCCAAACGGAAAAACGATTCGCGCCGAGTCGGAACGGCATGTTTTTGACCTCTGTAACCTGCCTTACCTCTCTCCGGAAGAGCGCACGTAGCTCTCCCTTTTGCCGCGGCAAAAATGGCAGGAAAAACAGAGTGAAATGCCGCCTTTTCGGTAGCGGGCAAACGTGTATCAATTGAGGGTTCATGGCGAACCTACTGAATCTGACCCCGGGAGCGAGCTTGAGCGGCGTGGAGCCGACTCTCGTTGTCACGATTGTTGCCGTAGTTCCCATCCCTCCCGAGTCAGCCACGCTCATCTATAGACTCCCCGACGGAACAATCCGCGAGCGATTGATTGGACCGGCTGACCTTGATCAAATTTCCATCGCCACCGCCGAACGTCCGTGGTCCTTCGACGGCGACGGGGAGGCGTTCAAGCTCGCCGTAGAAGCCAAGCGGATCGACCTTGCATTTCTGTTCGATCCAATGATGGCCGTCCACACGTCGAACGTGGACCCGCTCCCGCACCAGATCACGGCAGTCTATGAATCCATGTTGCCCCGGCAGCCGCTTCGGTTCGTTCTCGCCGACGATCCCGGCGCGGGAAAAACCATCATGGCCGGCCTCTTCATCCGCGAACTCATCATGCGTGCCGACTCCCGCCGCATCCTCGTGGTTGCTCCCGGCAGCCTCGTCGAGCAATGGCGCGATGAATTGTTCGAGAAATTCGGACTCCAGTTCAATGTCTTCTCCGCCGCGCTGCAAGCGGCGACGCCAACCGGAAATCCTTTCGAGGATTTGGATCATCTCATCGTCCGCCTCGATCAAATGGCGCGGAATGAAGAGCTTCAGGAAAAGCTGCTGGCCACTTCGTGGGACTTGGTGATTTTCGACGAAGCCCACAAACTCTCCGCTCATTTTTTCGGCAACGAGATCAAACGCACGGGCCGGTTCAGCCTTGCCGAGAAGCTTGGCGCACGCACCAGGCATCTTCTGCTGATGAGCGCGACACCACACAACGGGAAGGACGAGGATTTTCAGCTTTTCCTGTCGTTGCTGGATTCAGACCGTTTCTATGGCCGGCCCCGCGATGGCAGCCACAAGGTTGACGCCTCCGACCTGATGCGCCGCATGGTGAAGGAAGACATGGTGCGCTTCGATGGCACCCGGCTATTTCCCGAGCGCCGTGCCTATACGGCCAACTACACGCTGAGTGGCATTGAGTCCGCCCTTTACGAAGCGGTCACCTCCTACGTGAAAACGGAAATGGGTAAAGCCGACGCCCTGCAAGGCCCGCGCAAAGGTTCGGTCGGCTTCGCACTCACCGCCTTGCAGCGCCGTCTCGCATCCAGCCCGGAAGCCATCTTTCAATCCCTTCGCCGCCGCCACGACCGGCTGGAACGCCGTCTGCGCGAGGAAAAGCTCCTCGCTCGCGGTCAGCAGTTTTCCCAGAGCCTCGAAGCTGCGCCGGAAGACGACGACGACCTGAACGCAGAGGAGCAGGAAGAGCTTGAGGAAAAGCTCGCCGACACGGCAACCGCAGCGGCGACCATCGCGGAGCTGGAATCGGAAATTGCCATTCTCGCCAAGCTTGTCAATCAGGCACGAGGAGTCGTGGATTCTGGTCAGGATCGGAAATGGGACGAGCTTTCCCAGATCCTCCAGAATGACCCAAAAATGCGCGATACCGACGGACGCCAGCGCAAGCTCATCATATTCACCGAGCATCGGGACACGCTGAATTACTTGGAGAAGAGAATTGCAGGCGTTCTCGGCAACCCGGACGCAATTACGACGATTCACGGCGGCACGCACCGGGACGAACGACGAAAACGGCAGGCACTTTTCCGTTCCGACCCGGAAGTTCGTATTCTTCTGGCCACGGATGCCGCCGGCGAAGGCGTCAACCTCCAGAATGCCAACCTCATGGTCAATTACGACCTGCCATGGAATCCGAACCGGCTGGAACAGCGATTCGGGCGCATTCATCGTATCGGCCAGCAGGAGGTTTGCCACCTCTGGAATCTCGTGGCCAAGGAGACTCGCGAGGGCGAGGTCTATCACCGGCTCCTGACCAAGCTCGAAACCATCAACGACGCTTTCAATGGCCGCGTCTTCGATATTCTTGGCGAAGTTTTTGAGGAAAGGAGTCTCAAGGATTTGCTCCTCGACGCCATCCGATACAACGATCAACCGGAGCGCCGAGCAAGCCGACTAGAGAAGATCGACACAGCCTTTGATACGATCCACATCAAGGAGCTTCTGGACCGCAACGCTCTCGCGCAGGAGAGCATGAGCACCGAGCGGCTTTTTGCTGTGAAGGAGCAAATGGAGATCGCTGAGGCACGGCGGCTCCAGCCATATTTTGTCCGTTCATTTTTCGCCAAGGCCTTCGAGAGCTTGGGCGGGGCGATGTATCCCCGAGAGCCGGGCCGGTTCGAGATCACGCACGTTCCCGCACTCATCCGTGAGCGTGACCGTCAAATCAGCGGACGAAATCGCCGCGAACTCGCGCCCGTCCTTAAACGATACGAACGCGTTTGCTTCACCAAGGACTGCGTTCGACCGCTGGACCGACCCAACGCACCGTTTGCGCAGATGCTCCATCCCGGACATCCGCTGATGCTCGCGGTGAGCGACATCATACTGGAGAAAAACAGCAACCTTCTCCGTCAGGGCACCATCCTCGTAAATCCCACGGACGAGGGGGAGGAAGCCTCGCTCCTGTTCCTCATCACCCATGAGATCAAATCCGGTGACGGCACCACGCTTTCCAAGCGTCTCCAGTTCGTTCAAGTCGCCCCTGATGGCTCCGCCACCTTCGCGGGATGGGCACCGCACCTCGACTACGAACCGTTAGATTCCTCCGACCTTCCGATCTTGGCCGACCTCCTTCGTTCAGACTGGATTCGGGCCGATCAGGAACAAAAAGCACTCGCTCTCGCCGCGGGGACGCTCGTTCCCGAGCACTATAAAGAAATTGCGGATCGGCGCGTTGCTCACGTGGACAAGACCCTTGCCGCCGTGAATGAACGGCTGACCAAGGAAATTGCCTACTGGTCCGACCGATGGATAAAATTGAAGGAGGATCAGGAGGCGGGAAAAGACGTGCGCCTGAATCTCGACAATATTCAGCGCACCATCAACGACCTTGGCGGCCGGCTGGAGAATCGGAAAAAGGAACTGCAGGCCATGCGCCACGTCGTCAATGGCACCCCAGTCGCCCTCGGCGGAGCGTTGGTTATCCCCGCAGGGCTACTGCGCAAATTGCGGGGTGAGCCGCAGGAAACCGGGGGAGCATTCTCTTCCGATCCAGCAGCGCGGATCAAAATCGAACGCCTTGCGATGGAGGCCGTCCGCCAAGCGGAGGAAGCCCTTGGATGCACTGTGTCGGACGTTTCCGCACTGAAATGCGGGTGGGACATCACGTCCTATCCCCCCGCCGTGGATGGCAAGTTGCCAGAGCCGCGTCATATCGAAGTAAAAGGCCGGGTAAAGGGTGCAAGCACCGTCACCATCACGCGAAACGAGATGCTTTACGCCTTGAACCAGGCCGACAAATTCCGCCTCGCCATCGTGCTTGTCGGCGAAGATGACGCTGTGGACGGGCCGCACTACATCCAAAACCCGTTCGATGCCGAACCGGG
Source organism: Chthoniobacterales bacterium (assembly GCA_014879575.1). Lineage (GTDB taxonomy): Bacteria > Verrucomicrobiota > Verrucomicrobiia > Chthoniobacterales > Terrimicrobiaceae > QYQL01. The sequence goes on along the minus strand of JACSRU010000058.1, from coordinate 27,272 downwards.
CTGGGGCGTTTCCTCCATCAACTTCGACCTGAAGCAGCTTCTCGCCCGTTCGAAACCGATCCATTCAGCGTGAAAAATAAACAAAAAATCTGTTTATTCTTGTTGCCATATCCCGGATTTCGCCTTGAATGAGTAGAAATCCATCACAAAATCATGTTATCCTCCTTTTTCGTTCGGAATTTCAGGTCCATTCTGGAGCTGAAATTGGACTTTTCATACGGCGAGGGGAAAGCGCCCAACGGCTACCAAAAACAAGAAATTCTCCCGTTTCTTGATGCAGGCGAAAATCATCGCCTTACGCCTTGCATGGCATTCTTTGGTGCGAATGCCTCAGGGAAAACGAACATTCTCAAAGCCCTCGCGGTATTCAGGCATTTGGTGACTGCCGGCCCAAAACTTCCAGAGGTCTTCGAACCAAATTTGCTCAACCCGAAATTCTCCGAGACGACATTCGAACTGAAGTTTCTCATCGAGGGAGAATGTTTCGAGTATCGCCTCACCTACAATGCGAAGGAAATTCTCGACGAAGCATTAAGCAAAAACGGAGAACCGCTTTACGCCATTAAGAAGCTTGAGGGCGTTTTTGCCCCGCAGATCATTTCCGAATCTTACTCTGAGAAAAAACTTTCTGATATTCTTCGAGTGGAATCCTCTGACGGTGAGGGACGGCAAACTAAGCCTTTTCTTAATCGCATCGCTCGCGGCTATCGAGGTTTGAATAGCGATCTAAGCAACGTCTTTGGATTTTTTGCGAAATCGCTCCATTTGCTGATCAACAGCGAAACAGTTTTGCTTCCTGTCGCTGTCGAGATTCTGGCCTCGACGCTGGACGGAGACGAAGACGCCGCTCTTCGGGAAATTACGGATGTGGTTCGCCGCCTCGATATTGACATCGCTGCGATCGACATTGTCCAAAAAGAGATAGCCAAGGACGAGGTTGAGTTGCCGGGCATTACCAGGATCAATCAGGCTACAGGAGCAAAACATGCGCTGTTAATTACCAGCAGTCACAAAAACGCGGCCGGCAAACTCACGTTGCTCGACTTCATAAAGCACGAGTCCGACGGCACCCAAAGGCTGGCCGGCCTCGTCGGCCTCGTTCTCTATTCGCTCAAGATCGGTGGAATTCTGCTGGTGGACGAACTCGAATGCTCGCTCCATCCCTTACTCATGCGGGAAATCGTGATGTTATTCAAAACACGACGAACCAACCCCAAGGGCGCGCAGCTCATCTTTACCACGCATAATACCGACATCCTCGACGACGCCATTCTGCGGCTTTCCGAAATCGCATTGGTCAAGAAAACGCTCGCCAACGGCACCCTCGTTCGCCGCCTGGTTGATCTCAAAAAAGACGGCGAAGACATTCGAAATGTCACCAACTTCCGCAAGCAATATCTCGCTGGATTCTATTCCGGCGTTCCCCACCCGGCGCTGTAGCCATGCCTTGCACTCGCCACATTATTGTCTGCGAAGGAGAATCGGAGCACGCCTATTTACAGCGCCTGCAAAGTTTTCTGGACTCTCAGCCATTGCCTCCCGACACCTTTGAAGCGCCCCTGCGCTTTATCGGCCCGATGCATGCCGTTGCCAAGACTGGCTCCTTCGGGAAAATCAAGAGTGCCTACAACCGAACCCGCACTGACAATCGGAAAATCCCTTCCATTCAGGTCTGGGCGGACTTCGACCTCTACCATCGCAACGATTACCATTGCGCCGACAACTATGCCGCAAAGACAGCCGGCATCCCCGACTTTCTGTTCTCTTTTCACAATTTCGAGGATTTCTTCGCCCTGCATTTCGATGGTGCCCCCTTGGCAGAGTGGCTTAAATTCGGTGGTCCCGGCGGCCTTCGTCATTTTATCACGCCGCTTCATTCCGAAGGCTATCTCCCAGAGATCAAGCGCATCTTCCCCGGTTACGGTAAGGGCAGTCTCCCTGCTGACTTTGTCTCCTGGGAATCTTTGCGCAACGTGAAGGCGAATCTCGGGCACCAGCCCGCTACCAATCCTCATAACCTTCAAGGTATTCGGAGCTTCGCGGAATTTCTAATTCATGAAATCGAACGATTCTACCCTGGCTCTTTGAACCCTGTCGCGGTCCCGCCTGCACCTGCTCCTGCACCACCCGCCGCCTGATGTCCGCCCACCCCATCAAATCCCCCCGCAAGCTCATCGAGGTCGCGTTGCCGCTTGATGCGATCAATGCTGCCGCAGCGCGGGAGAAATCCATCCGGCATGGGCATCCATCCACGCTGCATCTTTGGTGGGCACGGCGACCGTTGGCGGCGGCGCGGGCGGTCATCTTTGCTCAACTTGTCAATGATCCCGGTTACCAGCAGGGGCAGGGGTTCAAGTATGGCGTGAACAAGCACGAAGCCGCGAAGAAGCGGAAGGAACTATTCAAGATCATCGAAGACCTCGTGCAGTGGGAAAACACCACCAACGAGGCCGTGCTGGAACGCGCTCGCGTCGAGATACGCCGCTCGTGGCGCGAGGTCTGCGAACTCAATAGGGATCACCCGCAGGCCGCCGAGTTGTTCAACCCCGACAAGCTTCCCGCCTTGCACGATCCCTTCGCCGGGGGCGGGGCCATCCCGCTGGAAGCACAGAGGCTCGGGCTGGAGGCGTATGCCTCCGACCTCAATCCCGTGCCCGTGCTTATCAATAAGGCCATGATCGAGATTCCGCCGCGCTTCGCCGGAAAACCGCCGGTGAATCCCGCGGCGGTCAAGCGGGGCGAACGCTCGGCATCGTGGAAAGGGGCCACGGGACTCGCTGAGGACGTGCGGCACTACGGCGCGTGGATACGTGCCGAGGCGGAGAAACGCATCGGACATTTGTATCCCAAGGTGGAAATCACCGCTGAGATGGCCCGCGAACGGTCCGACCTCAAACCCTTCGTCGGCCAGAAGCTCACCGTCATCGCGTGGCTCTGGGCACGCACCGTAAAAAGCCCAAACCCCGCCTTTTCCCATGTGGATGTGCCGCTCGCCTCGACTTTCATTCTGTCGAGCAAGGCAGGCAAAGAGGCCTACGTGCAGCCCATTGTCGAGGGAGACAGCTACCGCTTCAACGTCAAGATTGGCACGCCGCCGCCGGAGGCCTTGGGCGGCACGACTGCCGGGAAGCGAAAGGCTTTTCGCTGCCTGATGTCCGATACGCCCATCGACTACGATTACATTCGCGAGCAAGGAAAGGCTGGCCGAATGGAGCAAAAGCTCATGGCAATTGTTGCTGAAGGCGTTCGCGGTCGAGTTTATCTTGCGTCGACTGTCGAAATGGAAGCTGCCGCAGCACGGGCGGAACCGACATGGAAGCCAGAGATGCTTCTTCCCAACAATCCACGCGACTTCAAGACTCCCAACTATGGCCTCACGACCTACGGCGACCTTTTCACCTCCCGGCAGTTGGTAGCGCTGACGACCTTCAGCGATCTGGTGGGCGAGGCGCGGGAGCGCATCCGCCAAGATGCGGAAGCCTCCGGTCTGCCCGACGATTCCCGCCCCCTCGAATCCGGCGGCACTGGCTCCCAAGCCTACGCCGAAGCTGTCAGCGTGTATCTCGCATTGGCCGTAAGCAAAATGTCGGATGCTCAAACATCTCTCTGTCGGTGGAAAACCACAATGGACCAATCCATCGCCACATTTGGCCGACAGGCACTCCCGATGGTTTGGGATTTTTCTGAGGCAAACGCGTTGGGCGGAATGGCGGGCGACTACCTCGTTTCTCTCCAAAACATGATGCGAGTTCTTGATCGTCTTGGGAACGGCCATCCAGGGGTGGTGGCGCAAGCCGATGCGCAAACTCAATCTTTCTCTACGGCGAAGGTAATTTCGACAGACCCGCCATACTACGATAATATTGGCTATGCTGATCTGTCGGATTTCTTTTACATTTGGTTGCGGCGGGGGTTGCGGGATGTCTTCTCATCCGTCCTTTCAACAGTCGCAACGCCAAAGGCTGAAGAGTTAGTTGCAACGCCATACCGGCATGGCTCCAAAGAGAAGGCTGAACAGTTTTTCCTGGTTGGAATGACCAAGGCAATGCGGAGCTTGGCCACTCAGGGGCACGCCTCGTATCCGATCACGATTTATTACGCATTTAAACAATCGGATACAGAATCGGAATCGGGAACTAGCTCGACCGGCTGGGAGACGTTCCTTGAGGCCGTCCACAGATCAGATCTCCAGCTCTCGGGCACGTGGCCCATGCGCACCGAAATGGGTAATAGAATGATTGGGGCGGATGCAAACGCCCTTGCCTCCAGCGTTATTCTTGTCTGCCGTAAGCGCCCTACCGACGCGCCGAGCATTTCGCGCCGTGAGTTCATTCGCGAACTCAATACCGTCCTCCCCGAAGCCCTCGACGAAATGACCAAGGGTGCAGGCGAAGATCGGTCGCCGGTCGCGCCGGTAGATTTGTCCCAGGCCATCATCGGCCCCGGCATGGCCGTCTTCTCCAAATACACCGCCGTGCTGGAGGCGGACGGCACGCCGATGACCGTTCGCACCGCACTGCAACTCATCAACCGCTTCCTCGCCGAGGACGATTTCGATCACGATACGCAATTCTGTCTGCATTGGTTTGATCAATACAGCTGGAACTCCGGTCCTTTCGGCGAGGCCGATGTGCTGGCCCGCGCCAAGGGCACGAGCGTGGATGGGGTGAAGCACTCCGGCGTGCTGGAAAGCGGAGGCGGCAAGGTGCGCCTGCTCAAATGGTCCGAGTATCCCGAGGATTGGAACCCTGCTGCCGACCCACGCCTTCCGGTATGGGAAAGCCTTCATCACCTCATCCGTGCTCACAAAAACGGCGGCGACGTTGCCGCCGCCCACCTCCTCTCCACGATCCGCCACAAGGCCGAGGCCACCCGCCAACTCGCCTACCGCCTTTACACGCTGTGCGAGCGTTCCAACCGCGCCGAGGACGCCCGTGCCTACAACGAACTCATCACCGGCTGGACAGCTATCGAAGCCGCCGCTGGCCAGATCACGGAGGACAAAGACCTCTTCGGAGAAACCCTATGAAACCTTGGAGAGAAATCGCCATCCCGCATCCCGACGTATTGGAAGGCACATTCCAGCAGTCGGAGTTCGCCGCCGACATTACCGCCGTGCGCAAAGGCAAGGCCGGAAAGGAATACGGCGATGCCCAGGCATTTTTTCAGCGCACGTTCATCACCGAGGGCATGCGCCTGTTGCTTACGCAGGTCGCGCAGCGTCTCAACGGCAAAGGGGGCGAGCCGGTCATTCAGCTTCAAACGGCCTTCGGCGGCGGCAAAACGCACACGTTGCTCGCGGTCTATCATCTCGCCTCGCGGAAGTGCTCGATTCAAGACCTGCCGGGGGTGCCCGATCTTCTCGACAAAGCTGGGCTGATGGACGTTCCGCAGGCCCGCATCGCGGTGCTCGACGGCACAGACCTCGCTCCCGATATTCCTCGCAAGATGGGTGGCAGCACCGTCAACACGCTCTGGGGAGAACTGGCGTGGCAGTTGGGCGGCGAGAGCGCTTTTTCTCTCGTGGGAGAGGCAGATGCGAGCGGGACCTCTCCGGGGAAATCCGCTCTCGTCACACTTTTAGAGCAGCACGCACCTTGCGTGGTCCTCGTGGATGAACTGGTCGCCTACATCCGCCAGTTCCCCGAGAGCAGCCAAATTTGCGGGGGGACCTACGACAGCAATCTGTCCTTCGTGCAGGCGTTGACGGAGGCGGCCAAGCTGGTTCCCAACGCGGTTATCCTCGCATCGCTCCCGGAATCGGAAATCGAGGTCGGCAGCCAGCGCGGCGTCGCCACGCTCAAGGCGTTGGAAAAGACTTTCGGGCGGGTGCAAGCCCTCTGGAAACCCGTGGCCACGGAGGAAGCCTTTGAAATCGTGCGGCGCAGGCTCTTTGAGCCGGAACTGCGCGATCCCAAAATGCGGGAAACCGTCAGCCGGGCATTTGCCGACGCCTACATCGGGGAGGGAACCCGCCTGCCATCCGAGACGCAGGAGGTGCAGTATTTCGAGAGGCTGCTGCGAGCCTACCCGATCCATCCCGAAGTCTTCGACCGGCTCTATGAGGACTGGACGACCATCGATGGTTTTCAGCGCACCCGTGGCGTTCTGAAATTGATGGCGAAGGTCATCTATCGGCTTTGGAAGGACGACAACAAGGATTTGCTCATCCTGCCGGGCAGCCTGCCGCTTTACGACGGCAACACGCGAAACGAACTGACCTACTATCTGCCCGCCGGCTGGGACCCAGTTTTGGAAAAGGACATCGACGGTGACCGGGCGGAAACGACGGAACTTGAATCGAAGGAGCCGCGTTTCGGAGCCATCCAGGCCGCCCGCCGCGCCGCTCGCACGCTGTTCCTCGGCACCGCGCCGTCCTCCGTTGCAACAAAGCCGGGCGTGCGCGGGCTGGACCGCGCCCGCATCCTGCTCGGCTGCCTTCAGCCGGGCCAGACGGCTTCCGTTTACACAGACGCGCTCAACCGGATCGCCGACCGGCTTCATTACCTGAACAATTCCGGCGACAAGGCGCAGGACAACACCCGTTTCTGGTTCGACACCCGTGCCAACCTCCGGCGCGAGATGGAGGATCGCAAGCGGCGCTTCGAGGAAAAGAACGAGGTTCGCGGGAAAATCGCCGATGTCTTGAAAAAGCTGGCTAGCGGAATAGCCACCTTCGACGGCACGCACATCTTCACCCCGCACTCCGACGTTCCGGACGACAGCGAATTGCGGCTGGTTGTGCTTCCTCCCAACAATGCCTATGCGAAGGAAGAGACGCGTATGGCTTTCGACGCGGTGCTGGATTACGTTCGCAACAACGGCGGCAAACCCCGGTATCGCGGCAACCGCCTCGTCTTCCTCGCCGCCGACCACGGAGGCTTGTCGCGCCTGAACGACAGCATCCGCACAGCCCTCGCATGGGGAAGCATCGTCGAAGACATCAAATTGACTCGACTGAACATCGACCTCTTGCAGCAAAAGCAGGCCGAGAAGGAATTTGAAACGGCCACCGACGTTTTGGCCCGCGTGGCGAGGGACTGCTACAAATGGTTGCTCTGCCCCGTTCAATACAATGCGACCGAGACGAAAATTTCCGTGGAGGCTTTCGCGTTGAACACGAGCGGATCGTCACTCGGAAAAGAGGTTGAGCGCGTCACGTCCGAAAACGAACTCGTTATTCCGGCATGGTCACCCATCCACCTTCGCACGAAGTTGAAGGAGCTGTATTGGAAGGCCGATAAAACGGCGATCCGCGCTTTCGATTTCTGGGAGGACACTCTTCGTTACCTCTACCTTCCGCGCCTTCGGGACAATGGCGTATTGGCTCAGGCCATCGTCAAGGGAGCCGACACGAAAGATTTCTTCGGGACGGCTTACGGCCAGTCCGGGGACACATTCGACGGGTTCAAACTCGGCGACGCTAACATCCAGTTCGATGATACGCTTCTGCTAATCGAACCTCAGGCAGCGAGGGACTACGCAGCCAAGCAGGCCCCTGCACCGCCGAGTGGCGGCACAATTCCATCGCCGACAGCTCCTCCAGTTCAGGAAACACCGCCGACAACTGGAACGTCCACGCCGGTTCCGCCGGCGACGCCCACAACGGCGAAGGCCAAGGCGTTCTATGGTTCGGCCGATATTACCCCGGCGACCGCCAAGGTGCGCCTCGTTCAGATCGCGGAGGAAATCATCTCCGTTCTCGGCAACGATCCCAATGCTAACGTGAAAGTGACTTTGGAAATTTCGGCCGACTTCCCGGAAGGCGCTTCGGATCAGACGAAGCGTGCCGTCTCCGAAAACGCAACGGCGCTCGGCTTCAAAACAAAAGATTGGGAGTAACTATAAAATCATCCCCAGATGAACAAAATCGCCATTGCAGCCAAGGAGGACTTCCTCGAAAGCCTAGCCAATACCTCGCCAATTAAGGCGGTCGCGGAGTTAATTTGGAACGGCCTTGATGCTGGCGCAAACAATGTCTCTGTCAGGCTTGAAACCAATCAACTTGATGGTGTCGAAACAATCCGAGTCAAAGACACAGGCGTAGGTATAGACCATTCCGAGGTGGGCCATCTCTTTGGGAATCTCGGAGACTCATGGAAGAAGAAAAAAGCTCGCATGAATGGTCGCGCGTTGCATGGCAAAAGTGGGCAAGGACGCTTCAAAGCATTTTCACTGGGGTCGCAGGTAGAGTGGCTCACCACCTATGAGAGCAATAGTGCGCGGTTTACTTATAGGATTGTCGGACGTTCCAATGCTTTGACCAACCTGCAATTTTCCGATCCGACTCCGGCAAACGGCAATGGATGCGGAACGGAGGTCGTGATTTCGGGTATCGAAAAGAGCCTCGGTTCATTGCTCAATGAAAGCGCCCGAGAAGAGTTTGCAAAGCTGTTTGCGGCATACTTGGGCCAATATCCATCTATCACTTTAGAGTATGATGGAGTGAAGGTTGATCCCGGTTCTTTTCAAAAAGACAAAAAGGAGATTCCTCTGGATGAGATCCTTCTTCCTGACGGGCGGAAGGTTGAGGCTTCCGTTACGGTCGTCGAATGGCTAATGCCTGCTAAAAGAGTAGTGCATCTTTGCGATAAGGATGGAGTCTCTCTTCACGAAACGGAAGCCGGCCAACAGATTCGAGCGCCAGGATTCGAATTCACCGCCTACGTAAAGAGCGATCACTTTCGAGAGCTTGATAAGCAGGGTTTACTTACACTGGACGAGTTGCACGCCGATGTAGCAGCCATTGTTGGAAGTGCAAAGCAGGCAGTCAAAGCTCACTTTCGCCGCAAACTCCATGAGCGCCAAAGCCAGATTGTGGAGCGTTGGAAGCGCGAGCAAATTTACCCCTTCGAAGAAAAAGAGCATCTAAATGTTGTTGAGGAAGCAGAGCGGCAAGTCTTCGACATTCTGGCAGTAAACGTTGAGTCATACTTGCCCTCGTTTGAGGAGGCCGACCCGAAATCCAAACGATTCATGTTCCGCCTGCTTGCGCAGGCCTTGAAGGAGAATCCTGAATCGGTTCAGCGGATCATCACGGAGATGCTGAACTTAAAGAAAGAGGAGCAGGAGAGCTTGTCCCAGCTACTTGAATCGACATCGCTTTCGAATATCATCAGCTCCGCAAGAACAGTAGCTAATCGATTGGATTTTCTCCTTGCGTTGGAAAACCTGGTTAATGACAAGGAGACTAAAGCGAAGCTTCTTGAACGCGATCAGCTTCATAAAATTCTCGAAACGGAAGCGTGGATATTCGACGAAGAATTTTCTCTCTCCGGAAGTGAGAAAACGCTTGAAGAGGTTCTTGCTATTCACCTGGACAAATTGCGTGAGGAAATTACTGACCCAGTTCTTCGAGAAGACGAACAAGCAGGCAGAATTGACCTCATGTTGAGTCGAAGTGTGCAGCCGAGACACGATGAGCGGGATCACCTCGTTGTGGAGTTGAAGCGCCCTAAACAGCGAATTAACTCAAAAATCCTTTCCCAAGCTGAAAGTTATGCCCTTGCTGTCGCCCAGGACAGTAGATTTCAGAAGGAGAAAACACGATGGAAATTCATCGTTGTTTCGAACGAGATGGATGACCACGCCAAGCGGAAGGCAAATCAACGGGAACGGCGTAAAGGACTGGTATTCGATGACGGCGACTTGAATATTCAGGTTTGGGCATTCGAGTGGAACGAGGTCATCGGGAATGCCCGCGCACGGCTTCAATTCATAAATGAATCGCTTAGTTACGAAGCCAGCAGGGAAAGTTCGAGGACCTATTTGGAAGCGACTCATGCCAAGTTTATTCCCACAGAAAGCGATCTCGCAGAAGAGACAGATAGCGGGAAAGACCCCACAGAAGAATTGGTGACAACCGTTGTTAATCCCGAAAACCAGACCTCAGCTTAAATTTCTTTATGTCTTCATCAGATCAATCTGAACCTGCTGAAATTTCAGAGCAGCTCGAAATCGCGATTACATCTTTTCTGCGAGAAAATCCAGGCATCGAGAATGAGCACGGGACCGACGAAGCTCGCGTGCTCGCCGCCAGGTATCTTGCAAAGAATTCTCCTGAATCTTTCGATCCTAGCAACAGTCATGACAGCCTCCTTGCATTTCTCGCCCAAATGGAAGACGGAGACGAGACTTCACCATAGGTCGATTTAGTTTGTTTTGGCTAACCTCGTAGCCTGATTTCATAGCCATGCCAAAAATTACCCTCAAACAAGGCGACACAATCGCCGCACTTTCCGAACTGGCCTACCACCAACCTCAAGGCTTCCAGCAAGACAATACCTGGTATGCGACCGAGGAAGTCATCGCCGCCGACGCCGACCAGCAACTCGAATGTGGCCCGGCCACGCTCATCCATGACGGGAAAGAATATCCCGTCACGGTGACCGTGATGGAATTCGAGGAAGTGCCCGGTGAAGACGGCGAACCCGAGGAAGACGAACCGGCATGCATGATCGAGATGAACTACACGGACGGCCTGCCGAAGCTGGCCTATGCCCTCGGCTTGCTTGAGGGTTACAACAAGAAGCAGCTCGCCGCATTGGGCGTCGTCGTATGAGCGACAAGAGCCACCGGGGAAACGCTTCGCAATTTTTCATCGCTGGCGAGCTTTGCCGCCGGGGTTACGCCGCCGTCGTCACCCTCGGCAACACGCCCAACGTAGACATCCTCGTTTCTAACAAGGACGGAACCCGCTTCGCCCACGTGCAGGTCAAGACCTTCGTGCCCGAAGGCAAGGGGAAGATCACTTGCAGCGTCGGCATGAAGGCCACCAAGGAGTTTGGACCTTCATTCTTTTGGGTGCTAGGAGGCATTCCCGCACCGGGCTCCGCCAAGCCATTCGTTTACTACGTCATCCCCGCCGACATCATGGCGAAGAACGTGAACGAGGCCCACGAGCTTTGGTTGAAGACGCCGGGCGTAAATGGCAGGCCGCACCAGGACAACACGGTGCGAACGGTCCACATCCCGCCTCACACCGATTTTGCCGGGTGGAGCATCGCGGAATACGAGGACAAGTGGGAGTTGATCACCGATCACCTCGACCAGCCGCCGGACGAAAAAGACAAATCCCCGGCGACCGATTAACCCGGCCCCAGGTGCCGAGTGATCGCCTCGACGATTTCATCTTCGTCGAGATCGTAAACCTCCTCCGGGTCCCGGCCCGCGAAAATCGCGATATTCATAACGAGCTGGCCAAGGCGTTGGTCTGGATATTTGTCCCAGAGCCGTTCCAATGCCTCCAGAACTTCGCGGCGGGTTGCGGGCATTGCTTTATTGGAAAGTTCGAAGAACTGGCTGCACGTCTGCCAAGGTCATCGCCACCCTATAACATGGGAGCGGAAATAGTCGAGTTTCCCGCCGCCGGCTCCGACGAGCAGATGGGACGCCCATTCTCGCGGGCGGGGTCCTTTCTACGGGCTCCAGGCATCAATCGACGCGGCTCCGCCTCCTAGGAGGCCGCCTTGTTTTTGGACGGCGGCCGGCGGCGAGAGACAATCAATCCAAGGTCGGTTGATAGACTCTCGCCCTGCGGGTTCCCGCCGGGCGCCAGCGGCCATTCAATCGAGAGCCGCCCTACGCTCGTTCCTCGTCTCCGGTTGTCCCTCGCCCGAATCGCCAGGAAGATCCGATGCGCTCCGCGCTGGTCGCCTTCGGCTCCGGTAGTGACTCCGCCTGCGGGCTCCGTGTTGCCGCCGGCCTCTCGCTCCACCTTCGGTTTCGTCTCGCCCGCTGGCGCGGCTACTGCCTCAAGCCTTTCCAAAATTCTGGGAGCTAGGCCGCCGCCCGGGGTTCCCTCCTACGCTCCCTTCTCAGAATTTGTGCTGCGCTCCGCTTGGGCTGTGACTCAACGGGCTTTGGCGGCCCGCTCACACCTGGGGAGTTCGCTCTTGGAAAAAATTGTTATGAGAAACAATTCTTCCAAGTCGCAAACTTCCCTTCGTGTCGTTCTTACTCGGGTGGGCGAGCCGTTGCTTGCCCACTACGGAGCCAGCCGGGCTCCTCTTGATGAACCGGCTAAAGCCTTTGAATTCTGGCAGACGGTAGTTGCGACCGAACCCGCTTTTGAAGCCGACAAGGAGCACCTTGTCGCGATCCTGTTGGATACGAAATTGCGTCCAACTGGTTACCACGTTGTTTCGGTTGGAAGCCTGAACGAAGCAGTTGCCCACCCCCGCGAAATCCTCCGGGCGGCGGTTGTGGCGAGCGCCTACGGCATCGTTCTGATGCACAATCACCCGTCGGGTGACCCAGCGCCAAGCGAGGCCGACAGGCGCGTCACTAGCCGCGTGCGCGACGGTGCCGACCTGCTCCAGATCCGTTTCCTCGACCACGTCATTGCCGGGGAGTCCACCCACTTTTCTTTCCGCGAAGCGGGTCTCGTTTGAGGCCCGTTCCACCGATCAAAAACCAAAATCAATTCCATGAACTCGAACGAATCGAACCCCCAGACCCGCAACGATCTCACCGAAATTCTCGGCGAGCCAATCAGCATCTACACGCGAGCGCAGGCCATCGCGGATGGCTTCTTGATCGACGTGACCACAACCGCCAAAGAAGCAGGTTTTCGACATCACACCGTTGTCACGGCCGCCCTGTGGCAAGTGATCGAAATCATCCCGGCCCGGTATCCTTTCGAGGACGTGGAAGGCCGTTTGTGGGATGTCATTTGGATGGCACGCCAGCAGGCAGGGAAATGCAAAGAAGGAGTCAGCCAGTTTGTGTTTGAACTCATCCTGCACCGCACCGACAAGCGCAGCCAATACACACAGCTTGTCTGCCACTGTGGCCCCGGCGACGACGCCGAGCCCGTGCTTACCATCGGATTCGCGGAGGACTTTTGAAATGGCCAGGAAGATCACCCAGCGGGAAAGGGTCGTCGCCGAACTGGCGGCAATCCGAGCCTTGCAGTCCGAGCCGCCTACGTTTTTCCGGGAGCACGATCATCGCCGTTTGCGGGACGCGTGGGCAAAGAAATCGGCCGAGTTGGTGGAACTAGAGCTCAAATTCTACAGCCAGAGGGCGAGATTTTGAAGGGTGGTCCGGGTGGCGGGACTCGAACCCGCACGACCAAAAAGGTCATTGGATTTTAAGTCCAATGCGTCTGCCATTTCGCCACACCCGGAAAAGGAAACCCTCCCAGAACTCAAGCCAAAAAGCCAGCCTATAGCGTTTGTCCAATTGGACAAATCAGCCCCAGAAATGACGGATTTTCGTCTCTTTCCCTCCTGCATCTACACTGTAAAAGAACCGCTTTGGAGACGGGTGGGGATTTTAAGTCCCTTGCGTCTGCCATTTCGCCACGTCGGCCTGAGGGGAAACCGAGAATAGTGGGGGATTGTTTTGTCGCGAGAGGATTTTCGTTTTTTCCCCAAAAAAGCCGGCCGACGTCCTGGCGGAGAAAGGGGATATGACGGGAAATTTTCCATGGGAGAGAGTTGCGGAATGAGGGAACGAAAACTTGTCCGCGGACCCGGAGGCGTGAACCGGCTGGATCAAAAAACTTTGCTCAAAAAAAATCCCGGCAGTAGCATCGTGGGCAACATGGCAAACATCTTGAAATTTGCTGAGGGGCAGAAGGCTCAGAAGTTTGCTGCCGGAAAGGAAGTGATCCGCCAGGGCGAAAAAACCGGGTGCCTCTTTTTTCTTGTGGAGGGAGCTGTCGAGATCCTTCGGGACGGGGTGTCGGTCGCCACGGTCTCCGAGTCGGGAGTCATCTTTGGTGAAATGTCCGCCCTGCTCGATGTCCCGCACACGGCGACCGTGCGCACACTCAAGCCCAGTGCATTCTGCATCATCCCGGATGCCCTTGCCGTTCTGCAATCCTCGCCGGAGGTGAGCCACGCGATCTGCAAACTCCTTGCCCGGCGATTGAATGCGGTCAATAAGTATCTGGTGGAAACCCGGCACCAGCTGGAGGGCGACGATCACCTGGAATTTGTCATCAAGACCCTCGAGGGCCTGCTCCACCATCAGCCAAAGCGCGACCGCACCGCCCTCTCCGTCAAAAAGATGATGTCCCCCGCAAAAGACGCCTCCGGGCCGACGCACAACAAAAAATAAATCCGGGGCTTTCCGGGGAGGAGGCTATTTCTGAGTGAGTGCGGAAACGAGGACCATTCCCAGCCACACAAAAGTCAGACAAATCGCGACCGAGAGAAACACATAGAGCGCCGCGTAAAGCCATTTCCCGTCGGTGAGAAGGTTGATCGTTTGCAGACCAAAGGAGGAAAAGGTCGTGAAACCGCCGAGGACGCCGACGAGCACAAACAGACGCACCATCGGCGATGTCGCAACCAGTCCGTCGGGTCCGGTCAAGGCCGAGAAACTCCCGATCACAAGACATCCCAGGGCATTCACCACCAGGGTTCCCACGGGAAAGGACTCTCCAAATCGCAGGGCGCACCAAACAGACAGCCACATTCTGGCCGCACTCCCGAGCGCCCCGCCCACCATCACAACAAAATACGAATTCCACATCGGATCCTGACGGGGAAAATACCGTCTCAGGGAAGTGGACGGCGAGAAAAGATTCTCGTCGGAACCTCCCGCCCCCAAACTTCGGGATCCGCAAAATCCTCTTTCAAGCACGAGAAATTGCGTGCGGAAAAATCCATTCGACTCCGATGGTTCGGATAGCGGAGAATGCGGCATGAAGATTTTGATGGCCGGGAGTGAGATGGCGCCTTTTGCGCGAACCGGAGATTTTGCCGACGAGATTCTGGCCCTTGCGGCCCATCTTTGCGAAGCCGGTCACGAGGTGACCATGGTGCTCCCGTATTACCGGTGCATTCGCGAGGACAAATCCGTGAAGGCAAAGCGTGCGAAGCACAAATTTTCGGTCCCGGTCGGTCCCTCGCGCTTGTCGGCGGAGATTTTTGAGGCCTCCGCGCCGGGAGGTGTGCAGGTTCTTTTCGTGGCGCGCGAGGAGTTTTTTGATCGCACGGGAATCTACGGAGGCGAGGACCGCGACTATCAGGACAACTCCGCGCGCTTCATCTTCTTCACGAAATGCGTGCTCGAACTCGCACGGAAACTTGGGCCGGATGTCGTGCATGCCCACGGTTGGCCGACCGCCCTGTTGCCGGTGTTTGCCCGGGATCAGCGACTGCCGGTCGTGACGGTGTTCACTCCGCACGGGTTGGAATATCAGGGAAACTTCTGGAGCTACGACTTCGGCCTCACCAACCTCCCGGAAGAGTATTTTTCCGCGCGGGGGCTCGAGTTTTTCGGGAGCATGAACTTCCTGAAGGCGGGGATTTTATTTGCGGATGCGGTTGTGCTCCCGGGACGCCGGCATGTGGCGGAAATGCAGACTCCGGAATTCGGATGCGGACTCGAGAGCGTGCTGCGCGAGCAAAGCCACAAACTGGAAGGCATCCCCAACGGATTGCGGGAGTCCGCCTGGCCGGTTTTTCCTGTTGGGGAAAGGGCCGGTGCCGTGGAACAACTGAGTCGCCGCGCGGGCTTGGAACCCGGGGGACGCATCCTGCTCGCCGACTCGTCGGCGACAAACGGCGCGGGAATTGACCTCCTCCTGGAAGCTCTTGACCGCCTGCCCTTGGAGGATTTGCGCGCCGTTCTGCTGGGGCCGGTCGAGGCGGCATGCCAGCGGGCTCTTGAGATCGCGACGCGACGACAGGCGGGACGCTTTGCGCATCTCCCGGAAGTGGATGCCCCTCTCTTCCACCTCGCGCTCTCCGCATCGGAATTTCTCGTTCTTCCGGGTCCCGTGGAACCCGGCGGAGAACTCCTGATGCTCTCCCTCCGCAACGGCGTGCTCCCGATTGCCGCCCATTGCGGCGGACTGCGCCAGCTTGTGCAGGACTTCGATCCGGTCACCGGAGAGGGGAACGGATTTGTTTTCTACAAAAACACGCTGGAGGCCCTGCTGGATGCGATCAACCGCGCGGCGAGGTCGCCGGATTTGTCGCACATGGAAAAATCCGCCCGGATGTCCGATTTTTCCTGGACCTCTTCCGCCGCCCGCCATGTGACCCTCTACAACCGACTTCTCGCCGCCAGCGGCAGACCCGTCGCGGCCTGATCCCCCCCTCTCTCAAAAAATGCTCCCGGAAATTCTGACGGAAATTCCCGGCCCGCATTCCCGGAAACTGATCGAAAAACTCGCGCACTTCGAGTCGCAAAACGTCACGTTCTCGAACGAACATTTTCCGATTTTTTGGGAGCGGGCGTCGGGCGGCAATGTTTGGGATGCGGACGGCAACCGGTATCTCGACATGACCTCCGGTTTCGGGGTTTGTGGGCTGGGCCACGGTGCCACCGCCCAGGCGATGGCCGCACAGTCATCGAAGCTCGTGCATGGCCTCGGGGATGTCCACCCCTCGCCCCTCAAGGCGTCCCTCTGCCAGGCACTCAGCCGGATCACTTTCGAACGCTGGAAGGAAGGCCCGGCAAAAACCATCTTGTGCAATTCCGGCTCCGAGGCGGTCGAGGCCGCATTGAAAACCGCCCTCCTGCACAGCGGAAAGCCGGGAGTGCTCAGCTTTACCGGTGCCTACCACGGACTCGGGCATGGATCTCTCGAGACGTGCGGTCTCCCCTTTTTCCGCGATCCATTTGCCGGCCAGCTCGCGCGCTTCGGAGTGCGCCTGCCCTACCCGTATTGTTTTCGCTGCCCCTTTGGTCGAACGGAGGGATTCCGCCTCGAAGGACGGGACTTTCCAAATTGCTCGTCCGCCTGCATCGAGTCGCTCCATGCCCAACTCGACAAGACGATCCGCCATCGCGAAATCGGCTGCATCCTTGTGGAACCTGTCCAGGGGCGCGGGGGGGACATCGTCCCGCCAAAGGATTTCCTGCCGTTGTTGCGCCAGGTTTGCGATGAATACAAAATTCTGCTCATCGTGGACGAAATCTATACCGGCTTTCACCGCACGGGCCGATTTTTTGCCTGTGAGCACTCTGGCGTCGTTCCGGACATCATCTGCCTCGGCAAGGGACTCACCGGCGGATTTCCGCTCTCTGCATGCGTCGGAAAATCCCATGTGATGGATGCCTGGCCGCGCTCGGACGGCGAGGCCCTGCATACGAGCACGTTTCTCGGGCATCCCGTCGGGTGCGCAATGGCACTCGCCGCGATTTCCGAACATGAGAAACCCGGCGTTGCCACCCGCGCAAAAAATGCAGGCCTTTTCCTCCGCGCGGCGCTTCCCGTCGTCCCAAACACACACCTCCGCGGTCTTGGCGCCCTGATCGGGCTGGAACTTCTGACCCCAAAAGGCGCACCAGATGCCTCCACCGTTTCGCGCGTGGTGGGGGATGCCTTGAAATCCGGGTTGATTCTTCTTGGCGGCGGGTCGGATGGAAATGTCCTTTCCTTCGCGCCCACCTTTGATCTCACCGAAGAGGAAGCCGAATGGACCGGCCACCTCGTGAAACACCTGCTCACTTCCCCGTGAAGACGGTTGCCGGGACCGCTCCTGTCTCCTCAGATTCCCAAATTGTAAACCGATTGCCCTGCGGTTTTTCGGGAAACGATTGACTCCTGCCGGGGGGTCAGGCAAAATGCACGGTTCTTTCCATTCATGCGACATACCATTTCGATCCTCGTTGAGAACAAGTTCGGCGTGCTCACCCGCGTGGCCGGCATGTTTAGCGGCCGCGGTTTTAATATCGACACGTTGAACGTCGGCCCGACGCTTGATTCCTCGGCCTCCCGCATGACAATCGTTGTGCGGGGCGATGACAAGGTGCTCGAGCAGGTCATCAAACAACTCGAAAAACTTGTGGACGTGATTGATGTGCAGGATTTCCGCGACGAGGAATACGTGGATCGCGAGCTGGTCCTGCTCCGCGTGAATGCGACGTCCAAAAATCGCGCCGAGGTGATGCAGATCTGCGACATTTTCCGGGCCAAGATCATTGACGTCCAGCCGAGCAAGCTGGCCATAGAAATCACCGGCACCGAGGGAAAAATCAGCAAATTCCTGACCCTCATGGAAACCTTCGGAGTCAGCGACCTCACCCGCACCGGCAAGATCGCCCTTTCCCGCACAAGCTAATCCTTTCACCAAATCTCTCACCCAACCAAAACCAAAAATGCCAGCCAAGATCTATACCGACAAAGACGCCGACCTCAAAGTGTTCAAGGGAAAAACCCTTGCCGTTCTGGGCTTCGGATCCCAGGGCCATGCCCATGCTCTCAACCTGAAGGAAAGCGGCGCAAAGGTCATCATCGGCCTCTATCCGAAATCCAAAAGCCGCGCAGTCGCGAAAAAATACGGCTTTGAGGTCTTCGACACCGCCGAGGCCGTCCGTCGTGCGGACGTCATTTTCGTTGCCATTCCCGACACCAAACAAGCCTCCGTGTATCTCGAGGACATCGCGCCGAACCTGAAGCCCGGCAAGACCCTCCTCTTCAGTCACGGGTTCAGCATCCATTTCAAGACGATCATTCCGCCGAAGAATGTGAATGTCATCATGGTGGCCCCGAAGGGACCCGGCCACATCGTGCGCCGCCAATTCACCGAGGGCAAGGGTGTGCCGGCCCTAATCGCCATTTACCAAAACCCCGGAAAGGACGCAAAAAAGATCGCGTTGGCCTGGGCGAAGGGCGTCGGCGGAACCCGTGGGGGGGTCATCGAAACGAGCTTCAAGGAAGAGACCGAGACCGATCTCTTCGGCGAGCAGACCGTGCTGTGCGGAGGGGCTTCGGCTCTCGTGCAGGCCGGATTTGAGACACTCGTGGAAGCCGGATACTCCCCCGAAATGGCCTACTTCGAGTGCCTGCATGAATTGAAACTGATCGTGGACTTGATGAATGAGTCCGGCATCGCGGGCATGCGATTCTCGATCAGCGAGACCGCGAAGTGGGGCGACGTGCTCGTCGGTCCAAAAATCATCGACGCCAGCGTCAAGAAGCGCATGAAAGCCGCGCTCAAAGACATCCAGACCGGAAAATTCGCCAAGGACTGGGTCCAGGAATTCCAAGGCGGTTACAAGCGCTACAATGCCCTCCTCAAAAAGGGCGAACAGCATCAGATCGAGAAGACGGGCACCCGCCTCCGCTCGCTGATGCCCTGGATCAAAAAGAAAAATCTGTCGGGTGCCCAAGCCGCCTACTAAAAAGTTGGAAACGGACGGAGCCCCCGCTCCGTCCGGCTCTCCCGCCGTGTTGGGGTCCAACAAGCAGGCGGTGGACGCCCTGCTTGGAAAGCCCGTCATGGCGAGGGCACTCCTGGGGATGACGGCGCAGGGCGAAAAAGCCTACGCCTATTCCCAATCCGGCAACGAAATCATCGTCGGATTTTTTGATGACATTGCACGGTATCTGGCGGTCACCCGCACAAAGGGCCCCCTCACCGGATTCTCTCCCGCCGAGATTTCCTCAATTCTGGCGCTCAACGCACCCGCCGACCGGTGGATATCGGAGAAGCCGGACCGTCCGGCCTCCTCCGCCAAAACATCCAAGGCCGCAAAGCCGCCAAAAAGCGCATCCTCCCCAACCTCCTTTTTCCTTCCGGGAAAGGATGGCGGGATTGTCGGCTGGCAGCCCGGCGACGAACCCTTCGTGTTCTTCCTGCAGCCCTCCTATCCCAACCAGCCGCATCTTCTTCTCAACGAGTGGCAGGTGCGCCGGGCACTGGAATAGGGTGCCGCCCGATGAAGAGAGGGGATCCGGTGAACCCCCTGTTCGGCACGCACTCCCCCGGGCACCGGAGGACACCGCACGGAGCCGGGGCGGAGTTCTATTTGCAATAAAAATGTTATTTGCAGATTGTGCCGATCGCGGTGTAATTCGCTCCATGAATCCGAAAATTCCGATTTTCTCCGCTGTCGTTGATTCCCGTTCCTGATGAAAGCCCTCCACATGAACGCAGATCTCACCGACGTTTGTCACAATTTTCAAATCCACGGATCCCTGTTGGAGAGTGCCCCCTACGGCAACGGACACATCAACGACACGCTGGCCGCTGCCTTTAGCCAGTCCGGCACCCGCGTGCGCTACATTTTTCAAAGGATCAACCACCGGATTTTCAAGAATCCGGAAGCCCTGATGGAGAACATTCTCCGGGTGACGAACGAGGCGCGGGCCCGGTTGGAGGCGGCGGGAGTTCCCGACATCTCGCGGCGCGCGCTGTGCGTCGTTCTGGCCACGGATGGCAGGCCGTTCTACAGGGACAAGGAGGGTGGCTACTGGAGATGCTATCCTTTCATCGAGGGAGCCCGGACGTATGACATTATCCAGAATACGAATCAGGCCTATGAGGCGGCCCGGGCGTTTGGAGAATTTCAAAATCTTGTGGCCGGGCTGGAGGGACCGCGGCTCCACGAAACCATTCCGGACTTCCACAACACGCGCCGCCGGTTTGAGCGTCTGCGGGAAGTGGTGGCGGCCGACCCAAAGGGACGGCTGGCATCCGTGACGGCGGAGTGGGATTTTATTCGCGGGCGGGAATCGCTCGTGGATATCCTGCTCGACTTGCAGGCGGCGGGAAAAATTCCCGAGCGGGTGACCCACAACGACACAAAACTCAACAACGTCATGATTGACGATTCGACGGAGACCGGGATTTGCGTGGTGGATCTCGATACCGTGATGCCCGGTCTCGCGCTCTACGACTTCGGGGACATGGTGCGCACAGCCACAAGCCCGGCGGCGGAGGATGAGACCGACCTGTCGAAGGTTCGCATGCAAATGCCGATGTTCCAGGCACTGGTCCGGGGCTACCTCTCCACGGCGGGGGGATTTCTCAATGCGGTGGAGAAAAATCATCTCGCCTTTTCCGGGAAGCTGATCGCCCTGGAAATCGGGATTCGATTTCTCACCGATCATCTCGAGGGGGATGTTTATTTCAAGACCCACCGGCCCAATCACAACCTCGACCGTTGCCGGACACAGCTGGCACTGGTGAAAAGCATTGAGGAACAGGAGGAGGCCATGAACGCGTTTGTCCGGGAGGCAACCAAATGAAAGTCCTCGTGACAGGCGGCAGCGGATTTATTGGCAGCCACGTTGTCGAACGGTATCAGGACCGTGCGGAGGTCGTTGTGTTGGATGACCTGCGCACGGGGCACCGGAAAAATCTCGACGGCCTGAAGTGCCGGTTTGTCCAGGGCTCCATCCTCGACAAAGCCCTTGTGGAGGAATTGATGGACGGAGTGGATTACGTGATCCACCTGGCGGCATTGGTCAGCGTGCCGGAATCCATGTCCCTGCCGGGAGACACCGTGGACATCAACGTGCATGGCCTGCTCAACGTCCTGGAGTCCGCGCGCCAGCAGGGGGTGAAGAAGCTTTGCTTCGCCAGCTCGGCCGCCGTCTATGGGGAAAATCCCATCCAGCCAAAGGGGGAAACCCAGGCGCCCGATCCCCGGAGTCCGTATGCCATCACCAAACTCGACGGCGAGTATTATTGTGGGCTCTATGCGCGGGAAGGATGGCTCCCCACCGCCTGTCTTCGGTTTTTCAATGTTTTCGGCCCCCGTCAAGATCCCAAGAGCGCCTACGCGGCGGCGGTTCCCATTTTTCTCCACCGCGCCAAAAACAACGAGCCGATCACGATCTATGGGGACGGCGGACAGACGCGCGACTTCATCTATGTGAAGGACATCGTCGGCGCCCTCGCCTTCGCAGCTGAGACGCCGTCGGTTCAAGGCGTCTTCAACGCCGGATACGGGACGGCCATGACGATCGCTGAGTTGGTGCGGGAAATCCTCACACGGACGGGCTCGCGATCCGAAGTGCGCCATGAACCGGTTCGTGCGGGCGACATCCGCCATTCCACATCGGACGCTTCCAAGTTGCGTGCGGCGGGATGGAATCCGCTTTACGACGTGGCCGGCGGGCTCAGGGAACTCATCAACTTTACACCACCACCACCTCACCCATGAAACATCATCCACCTCTTGACCCCGATTTCCGCCCCGCCGTTCTCTGGAACAGAAATTACGCCGCAAAGGTGGCACAGGCGCCGGATGCGCGCCCGTTGGCCATCAGCCTCGAACGCGGGGATGCCACCGTGTCGGTTTATCGCACGAAGGTGCTCTCGGCTGCGGCGGGAAACAACGCGCTGAACGTCCGGTATGTCGAGCGGTTGTTGAAATTTCTTCTCTGGCAGCGCGGAGGATACCGCATCCTCATCGCCGGGGCGCCGGAGTTGGCCGCACAGATCCAGGCCATTTACTCGCCGGACGGACAACGGGCGTTTGACTACCATTTCATGGGACGCAAGGTCTATGGGCGGACGATGGAAGTGGCCGCTTGTGAGTGGGAGAATCTCCCGGAAGCCCGCGAACTTTCGATTCCGCTCGGACGCAATCTCGACGGGTGCCGGATCGGCTTTGACCTGGGCGGAAGCGACCGGAAGTGCGCCGCCCTCCTGGACGGCAAAGTCGTCTTCTCCGAGGAAATCCGTTGGGATCCCTATTTTCAAAGCAACCCCCAATATCATTACGAGGGAATCCAGGAAACCCTGCGCCGGGCGGCGGAACATCTCCCAAAGGTGGATGCCATCGGCGGCAGTGCGGCCGGAGTTTACGTGAACAACGAGGTGCGCGTCGCGTCGTTGTTTCGCGGAGTTTCCGAAGAGGATTTCGAAAAACAGGTGCGCCGGATTTTCTTTGATCTGCAGAAGGAGTGGGGCGGAATTCCCTTCGAGGTGGTAAACGACGGTGAGGTGACCGCCCTTGCGGGATCCATGTCGATGAATGACAACGCCGTGCTGGGGATCTCGCTCGGCACAAGTCTCGCGGCCGGATACGTAGATCCCGAGGGCCATATCCGCCCCTGGCTCAACGAACTGGCCTTCGCGCCGGTGGACTACCGGGACAACGGACCCGTGGACGAATGGTCGGGAGATGCCGGCTGCGGAGTTCAATACTTCTCGCAACAGGGCGTGGCCCGGCTGGCACCGCTTGCGGGACTCACCTTTCCATCGGACATGGCGTTTGCCGAGCAACTCGTGGAGGTCCAGCGGCTCATGGCCGAAGGGGATTCCAGAGCCCGGGCGATCTACGAGACCATCGGTGTCTGCTTTGGCTACGCGATTGCCCACTATGCCGATTTTTACGACATTCGCAACCTGCTCATCCTGGGTCGGGTGACTTCCGGCGAGGGGGGCGGGATCATTCTCGAAAGGGCGGGTGCCGTGCTCCGGGACGAATTCCCGGAACTTGCCATCCAGCTTCGCACGCCGGATGAAAAAGACAAACGCCACGGCCAGGCCGTCGCCGCCGCCAGCCTTCCAAAAATCCACTAAATGCCATCCATGAAACTTCACAATTCCCAAGCCCGCATATTTGTCCCGGATCAGTCCTCCGATCCCCTGTCCCGCATCACGCATCTTGGCGTCGGCGCCCATCAGGACGACCTCGAGTTCATGGCCTTTCACGGAATCCTGGAGTGCTTCCGCAGCCGGGAGAAATGGTTCGGTGGTGTCACCTGCACGGACGGTGCCGGCAGCTCCCGCAGCGGCGACTATGCGAATTTCACCGACAAGGAAATGCAGGAGGCGCGCATCCAGGAACAGGATGCGGCGGCCGTCGTCGGAAATTACGGAGTCATGATCCAGCTCGGTTTCCCGAGCAGCGCGGTCAAAAGCCCCTCGGATCCCTCGCTGAAAAATGATCTTCTGCAGATCCTGCGCGCCACCCGCCCGGAAGTGGTTTACACCCACAACCCGGCGGATAAACATGACACGCACATCGGCGTCTTTGCCGCCACGATCCAGGCGTTGCGGGAAATGCCATCCGCCGAGAGGCCGAAGGCTGTTTACGGTTGCGAGGTCTGGCGGGGGTTGGACTGGATGTTGGACAACGAAAAAGTGATCCAAAATGTCAGTGCCCACGAGAATTTGGCGGCGGCCCTGAACGGGGTTTTCGATTCCCAGATCGCCGGAGGCAAGCGCTACGATCTCGCCACCCTCGGGAGAAGGCGCGCAAACGCGACCTATCTCGAGTCCCACGCCACGGACGAGTGCGAGAGCGTTTCCTTCGCCATGAACCTTGCCCCGCTCGTTGCGGATCCTTCGCTCGACATCCTGGATTACGTCCTCGGATTCCTTCGCCGCTTCGAGGGCGACGTTCGCGACCGCCTCACCAAACGCCTCGGATAACACGCCCCCATGGAAATCATCATCTCACCTGATTCCGCCACCGCGTCCCGCGAGGCCGCGCGATTTCTCGCTGCACGCATCCGAAAAAATCCGGGTGCCGTTCTCGGCCTGGCGACCGGCAGCACGCCCGTTCCGCTCTATCGCGAGATCATCCGCCGACACCGCGAGGAGGGTCTCGATTTTTCTGGTTGCACGAGCTTCAACCTCGACGAATACGTTGGACTCGGCGCGGACCACCCGGCGTCGTATCGGCGCTTCATGCAGGAAAATTTGTTTTCGGCGATCAATCTGCCCGCCGACCGCATCCACATCCCGGACGGTTTGGCGTCGGATATTCCCGCTCATTGCGCCGCCTACGAGAAGAGCATTCTGGATGCGGGGGGCATTGATGTGCAGATCCTCGGGATCGGCAGCGACGGGCATGTCGGATTCAACGAGCCGACCTCCTCGCTGGCCTCTCGCACGCGCATCAAGACGCTCACCACCCGCACCCGCTCCGACAACGCCCATTTCTTCGACTCGGAAAACGATGTCCCCCATCATGTGATCACGATGGGCATCGGGACCATCATGGAAGCGCGGGCGGTCTTGCTTCTCGCTTTCGGTGAGAACAAGGCCGAAGCCGTGGCGGGGGCCGTGGAGGGGCCGATCAGCGCCAACAATCCGGCCTCGATTCTTCAAATGCATCCGACCGCAAAAATCTACCTGGACGAGAAATCCGCCTCCCTGCTCAAACGCCGCGACTACTACCGTTGGGTGCGCGACAACAAGCCCGACTGGCAAAGGGATTGCTGAGGATCCTCCGCGCGGCTCTGACAACTCTCGTCACCTTGCCTTCAGCCAGGGCGCATCCGCTTCGCTGGCCTTTACAGAGTTCATGACTATGTAGAGCAGGGCTTCGAGCATTTCCGGTGTCGTGCGGTAGATATCCGTCGCCTCGTCCGGCGGTTGCCAGGTGGACGCCGGAAGTGACGGGAAAAAGGCCAGGTTTTTGATGTCCACCGCAAGAGTAAAGTCGCGGCGAGCGACCTCGATCCGACGCGGCGCATAGCCGGACGCTACCCACACCCTCCCCTCAAAATCCTCCGCCTTGGTCGTCTTGGCCAGCTCGGGCATCAATCTGGCCGTGAGAACCCGGCAGTCCTCGCCGTTCAGGGCATCCATCTCCGCAACGTTCGAGTTTTTTATCGCGAAGAGAGCCGGGAGAAAAACCGCCTGCTGGGCGGAAACCGGGAGCAGGATCGGGGTCGTGAGTTTGAGATTTTTTTGGGGTTTCACCTGAAACTGGGAAATCAAATACTCCACCTTGCTGCCGGGCATGGCCCAGACTTCGTTTCCATTCCGACAGACGACAAATTGTTCGCCCAGCACGGGCGCCTCGAGCCGGACCTTGTCGGGAAACTGGACGGCTGCCTTCAGGGAGGCTCCCTTCATCGCGGACGGCAGTCGTCCGGACACCCCGGCCATCTCGAGCGTCAGCGTCGCCGCGCGGTTCGGATTTTTTGTCTCCGCCAACAGCACGCCCCAAAATGGTTGGAAGATTTTGCCGACGACATCGTAGGGATTATCCCGGGGCGGGCCATCCTGCGCCTGGAGGGGCAGCGTGGCGGCGAGGAGAAGGCAGGGAATCGCGCGAAACATGCCCCTCTCCTTACCTCCAATGGGCAGCGGTGGCAAAAAGTTTTGCATTTTTCAACCATCCGGTGTCCGGTAGGCTTTTATGAATACCGGAGCCGGACGGCAACTGATCGAACACAGATGATTGCCACGGGACTCATCTACGCTTTTCAGGAGAGCACCGTGGAGGGGAAGCTTGTGCTTCTCACCCTGTTTCTCGCATCCATCTTCAGTTGGGCGGTGATGGTGACGAAATTGCGGTATCTGCATTTTGCAAAAAGACAGAGCACACACTTTTCCGCCCTGTTCCACCGGGATCGTGCACCGCTCCGAATCTACGAGCAGGGGGTGCGCTTCGAGGGCTCGCCGCTCTATGCCATCTACGCCGCCGGCACTGCGGAGCTTTGCTTCCAAATGTTGGGATCCAGCGAGGTGGATGAAACCTTTCGCGCGCGCCTGGACACCGCAAACAAAATCAGCCCGGCGCAGATGCGTGCGGTCCAGGCGGCCATGGAGCGCGCTGTCGGCGAGTCGGCCTTGAAACTCGAGTCCCAAATGATCATCCTCTCCACGGCCGTGAGCGGCGGGCCCTTCCTGGGACTGCTGGGAACCGTCTGGGGGGTGATGGATGCGTTTTCCGGTATCGCCTCGGCCGGAACCGCCAATCTTGCGGCCATGGCACCGGGCGTTTCGGGCGCGCTGATCACAACCGTGACCGGGCTCCTCGTTGCGATCCCCGCCATGTTTGGATACAATTTTTTGGTCACCAGCGTGCGCTCGATGGTCGTGCAGGCCGACAACTTTGCCGCCGAACTTTCCTCCGAAATCGAACACCGCTACGTCGAGCACGGGACGCGCGAAGGTCGCCGCGTTTCCCTCTCCTGATTTATGAGGCGCTATTCCTCGAGACAGAACCTGCAGACGCTCACGGAGATCAACATCACTCCGCTTCTCGACCTGGCGTTTGTTTTGCTGATCATCTTCATGATCACGACGCCACTGATCGAGAACAGCATTGAACTGGTTGTCCCCACGAGTTCCACCGCCAAAAAATCCGTTGATCCGTCCGAGGTCCTCACGATTTCGATTGATAAAAATGATGTGATGAAATTGAACGCCGAGATCGTCACTCCGACGGATCTCGAAGCCCGACTGGCAACCCTCCACGCGGCAAACCCCGCGACGGCGGTTGTCGTCCGCCCCGACCGGGATCTCGCGGTCCAAAAGTTTGTTTCCGTGATGGATATCCTGCAGCGCATCGGCATCACAAAGGTGGGTGTCATGACTCACCCGGAGCAACCGGTTCCGACCAATCCCTGAAATGGGTGATCCAAGATTCCGGCGGAATCTGATCCTGGTTGCCATCGTTCATCTGCTGGCACTCCTCGCCTTTGTCGTGTTCACAAAAAGGGAGATTAAAAAACCGGCAGGGGAGGTGGTCTGGATGGATCCCGGTGCCTTTGCCCAGGCGACCGGCCCTGCCGGGGAACCTGAATCACCGGAGCCCACTCCGGAGCCCACTCCGGAAACGACTCCCGAACCCACACCTCCACCTGTCTCTTATACACATCT
>JACSRU010000077.1 GCA_014879575.1 Chthoniobacterales bacterium | reverse complement strand
AGCATGCCGCTCTTCCAAAGCGGTCGTCCGGGTGCAACTCCCGGTTGGCGCACCAAGTTTCCGCCCCCGTGGCTCGAACAGATCAGGCACCCGTCTTCTAAACGGGATCGATGCCGGTGCAATTCCGGCCGGGGGTTCCCTTTTTTTATGCGCCGCATGCCGAAGCCGTCGAGGCGACTGCTTGCAAACCAGTTCTTACCCGGTGCGAGTCCGGGGCGGCGCTCCATTTCTCTCCGCGTGATGTAACAGACAGCATGCGAGGCTTCGAACCTCGTCGTCAGGGTGCAACTCCTTGCGTGGAGACCAAGTATTTACCCCGCGTAGCCCAACAGGAGAGGCATCCGGTTCAGAACCGGACCAGTGCGCGTGCAAATCGTGCCGCGGGGACCAATTTTCGTTCCGGCAACTTCCCGGGCCAGACTGCAATCATGGCCCGAGGGGGATCGGATGCAGCCGATGGCCCGGCACGAATTTCGGGCTGTAGCGTAGTAGCCAACGCACCTGCCTTGGGAGCAGGGGATCGCGGGTGCAAGTCCCGCCAGCCCGACCATTTTCCAGGGGATAGTGTAGCCAGTTCGCACTCGGGTCTGTGAAGCCCGCAGGGTGGGTGCAAGTCCCACGTCCCTGACCAACTTCAACAAGCGTGCGAGGTGACTGCCAGATGTGTCGCCTTGGTCTGTAAAACCCGGCCCATTGGGTTAAACAGCGGAGGTGCAACTCCTCCCGCACGCAGATTTTTTCGCTGGATGGCATAGAGAGATGTGCGCGGGTCTGAAGAGCCCGAGAGGTTGGCGCAATTCCAACTCCAGCGGCCAATTTCAAAAACCGGCGGTGATGTAACAGTAGCATGGTTGGCCTACACCTAGCTCGCGAGGGGGCAGAACCTTCCCGCCGGACCACTTATCGCGGCATTCGTCTATCAGCAGGACACCACGGTGCCAACGTGGATGGGCCGGAGCGTCACCGGCATGCCACAGTTCGCCGCCGAAGCATAGAAAGCGATGCGCGCCCCTGGTATGGGCGGGAGCCGGGTGCAAGTCCTGGCGGTGGCTCCATTTTTCGTCCCCGTAGTTCAGCAGAGAGAACGCAAGGTTGCGGACCTTGAGGCCGCAGGTGCAATTCCTGCGGGGACACATTTTTCTGCCGTGTCGTCCAACAAGCAGGACTCCGGATTTTGGATCCGGCTATGATGGTGCGAATCCATCTGCGGCAGCCAATTTTGGAAGATGAACCGGACCAGCCGAGCGGAGCGAGACAGACTGTGCGCAGCACAGCCCGAAGGGTGGCGCGAACGCACCATCAACCGCACCCTCCGTGTTGACGCTCTCGCTCCCGCGAGTAGCGCCCTGACGGGCTGCCTCCGGCAGTCACCCCCGCGCATTCCCATGCGCCGGTGGTCCGCCACTTGCCCGCATAGCTCAATAGCAGAGTCGCCGACCGATAATCGGCAGACCGGGGTGCAAATCCCCGTGTGGGCACCATTTTTTGATACCAGCGTGGGATAACAGTAGTCCGCCCGCCTGTTAAGCGGAACGGTGATGGTGCGAATCCATCCGCTGGTGCCACTTCATGCCGCGAAAGCATAAACACGAGATGCGCCCGCCTTGTAAGCGGGAGATCCCGGTGCAATTCCCGGGCGCGGCTCCAATCCTCCCGTGGTGTAAAGTAGCACGGCCGACTTATGATCGGTAAGCCCTAGATGTGGGCGCAGTCCGGGTGCGAGTCCTGGCGGGAGGACCACTTTTTCTCACGCTCCGTAGTTCAGAGAGCAGACCGCTGGTTTCATAAGCCGGATGCCGCAGGTGCAATTCCTGCCGGAGCGATTTTTTTAGGCCCACGAATGCAAAGAGACGAGCGCCTCGCCTTTCAAGCGAGTCCTAGCCGGTGCAAGCCCGGCCGTGGGTGCCAATTTTGAGCGCGATGAACGCATGAAGAACACACGAAGAAATTTTTATATGAACGACAAACTCACATCACCAAACGTGCTCGCCCTGAACGCGAACTGGCAGGCCATCGATGTTTACACGCCACAGAAGGCGTTTTGCATGATGGCTTCCGGTGCTGCTGCGGGTATCGATACCTCGGGCGGATCGATGGTCCCGCTTCTCTGGGAGAAGTGGATCGTGCTTCCGACCGAGCCCGGCGAGGATGCCGCCATGACGGCCAGAGGTCCCATCCGCATTCCCCGGGTCATCATCGCTGTCAATTACCGCTTCCTGAGGATCAAAACCGAGCCGCTGACGCACGAAACCATCGCACGCCGGCAGGACTTCCGCTGCGCCTACAGCGGCAGGCCGGTCCGCAGGAAGAACTGGTCGCTCGACCACGTCATCCCCAGGAGCCGTGGCGGATCTTCCTCCTGGGACAACCTCGTGATCGCCGACAAGGAGGTGAATAACCGCAAGGGGGATCGCACGCCCTCCGAAGCCGGGCTTCACTTGCTGCACAAGCCGCAGGCCCCTCGAAGGTATGTTCCCGGGGATGACATCAGACGGAAGTTCGGAGTTCTGTTCCGCGAGTGGGAGCCATTTATCAGCGGGCCGAGGTAGGAATTGCCTCACCGAAATGATTCGAGATCGTTTGAAATGTGATCATCAAATGGTTGTGCGTTTTGGTGCGAGTCTCTCCTGCGAACCCCTCCTCGGGGTTCTCGCGCTCGATCTGGAGGGGATTCATTGGGTCATCTGCGGCGGTGAAAGCGGGGCGGGATACCGACCGATGAAACCGCTCTGGGCGCAGTGGGTCCGGGACCAGTGCATTGACCAAGGGGTGCCGTTTCATTTCAAGCAGTGGGGAACCGCTGACAAAAAGGCTGCCGGTCGACTTTTGGATGGCAGAACCTGGGACGCGTTCCCGGCTTTTGTGTTCGCCTAATCTTACGCCGTTGAGATTACGGCAGAGTGGACAATCCCAATTCCTTTAGGAAGGCATTGTGCTTCTGCTTGGCCGTTTCTATTGCTTCCTCCATCCCAACCAATTCCTGATGGGTTGCCGCCAGATTGATCTCCTCCTCAGCGGTCGCCGTACTGATGTAGCGGGAGATGTTTAGGTTGAAGTCGTTTTTTCAATCTCGGCCATTTCTACCCGGCGGGAGTAGCGAGGCTCTTCCTTCCGGTGCTGGTAGGTGGCGATGATCTTTGAAATGTGCTCCGGCTTGAGCTGGTTCTGGCGCTTGCCTTTTTCGAAATGCTCGGCGGCGTTGATGAAGAGCACGTCGTCGGGCTTCTTGCACTTCTTGAGCACGAGGATGCAGACGGGGATGCCGGTGGAGTAGAAGAGATTGGCGGGCGGCCGATCACGGTGTCGATGTGGCCGTCCTTGAGCAGCTTGGTGCGGATGCGTTCCTCGGCGCCGCCACGGAAGAGCACGCCATGCGGCAGGATGATATCCCCCTTCGTCCAGTCAATCCGGAGGACTCTTCTCTTTTCGTTTTTACGTATGGGCTCTTCGATTGGAACGGCGCCGGGGCCGGAAATTCCTCCGGTTTCTCCAAGATCTGAAGGGCAGGCCCCAGACTTAGCGCCAGTTCGCCCGTTTTCCAGTCGTGAGATCCAGGCGATCATTCTTTGGCAAGACCTCGCAGGCCGCTTGGTAGCCGGCAACGAGTTCAAGACCCCGATCCGTTAAAACAAAGCCACCCCTTTCCTCACTTGAAAAGAGGTAGGTTTCGTTTCCAATGTGGTCCTCGCCATACGATGCGACCCGGTAGTGGAAGCCATCAAGCCCGGTCACTCCCACTCCACACCATTCCTCCGGTTGGAGATAGGCCCTGATACGATGGCGTTCCCGCCATATCCAACGCCAGCACCCATTTTCAGCCTTGCCTGTGGCAGCGGCATACCTTCCCACCGCTGCACGCCATGCCTTCGTTGCCGGGGTCAGGAATGAAAACCGCCCAGTCTTCGTCCACAGTCTGCCGGGGAGAACCTCCTTGGGCGGTCGCACCAGCTTGGAATATTTTGGGATGGGGTTGCTGGGGCCTTTCGCCAGCTTCAGCATGCGGTCGTAGTTGTAAGCGAGGTAGGCTGCCGTCTTGAGGAAACTTCGAGTCTCAGTCAGCGGGCACGATCCAGCACCATAGCACCCTGCTTTCAGTGCCGCATCCACCCGCTTCACGGCGGCACTCTCCGCCTGCCGGCTGCGGGGCCGGGTGTTCCAAAAGATCAGGTGGGCGTGAATGTGGGCATCGTTCCCGCCCTTGGGGTGCCATGCAACGACATCCACGCTCTCAAACCCAGCCCGGTAAAGAATATTGCCGGTGATGCCCTTGAGTTGTTTGCGGGCTTCCTCATAGGTGGCGCGTTTCCGAAAAGTCACCGTCAGGAAGTAGGTTCTGGGCAGTTTTCCCAAATTCGTTTGCAGGGCGTGGAACAGCCCCCATGCGCGTTTGTCCCAGCCGTGAGGATTTACAAGGGCAATCGTGGTGGCGAGTCGCTGGCGGGTTGCCCAGACCAATGCCCTCAACTCCCGCCGGTAGGGCATCAGTATCTCTCTCGTTTCCGGCCTGCCGCACCTTGCCTGTCGAAAATACCGCTTGGCATTGTCCCTCAGTCGCCGCAGTTCCTCTTTTCCTTGGGGATTGAATCCAAAAAGTCGAATAGCCAGGGTCTCTATCCCCTCCAATGAGTCAGGAGATTTCCTCTCAGTAGTCAAGGGTGTAACCTCGTCAAGAAGCCGCTTGATCTGCGTCCACCCCCACGGGTTGAGCATGACGATGTCGGGGCCGATCCCGCCGGTGGTGAATTCGATTTCTCGCCGTGTGTTCGTTGGCATGGCATGGCTCGAGGCTGGCCAGCGAGAAGCAGCGGAAAGAACCAGTTGAAATCTGGTTCGGCCTGAGCGAGAATACGTGTGTCGAGGACGTTGACTCGCGTTAGTCAATTTTTCGCTGCCCGGTGGGGTTTCCCCGCTGGGCAGTTTTTTTATGGGGAGCCGTTCACCTCCCTTCGGAAGAAAATCTTCATGGGGTGAATGTCCTTCCGCGAGGGTAGAAAATCAAGGGGTGTTCGGGACTCGGCGAGGAGCAAACCCGTTTAACCAGTTTCTAACCAAAAACGGCAAGGAAACCCGCCAGACGGCAAGGGAATCCGAGGGGCAGAAAAAATCACAAAAAAACCCGTAGAAGCTGTATTTGTCTGCTTCTACGGGTTTTGAAAGTGGTTGCGGGGGTAGGATTTGAACCTACGACCTTCAGGTTATGAGCCTGACGAGCTACCGGGCTGCTCCACCCCGCGA
>JACSRU010000023.1 GCA_014879575.1 Chthoniobacterales bacterium | reverse complement strand
CCGATCACACATCAAGATAATGTTAATATGTCATGCCTGACCCCTTAACCTTTGACCAGCCCCAACCCCGAACCGCACGTAGAAATCTCAATCCGACCTGCGCGGCTGAAACCATCGGTGTTCCCGCAAGCTGCGGATATCTACACTACATCGAAGATCACGAAATCCATTCGGCCTGCTTGCATGCGGATTTGGGGGCTTCCGTCAGACGCGCAGGCATGATGAACCGGTGGAGGGTGATCGAAGAGGATCACCCAACGATTCGACTCTGAATCAAATCACGTTCGGATCCGAAATCACCGGCAGGCCGGGGATTTCGCGGAAGTGTTGGTCGAATGTCAGAACGGCTGCCCCGATTCGTTGGGCGCAGCACGCGATGACGGCGTCGGACAGCGGGATCTGGACGCCGGAACGGTCCAACCGCCAGAGCAAGGTTTCCACTTCGTTCCAGAGCGCGTTGTCCGTTGGGACATAAACCATCACGTCCCAGAATTTCTGCAGCCGGTTCAATGCCGACTTTTGTCGGATTCCACGAGCGACCTCGCAGCGGACCACTCCGCAGATCGCCAGATCCCTCCCATGGGAGGCGGCGGTCAGGAAGGACATCGGATCCCTCTTCTGTCGCGCCAACCCGATCCAATAACTGCTGTCCACCATCAGCGGCTTCATTTTCGTTTTCCGGCTTTATACAAGCCCGCCCCCTCGGTGTGCCGCGCGGCCATGAGGTCGTAGGACGGATCGAACATCGCTCCCAACTCCTCAGGAGTCATCCCCAGGCCTTCCGCTGCCAAGGTCTGGAGCTTTGTCCTGCGGTCGGCTTCCCTCAGGACATGCTCGATCGCCCGCGTCTTGTTCGTTGTGCCTATCGCCGCCATGACCCGCTTGAGCAACGGGCCGTCCACGTTGAGTGTGATTTTCATGCTGTTCAAAGTATGGTGTCGATGCCATACGTTGTCCAGTCTAAAGTCATTCCTACGGGGAGGCAGGTTTTTCGGCGGATGCGGGTGGAGGTACGGAGGTGGCCATGCCGTGCGGCTCGGGGAAGTTCGGCCACGTGACCGGCTTGGAATCCGTTCCGTCGGTTTCCACCGCGCCAAGATCCGGCGCCTGGCCGGCGAATCCGTCATTGAAATTCGGCAGGCGTACGCCGGCGTCATGTCCGGGAGTTCCGGGAACAAGGGCCAGTCGTCCGTCGGCGGTGCGCCGAAAGGTGGGCGACGCCTTCACCCCGTGCGCCTGCGAGCCGTCCCGAAACATCGTCTGACCGTCGAACATGTCATAATCGAAATCATTGCTCGGGGTCCGCTGGGTGTCGCGAATCGCCCAATCCGCCGGCGTGCGCATTTGGAGGAGGTTGTTGCGGGTGACGATGTTTTCCTGAAGTTTCTTTGGCGAGGTGAAGACGATGCCGGATTGCGCGCCGCTGGAGGCCGTGGAGGCACCGGGAAACGGCGGGGGCTGCAGGGTGGTGTTGTGGAAGATATACATCCGCCCCTTGGTCCACTCGGAGCGTTCGTTTCCCAGCTTCACGAGATAATGTCCGCGAAAGTCATTGTCCGCCGTGCCGGAGTGCTTGCGGGAGACGGCATACACATTGCGGAAAAGGTAGAGCGGGCCCAGGCTGGGGGAGGCGGCACCGATGGCTCCGTAGGTCGTGTCGATGTAATTGTTCCAGACGCGCACGTTCATGTCCGCCCCTTCGATCTCCATGCCGTCGTCCCAACAGTGTGTGATCAGGTTGTCGTGGATGTCGCTGTCGCATACGGGAAACCCTCCGTAGCTGAAGTTGTTCGTGTCTCCCATGGAGTCGTTGAACATGTGATCGAGGTCGGACGTGATGCGGTTGAAGCGGATGACGTGTCCGCCTTTGCCATTCCGGAAGACGATGCCCTGGGGGCCGGCGGGATGGGTGCTTTTGGTGCCGGGACGTTCTTCGGCCCACGAATTGCTGTCGCTCCGGGGATGGTGCAAGTGGCAGTTCTGAATCGTGATGCGTTCCAGATTCGGGGAACTTGCGAAAATGGCGGCGTCCAAATCCTTGGCCTGTCCGTCCGGCCGGGTCTCGCCCCAGCCGCTGATGTCGCAACCGTCAATGACCACATCCCGCACCTCACCCAGCAGGATTCCGTGCGCGGCGGCGTTCTTGAGGGTGAACCCCTTCAGGATGACATGGGAGGCGGTGACCTTCAGATTTTGGGGTGCCGTGCCGCCGCCATCCCAGGCCTCGGTGGAGTCGGACGGCTCGTAAAGGACATAGCCCTCCTCCGCCGATCCGCCCTCACTGATCGTGTGCGTGAGTGCCCCGGGATTGGGGAGACTGACCCGGCGGGCGATCTTAAAGGCGTCCGAGCGCGTGGTGGCTTCGAGGATTTTCTCCGGGCCCCCTTGCAGGGCCAGCTTGACCTCATACGCCGTGCCGGGCTCCAGGCCCACGATGCTGCCACGGTATTCGTAGCTGTGCGCCAGCGCCTCGCCGGCGTGCTCCGTGGCGTCGAACCAGAGCGGCAGTGCCTCCCTCCACTCCCCCCCGCCTTTCTTGCGGTAATGCACCGTGACCGGGTTCTGCGGACTGCCACCCTTCGGCTTCCAATACAGACCCAGACAGTTGTAGGTCGCGACCGCATGCGGCGGCACTTCCTCGAAGTCCGGTGCCTTCCAGACGTATTCCTCCAGGCGGAGCCTGGCAAATTCCGCCGCCTTCCCCACATCCTCCGCCTCCTGCCTCCAGCGCAGCAAAACCAGCACGGACTGCGACGCGCCACTGTTGAATCTTACCGTGGCCGGACTCCAGTCGCTGGTTGGGGACTTCGCGGAGCTGATCCGTTCCGCCTCCCTTCCCTCCAGAAGCCGCTTCACCTGGATGGCCGCCCCCCCGGGAATGTCGGAGCGCACCTGACCTTCCAAAACATACTCGGTGTTGGGCTTCACCACGACCTCCTGAACGATCTCCCCGCTCTTCCCCGGCACGGCGGCTGTGTTGATCACCTTCAAACTTGCCGCCCCATCGGGTCCACTCCCGCGCTCGCATGTCTGCTGGGTGCGCTTTGTCCACCCCGCAGGCGTGTTCTCGCTCCAGGTCTCAAACGCCCCCTGGGACAGAAGATCCGCCCGCACCGGCAGGAGTGTCAGGATCAGGGACAGGGCACTCACGGCCCCGTGGCGGGCCTTTGGCAATTGGAGAAACGTCGGAGATTTCATTTCACGAAAAATGCACGAAATGCAAAAACATGCCAGTAAAAATATTCCCGCGCCCCTGTTTCCCCTTTGGACCGCGGTGCGTTGACGCGTTGCGGTGGGGACAAGTGGACAGGACGTGATGAGAAAACATTGCAGAAAATTAAAAATAACACCCGGATATTTTTTAGAATCTCCCTCCCCGGTGCGGACCGGACCCATGGGAGCCGGACCGGACGAGGCCAGTCAACAGGCCTGCGGCCTCCAGGGGAAGTGCGGAAGCGCGGCGGGATCGCCGGTTCCTTTTTTGGTCCGATAAAAAAAGATGATCTGAAATGAAAAAATTCCTTGCAAATGCAAGAAAAGTGAATAATACTTTGTTCGAACCTCAAAAACCTCCAATGAAAACTCTCTTCTTTTCCCCATTGTTTCGGAAGGCCTTGATCCTCGGCGCGACGTGTGCCGTGTGGGCAGGCGGATTGTCTGCCGTCCATGCGACGACATATACGTGGCTGAATGGCACTTTCGAGTATGGCACGGCAGCAAATTGGTCGCCAAGTGGGCCGCCGGGATCGTCGGACAGCGTGAATTTCAACTCAGGGAATGGGACGATGCGGATCAATGCGAATACGACCGTTGAAAATTTCACCTCCGATCCGACGGCACTGCGCCGGTTTCAACGCACGGATACGGGAGGGACGCTGACAATGACGATTTCCGGAACTCTCTCAAAAGGCGGCACACAAGGTCTCGAATTCCGACAAACGGGTGCCGCGCATCTATTGAATTTGAGCGTTGGTAAAGTAGTTGTTTCCTCGGGGAGCTTGACTTTTGGGTCCACGTCGGGGGCCTCGCAACAGTTAAACGCCTTGACGATTGGGTCCATGGAAGTTTCCGGGGGAGTGACACATTTTCTTGTGGGGGGGACCGCATCCGGGACGGGGACAATCAGCGGCGACCTGGGCTTTACCAGCAGCGGGACCGTGCAGGTTCGCCAGCGGAGTGCTTCCGCAGTGGATCAGACCGGCGTGCTTGAGGTGGGCTCCCTGAGTTCCGTGGGCAGCAATGGGGTGGTGGAAGTGAACGCCAACACCAGCGGGAATGTGGTGTCGGGGACGCTTCGCCTCAACAATGCGTCCGGGTCGAGCACGTATGGCGGAGTGCTGCGCAATGGGGGTACGGGCAATACGCTGAACGTGGAGAAGAACAACGCCGGAACCCAGATTCTCTCCGGAGCCAACACCTACACCGGGGTTACCACTGTGACTGCCGGCACGCTGTTGATTAGCGGCGACAGTTCTGCGGCCAACGGAGCCGTGGCCGTCAATGGAGGCAAGCTGTATGTGAGCGGAACGCTCGGAGGAAATGTGACACTCGCCAGCGGAGCCACCATCGGCAACGTGGACGCCGGAAGCCTGGGCACTGGCACGGTCGGCAACATTGTCTTCAACGGGGGTTCGTTTCTGGATTTGGAAAGCCTTACTTCGACGATGGCGGCCGGAACCATCAGCTTCGCGAATACCGGTTTCGGTGTGGACAATCTGCGTCTCAACGGTGCCGTCATTGACTGGAGCTCCGTGGGGGACGGCACCTACACCCTGCTCACCGGCACTTTGGACGAAACCAACCTGGACAACTTTGGCCTTGCAAACGCCCAAGATATCGGTGGCGGACGCTCCGCCTACTTCCAGGAGGGCAGCCTCCAGTTGGTTGTCATTCCGGAACCCAGAGCCCTGTTGCTCGCAGGCGCGGGCATGATGGTCGTGCTCTTCCTGCGCCGCCGCCGCAGTGTCTGAGCCGGGCTCTGTTCCTTGCAAGAAAATCGCCGACCCAGGTGGCTCTGATCGCTCGGAACCCCTGGGTTTCGCAATGACGAATCAGGATCTTTGGTGACCGAAAAGTCGCCCCTCCGGAATCACGCCGTGCCCTGGAGGGACCAGCTCCGTCTGGTCCGTGGGCGGTGGGCGGGGATGGCACGGGGCGAGGCGGACGACACGGAGGTCATCCCTCCAGGAGGAGTGGCGCTTCGCGCTGGGGGTGGGGGCCGAGTCGCCCCTCCGGAAATCACGCCGTGCGTTGGAGGGAC
>JACSRU010000140.1 GCA_014879575.1 Chthoniobacterales bacterium | reverse complement strand
CCCTCCTCCCCCGCCACCGCTGCCACCCGCTCCGGGCGGACTCAGTGAACAACAATGGATCGTCTTCCTGCACCTCAGCGCGTTGGCGGAATTCGTCCTTCCAACCGTCGGACACATCCTCGGCCCGCTCGTCATCTGGCTCGTGAAGAAACCGGACAGTCCGGCGATTGATGCGGCGGGACGCAATGTTCTCAATTTTCAGATTTCCTGGACCATCTGGATGGTTGTCGCGGTCACATTCGGCTTCTCGGCCTCGTGTCTCGTGATCCCCATGATCCTTCCCGTCGCCCTCGGCGTCGCCTGGTTCGTTTTCCTGATTGTGGGAACCATCAAGGCGAGTCATGGCGAAACCTACCAGTTTCCGCTGACGATCAAGATGCTGTGATCCCCGGATTCTGCTCCGGGCGGATTCTTTTTCCTGCGACCAAGGTCCAGTCCAACTGGCCGCGGTGATTCAGGATGGCTTCCGGAAGATTTTTCAGGGAGCCGGCGTGGGGGAGGGCGATCAAGTCGGCGGCGGCACCGGCGGAAATTTCTCCCAGCTTTCCCCCAAGGCCGATCGCCTTTGCCGGGTGAAGCGTGACCATTTTGAGGAAGGTTTCCGGCGTGACATCCGGGTGGCGGCGGGCAGCGCACCGCATTTCGGCAAACATGTTCAGCGAGCGGTTGCTGGCGAGGCTGTCGGTGCCGAGACAGAGGTTGAATCCCTCGCGGAGAAACCGCTCCATGGGAAACGGTGCCCGCTCGAAATACTCATGGCAACACGGACAGTGGACGATCGAAAAATTTTTTTCCCGCAGAAGCGTCCAGTCGTCTTCCTCCAAAAAATTCATGTGTGTGAGGAGGGCGCCGTCCGGCAACGCCTCCGCAGCGAGAAGGTGGGCCACCGGACTGCGGCTTCCGGTGTCGGACATCCTTCGTCCGAGGCTTTTCAGGAATTCATACAGGGGGCCGCGGGCGTGGCGGAACATGGCGAATTCCTCATCCGACTCCGCAAGATGGGTCATGAACGGCAGACGGAATTTTTCGCTGCACGCCTTTGCCCGGCGGTAGAGATCCGGCGACGTGGTGTAGGGGGCATGCGGGGAGAGGCCGAAGCCCCCGGGCCATCCTGATCGTTCATCAAAACGTCCGAGTGCCTCTTCCACGACATCCTCCGCAGGGGTGCGCTTCCGCACATCCATCACTTCCGGGAACCACCAGGTCCGAATCGGCGGAGATGGCATGTGGGACAGCAGGCCGGGAAAGGATTCCACGTTAAAAACACTGGTCGTTCCCTGTCGGAGCAGTTCCTGAAAGCCGGACCGGATGGACTCCAAGTAATCGGCATCGCTGAGAATGCGCTTGAGTTCGTTGAGCCGACGCACCCACTGGGTGAAACTCGCGCGGGAAAATATCGCGCCGCGCATGACCGTGTAGTCCAGGTGGCAATGGGCATTGATGAGCCCCGGCATCAGAACGACCTCGCCAAGGTCGTCGGCCTCGCAACCGTCCCATTTCCCCACGAAAGCAATCTTCCCGTTCTCGATGCCAACCATCCCATTTTCGATGGGGGGAGAGGAGACCGGATGAACGATGCGCGAGCGGAAGATTGTCATGCGCCGGGTCCTGCCGGGGCGAGAATCGCATCCCGCATCCCGTGCAGCAGCTTTTTATCGTCCGGACAAATGGTCGCGAGAGCCCCCCCGCAGGCGACCGAATTTTCCCCGATGAAATAATACGGACAAAGCCTCACCCGTCCGCGCATTGGGCGCAATTCCGCGAGACCGGGGAGCCAGTAGGTTTCCTCCACAAGCCGTCCGGGATGGAAGTCCTGGAGGATGTGGGGCCGGTGCGTGAAGTCCCGGAGGGCATCCTCCAACTCCGCCTGCCAGTCTTTCTGCGGGAGATCCGAGGCGACAGACACCCCGCGTGATCCCCAGGCGTGCTCGGAAAATCCGCTGATTTTGAGAATGAAATGGCGCTTTTTTTGACTGAAGCGCGCCACCTCATCCCAGGTGTGGGCCTCCAGGCGAGGGAGGACGGCGTGTCTCGGGAGCGGCTCCGGATCGAGGAGCCATGTGTAGGGGATGACCTTCCGGAGCGCGGCCTGTGCGCGTTCCCCAAGCTCACGACGCCAAAATTCCTCCAGGGGCTTCAACCAGAAAAGGGCGAACCAAAGTTTTTCCTCGAGGGCGGGCTTGATGGGCGGGGTGATGGAAATTTTTCGTTCAGAAACGGCCTGAAGGATTTCGGGAGCCGCCGGCACATTTGGGAGGTCGAACAGTTCAAAGAACCGATAGATCCGGTTTTGCCAGTCCTTACGCGGAGCGGCATCCAGCAGGCGCCAATGCCCCTTCGAGGCGAAGTCCGCATTCAGCACATCCGCCAACCATGCCATTTCCGGGCGGTAGGTGGAAGCCTCCTCGGACACCACAATGTCTCCGCCGGGGAGGATGGTGGAGAAGCCTTCCAGCATGCCATTCGCGCCTCCGAGCACCTGGCACCCCAGGGAGGAATAGGTTCGGTTCAACCAGGCCGTCAGCCCGATCCCGCCGGGCACGCTGTCAATTTCAGCAATCGTAAATCCCGTGCTTGTGAGCACGAGATCCGGACGGATCACCCTGGGGATGTCGCCGGCGATTCCGTGTTCGCGTTGGTATTCGACAAGAGCGGGCGGTTTGCCGCGGTCCAGGAGTTCCGCGACCCAGGCTGGCTGGCGCCCCTTGACGCTGAGCCGGTAGAGTTGCTCGCACGCGCGAAGGAAGAGCACCAGGCGGTAGCCCAGCTTCTCGATTTCCTCACCCAGTTCCGGTTCCACCGGAAACGGACGCGGGGAAATCCGCCACTCCTTTTCATGGAACAAGCCGTCTGCCGGCAAGGCCGCATGGACGGCGCGAACGGTCTCCTCCGCCCTCATGTCAGGATCTTGAGCGCCTGGCGGGTCAACTCTTCGGCCGTCGGCACGGACTCCGAAAGGTCCAGAACCCGCCGGACCGCCTTGTGGGCCTCCACCTGCTTGTAGCCAAGCGAAATGAGGGCGAGAACCGCGTCATGCATCCGGACATCCGCTTCACTGGGGGCATTCTTTGCACTCGATGCCTCCCACTCCGCAGCGACGCCCACCTTGTCCTTCAATTCGAGAACGATCCGTTCCGCCGTTTTTTTCCCAACCCCGCTGATTTTGGAGATGGCCGCAATGTCGCCCGCGACAACAGCCGCCTTGAACATCTCGGCGGGAAGCCCGCTCAGAACGGCCAGCGCAATCTTCGGCCCCACCCCGGTCACATGATGGAGAAGGAGCCGGAACAAATCGCGCTCTCCGGACGTAAGAAATCCATACAACACATGCGCATCCTCGCGAACCGCAAGATGCGTGAGGATTTTTACCGGAGCCCCCGGCTGCGGGAGCCGTTCATAACTTGATACAGGGATCAGGATCTGATAGCCAACCCCCTGGACGTTGACGACGATCTGTGTCGGCAGTGCTTCCGCGAGAACTCCTTCGAGAAATGCAATCACCCCGCATCCATAACAGAGCTCCCGCAAAACTCAAATCCGCGATATGCCTTTTTCTGCTCGTGGCCGCCGTGCTCGCCGACACCGAAACCAAATGGGCCTGGATGGTTGAACCCTCGTTCATGGATTACAAAGTCCGGAAAAAAGTGGAGGGTTCGGAACGCACCATTCTCGCGCTGGTGAGGATTCGCGATGGGGAAATCTTCGGACTCGAGGACGGACACGAACGGACCCTGGATCTGGCCATGAAGACGATCCAAGCCGAGGCATCCCGGACGCTTGCGGACCTCTTTGCCACGCTCAAGCCGGATTTCATCAGGGATAAAAACGGCGTGATCCAATACGCGTCGCTCGAATCCCCCAACCCGCTGACCGCCTCCTGCGTGCTCGCGCCCGGCTTTGCGGAAAAATTTGCGGACACCCTCGGACCCGACCTGCTCGTGGCCATGCCCAACCGAAATCAAATTCTCGTCTTTTCCCGGCAGGACCAGGCGTTTGAAAGAATGGCGGAATTTATCATCGCCGGCTACCTGGGTTCCAATTATCCGGTGAGTCGCGAAATCTTTGCCCTGGAAAACGGGAAGTTGAGATCCCTCGGCGTCCTGCAGTAAAACAACATTTTATAAGATCCCCTGCCCGACATGAAACCTTCCGACCACCTGAAAGACCGCGCCGCCCGGGCCAGGAAAATCATCGAAGCCCCGCAAAATTTCAAGGTGTGTGAAGGCTGTGAGTCCATCGTCACCACACGGGTGGTCACCTGTCCGAACTGTCACGGTTACCGGTTCGACGAATCCCCGGAACGGGTCATTGCGCAGGCCAATCTCCTCGCCTCGCGCCCCCAGCAAAGCGTCACCTCCGAGGATCTGGAATAGGGACTCCCTCGGCATCGCCCGCAGCCCCCCAATGCAATGACCCTCCCGGCGCGGAGTCGAAGGGCCGGGCTTCGGGGAATCTGCTCCCACAGGCGGAAAAACATCAAATCCCCGCCTCACCGGAAGGGTTTTTCTTGATCCCGCCCAATCCCCGTGCAGAGTTTGCGGCTCTATGGCCAAAGCAGAAGAACAAATTTTGGTGGTTCGGAGAACCCACTTCGATGAGTTGGGAAGTTTCCAGGGGCTCTGCCTGGAGGTGGATCGCTACCTACGGAGCTTCCTTCTGAAGGAGAATAATTTTTTTGTAGCCCGTTCCGCCGCCGAGGAAGATCCCTCGCTCAAGCAACTGATCCCGTATGTGATCTTCCGGCACGCGGGAAAAATCCTGCACTACACGCGCGGCGCAAAGAGCGGCGAGAAACGTCTGGTTGCAAAAGGCTCCATTGGAATCGGCGGGCACATCAACGACACGGACGAGAGTCTGTTTTCCTTTGACCAGTCCGCCTACCATCATGCCGTGCAGCGGG
The DNA here is from genome assembly GCA_014879575.1 of Chthoniobacterales bacterium. GTDB lineage: Bacteria > Verrucomicrobiota > Verrucomicrobiia > Chthoniobacterales > Terrimicrobiaceae > QYQL01. The sequence continues at coordinate 18,905 of JACSRU010000140.1, read as the reverse complement.
AAATCCGCGAGGAACTCCAAATCTCCGGCCCCCTGACCGAGCGGGCCGTGGCGTTGCTCAATGATGATTCCACCGAGGTCGGAAAGGTTCACCTCGGGATTGTGCATGTTGTCGAGCTGGAAAGTCCGGAGGTCCGGGCCGGAGAAAAAGCCATCGCCGAACTCGGCTTTGCGACGCGGGAGGAACTTCTCGCCCGGCGGGACACGCTGGAAACGTGGTCGCAAATCGCCCTCGAGGGCCTCGCAGAGCTGGGATAAGAGAGAAAGCTTATTTTTTCCGGAGGCGGATCGTCACGCGCTTGACGCGGGCATCATCCGGCGGGCTCCAGGTGCAGATTTCCGGGTCGTCCTTGAAGGCGTTGTGGACAATCCTTCGATCATAGGAGTTGAGGGGTTCGGTCTGGATCGGGCGTCCGGTGGAGCGGACCGCCTGAGCGAGGTGGAGAACTTTTTCCACGAGGTGGTCATCGCGCATCGCGCGGTGGTGTTCGACATCGACCGTGACGCGGGGAGCCGGAGGATTTTGCGCCCCAAGCACCCGGTTGACCAGATACTGCAGGTCGTCGAGGATGACATCGTGGTGGCCGATCAGCCGCTCGGGCTCGTGAGTGAGGATCTGCAGCACCGCGTGTCCGTCGCGTTCCTGTTCCTCAATCTCGACAACAAAGCCGAGGTATCCGAGGATCGTATCGAGAACTTCAACGGGCGTCTGGTTCATGGGCGCTTCTTTTTGGAATTTTTTGCGGCTTCCCGCTTGGCGATCACACTTTTCTTTTCCAGCGTGGGCAGCGGCTTGTTTCGGGTCAGGTAGAGCTGGACGATAGAAAAAATATTCTGGGTTGTCCAATAAAGCGAGAGGCCGCTTGCATAATTGTAGGCGAAGATCAAAAAGATGATCGGCATGAAGTAGAGGATCCGTTGCTGGGCGGCGTCCCCGGATTTCGGCGTGATGATCATCTGCCAGACCATCGTAAACGACATGATGATCGGCAGCAGGTTGATCGGAAACCCAAGGATGTGACCGATCGTGTCCGGCTGGGAGAGGTCATGAATCCAGAAAAACGAGCTATTCCGCAGCTCGATAGCCGTGCCGAGCATGGAATAAAATCCGAAGAAAATCGGAATCTGGATGAGCATCGGAAGGCATCCGCTGAAGGGATTGACCCCGTATTCCCGATAGAGCTTCATCGTCTCCTCGTTCATTTTCTGCGGGTCGTCCTTATATTTCTCCTTCAGCTCCGTCATCTTGGGCGCCAGGAGCGACATCTTCCGCATCTCGTTGGTGGCCTTGTTCTGGATCGGCCAGAGTCCGGTCTTGATGAGCAGCGTCAGGACAATGATGGAAGCCGCATAGTTGCCGAACCATCCGTGGAGGGTATTCATCGCCCAGAGCAAAAATTCGCTGATGAATCCGAACATGCCGAAATTCAACACGGCATCCTGGTTGCCGCCGATTTTGCGGAGAAGGGTGAGTTCCTTCGGGCCGGCGTAGATTTCGAACGTTTTGGTCACGGTTGAGCCTGGAGGCACGGAGAACCCGCCTTGGCCGATGGCGCCCTGGATGCCGAAGACCGGAGTGTTATTCTGCTTTTTTGTGTCAAACCGTCTGGCCCACACGGAAGAGGCCGGATCTTTTGTCGTGACGATCGTGCAAAAATACTGGCTGGTGACCGCCGCCCACTGGACATTTGCCTTGCTTTCGAGGTAGAGCGGACGCTCGCCCCGTGTCTGAATGCCGAGGATCGGAATCGTGCTTGGAGAGAACCAATTGACATCAATGGTCGTCATCTTGCTGCCGGCGGACCAGTCGAAGCGCGTATACATCGGCAAATCACTCTGGTGGATTGGCGCGGCACCGCCTGTGCTGATATAAAACGGCGGAACCTGAAGCTCCGTTGTCCCGGAGTTCCGGAAACTCACCTCGAGATTCACGGTATAGAGACGGATGTTTTCGGAATCCGGAGGCAGGGTAAAGCGCTTCGTGATTTGCAGACCGTCCGCCGCAGATTTGGAAAAGGTCACCTCGCGTTTTGCGCGGTCGGTGGTCATTTCAAATCCTCCGGTGACCTCTCCGGGTTGAAATCCCAGTGCGCCGATGGGCATCCCACGATCACGGTTGAGGGAAACGCTCTGCTGGTTTTCTCCCAGGTGCAGCAGGAGGATCACCTGCTCGATGCCGCCGGCGTCGTTGTTGAAGACAAACTCGGCCTTCCCGGCGGGGAGACTTTCCGCCCGTGCGGTCATCACCGGAGCGCTGACAGGATTCGGCGGCGCGCCGGATGCTGTTGAGACAGGAGAGGCGGACGGAGCGGCTGCGGGTTTCGCATCGGCTTCGGGTGCGCCGGGAGTCGCCGAGGGGACGGCGGCGGCTGACGGTTGCTTGGGCGGTGTGAGGTAGGCACCGACATACCATTGCCAGGCAAAAAGGCCGACGACGGAGAGTGAGATTGCGATCCAGGCTTTACGGTCCATTAGTTCGAAGATTTGAATGCGGTGGGCACAGGGTCATACCCGCATCCGCCCCACGGATGACAACGCGAGATCCGGGAAATCCCCAGACAGACCCCTTTGAGAAGCCCATGCCTGCGCAGGGCTTGGAGGAAGTATTCCGAGCAGCTCGGCTCGAAGCGGCATCCGCAACCCGGTCCGCACAGGGCCCGGAGAGCGGGCGAGAGTGTCAACTGGTAAATGCGAATGAGGATGACGAGCAGCGAAGTCATGGAAGAGGCGAAAAAATAGAAAGCCGACCGGCAAGAAGCAACCATTCTCGTTGCAATTCTTCAAAGGAAGCCGTCGCAGCGGCAGGTTTTGCGATCACCACGATGCGACTGCCGGAAGGAAAATGCGCGCGGGTCAGACGAATCGCTTCCCGCAACCTGCGGCGCACCCGATTTCTCACGACGGCTCCCCCCACGCGCTTGGATGTGATAAATCCGGTTTTTGCGTCCACCCGATCCGGATGAAGGAAAAAAGCCACCCGGAGGAGCCGTCCCTGGGCCACCCGGCCATTTTCACGGACCAGGGAAAATTCCCGACCTTCCCGAAGGCGGGCCCCCCGGGGAAATCCCAGCCTCTTTTGCTCAGGCTTCGGTGTGGCGGGCAAAGTGAATTTCGACGCCCTTTGGCAGCAGACGCTTGCGTCCCCGCTGGCGGCGACGGCTCAAGATTGCGCGACCGGCCTTGGTCGCCATGCGTGCGCGGAACCCAAACTGTTGTTTGCGCGTGCGTTTGGAAGGCTGGTAGGTGCGTTTCATAGAATCAGAGCTGTGGAGCCGGGGAAATTAACCCATTCAGAAAACCAGTCAATCCCTTTTCCGGAGTTTTTCCGTCCTACTTGTTTTTCAGCTTCTCCAGCTCGGCAATGAAGGCCTCCGGGCCACCGGGCATGTAGCCGAGCTTGCCGACGGGCTTGCCCTTCGAATTCAGGACAATGATGGTGGGGAAGCCTTGGATGCCAAATTCCTGGGCGAGCTTCTCATTTTGGGCCTTCACCTTGTCGGGCAGGGTTTTTCCGCGCGGGAAATCGAGTTCGACCAATTCGAGGTTATCCTTTGCGTAGGCTTGGAACTCGGGTTTGGAGAAAATCTCGTTGTCGATTTTTATGCACCATCCGCACCAATCGGACCCGGTGAAGTCGAGGAGCACGAGTTTGTTGTCGGCCTTGGCCTTGGCAAGGCTGGCGGCATAGTCCTCGCTCCAGCCGGGTTTGGCGAAGAGGGAGGCGGCGGAGAGAACGAGGGCGGTGGCAATGGAGAGAGCTTTCATTGGGGTCAGTGTAGTTGGGCCCTCCAACCATTGCAATGGCGAAAGCGGGAGGAGAAATCGTCAACCGAAAGGCGGCGGGGCGCATCGAGGGACGGACTTTGAGTGCCGAGGTGCAGAAGCAACTCGGAGCGTAGCCAGAAGGCTGGAGCTACGAATTCCTTTCCTCTGGGGAGCCCACCGGGTCCGAATCGGAAGATATGACAGGCGCGCCCAGTGCTTCGAGGAGCGCGGTGGCGGCGCGCTGGGAGGCACCATGAGCGGCCAGCCCCGAGGTGATTTCCAGCAGTTCCCGAGACAGGGATTGGCGGGCCGCGTCGTCCCGGAGGAGGCGCAGCACCTCGTTTGCCACGGAATCCGGCGTTGCGTCCTTCTGGAGGAATTCCCGGACGACATGGGGGGCACCTTTGGCGGGAAGGCGGGGATCGGGCGGCGGATTTTTCCGGTAGTTGTTCAGGATATTGATGATGCCGAGCGCATCCACATCCACGACACGTTTTCCAACTTCAAAAGTCAGCCAGGCGATCTTGTAAACCAGGCAGTAGGGGAGACCGAAGAAGGCGGCTTCGAGGGTGGCGGTCCCGGAGCATACCACCCCCGCAGACGCCCGCTGCATGAGCGCATGGGCGGTTCCGTGGCGCACCGGGATCTCGTCCGTCATGGCCTGCATCCGGTTCGCATGGGCCTCGCTGGCGGCCGCCGCTTCGAAGCGGGCTTCTGGAAACTCCCGGCGGATGATTTTCGCCGCCGCCACCATGACCGGAAAGATTCTCCGGACCTCGCGTTCCCGGCTTCCGGGGAAAAACCCGACGAGCCCGGCCTCGCGGGGGGCGGGGGATTTCTTGCGCTCGAGAGCCTCCAGGAGGGGGTGCCCGACAAACACGGTGTGCAGTCCGCTCGCCTCATACATCGGCGCCTCGAAGGGAAAAACGCAGATCATCAGGTCGAGGATCTTCGCCATGGCCGGGATGCGGCGACGATTCCAGGCCCAGACTTGCGGGCTGATGTAGTAGAGGATTTTTCCTGCGTAGCCGGATTTTCGCAGGGCTTTTGCGAGTCTCAGGTTGAAGCCCGGATAATCCACAAGGACGACAGCCGCCGGTTTTGCGGTTTCGATGTCCCGGAGCATTTGACGGAATTTTCTTTTGAAATACCCGTAGTGTCGGAGCACATCCCAAAGCCCGAGGACCGCGGCTTGGTCCGTCCAGTTGTCGAAGGGTTGATCCGCAAGCTTCTGCATGACCGGTCCGCCTGCACCCAGAAAGCGGAGTTCCGGTTGTTGCGTCCGCAGGGCGTGCATCAACTCCGCCGCCCTGGCGTCCCCGCTGGCCTCCCCGGCAACGAACCACAAATTTCTCACGGATTTCCCGGCTGCTTCCTCGGATCGGCCTCCTCGATCCGTCGGGTGATTTCCAAGGCAATGTCCAGCGCATCGGTGGCAGCCTGACCGGTCACGCGGGGCTTGAGACCGCTGCGGGCGCACTGGACAAAGGACTCGAGTTCGATGCGCAACGGCTCACCTTTTTGCACCTCGACCGGTTCCCGGACAATGCGGTGCCCGCTGAAATCGGTGACAATTTTGGAGTCCGTCGCAAGGCCGATGAGCTTCCCGATGCCGGAACTCTCCTTCTCGTCATCGCGGGCAAGACGCAGGAGGTATCCGGACTGGTTTTTGTAATCGAGCGAGAGGTAGGCGTTTTCCTGAAAGACCCGGATTTTTCGGACGCGTTCCTGGCTGATGCGGCTGGCCGTGAGATTGGCGACGCATCCATTTTCAAAGCGGAAGCGGACATTGGCAATGTCTTCCCCGCGGCCGAGAACGGAAATCCCCACCGGATCAATGCCTTTGATCGGGGAGCGGACGAGGTGCAGGATGATTTCAATATCATGGATCATCAGATCGAGGACGACGCCGATATCCGTGCTGCGGTTGGGATAGGGGGAGAGCCGGGTGACTTCGAGGAACCTCGGGTTTTGCAATTGGGCTTCCAGCGCGTGAAGCACCGGATTGAAGCGCTCGATATGGCCGACCTGGAGGACGCAGCGATTTTGCGCGGCGAGTTCGGAGAGTTCCCTTGCGTGTGCGGGGGTGTCGGCGATCGGTTTCTCAATGAGGAGGTGCTTGCCTTTTGCGAGAAGAAAGCGGCCGATTTCATGGTGCGTGACGGTGGGTGTGCAGATGGTCGCCGCATCCACGAGCGAGGCAAATTCCTCCAGGGAGCTGGTGGCCTTGGTCTGGAATTTTTCCGCGACGGAGCGCGCGGTGGAGCCATTGGAGTCGTAAACCGCCGCCAGCGCGGCCCCTTCGATCTCGCTGTAAATCCTGGCATGGTTGATCCCCATGTGGCCGACCCCCACGACGCCCGTTTTAATTTTTGTCATAATCCGTAAAGCGCAATGGCGCGGTCCCGTGCGTCCGCCGCAACTTTTTCCCGATCCAGCAGGAGGGTGGCTCCCGCCTCGACACCGATGGCCAAAATCCGGGCCTCCGTCGCGATCTCCAGCGTCCGTGGTCCCACAATCGGAACATCGAACCGCATGTCCTGGCCGGGTTTGGAGACCTTGATGACAAGGGCTCCCTTGCGTCCGAGTTTGCCGCCCCGCCGGATGGCTTCGTCCGTGCCCTCAAACGCTTCGACCGCCAGCACGGTGCCATTTTTGACAACGACAGTCTGGCCGATATCCATCCGGCTGGATGCCTTGGCGATCTGAAATCCGAATTCCAGATCCGCGACATGGCGGGCCTTTAATCGGGGACCGGCGAGGTGTCCCTTGGTGGCGAGGTGGTTTTCGAGGAATGTCGTCGCCGGGAGCAATTCGATGCCGACAGCGGCCAGTTCGGTGGCCACGGCACCAAAAAGCGTTTCCGCATTGCGTTCCTTCAAGCGCGCCAGAATCATGAGTGCCCGGAAATCCGGGCGCAGCGCAAAAAGGTTCCCGGGCGCAATCTGGCCGGCCATAATGGCCTGTGTGGCACCCGATTTTTTGGCCGCTTCAAGCAACTTGCCAAGTTGCCCGACCTTCATCCGGCAGACTTCATCCGCGAGAGCCTCCGAAGTCGGCAGGGTTTCCCCCTCGAAAGAAGCCATGACCACCCGCCGCACCCCGGCCACCCGGGCGGATTCCACCACAAGGCGTGGGTAATCCCCGTTGCCGGCAATCAAAAACAGCGAGTTCATGGTCATCAATGCCCCCGATCACTATCGGTTCCCAAACTTGCTGACAAGAAAAGCAACGTCTCCAGAAAACCCGGTCCCGCCAGACACTGGAAGTCGGTGGTTGGCACCGGCGACTGGGATTTGTTCCCGCAGGGCTCAATCCGTCTCGATGAGTGAGCGATTCTTCCAGAGATAGATGAGGCCTGAGTAAACGGTCAGAATCACTGTCACCGGGATAAGCGCGAACCGCCCCACTCGCCAGGCCAGATCGCCCCAGGCGGCGGAAGACCATTCCTCGAGTGAGAGCAGAAGCAGGAAATAAAGGATCGTGATCATCTGCCAGACGGTCTTGTGTTTTCCGAAGCGCTCCGCCGGCATCACGACTCCCTTGGAGGCGGCCAGGGAACGCAGACCGGTGATAAGAAACTCGCGGCTGATGATCACAATGACCGCCCAAGCGGGGAAGTCCCCGGTCGCACAGAGGCTGATGAAGGCGGAAGCGGTGAGGATTTTATCCGCCAACGGATCCATCAATTTTCCAAAATCGGTGAGCAGGCCTCTTTTCCTGGCAATGACGCCGTCGAAGTAGTCGGTGAGGGAGGCGGCGAGGAAGACAAAAAGGGCCACGGTGTGACGTCCGGGGAAGGGGAGCACGAAGCAGAGCACGAAGAGTGCGGTCAGCCACAGACGTGAGACGGTGAGTTTGTTCGGAAGATTCATGGCACGGACACAAAGATCATGGGACGCACGACCCGCAGGAGAAAATACGATGATTTTTTCGTCCCCGCAAAACCATAAAAATCCCTGGAGAAAATCGCGCGCCGAACGGCTTCCTCGGGAGGAGACGTGGTCCCGCCGTCAAGAGGAGGTTGTTTGTTTTCCGGCGGCACGCCTGTCGCGGGCGGTCTGCTGCAGGTCAATGCCCCGCATCTTTGCTCCTGTGCCTACGCGGTTTCTCCAGCCCGGCCTGAGAAAGGCGAAAAGCCGATCCAAGACGTTCTTTCGGGAAGTCGGCCTGGCGGCGGTCGCCTCCCGAAGGAGCACATTGGTTGGATCCTCGTATCCGGCCCGCAGGAACGCCTTGTGCCGGTAGGTCTGCGCCATGTTGTGGAGCTTGCCGCCTGTTCCCAGCAACGTATCCGCAATGCGCAGAATCCGACGGTTCGGCAGCATCTGCGGGCAGGCCTTCCTGACCAGACCAAACGCCACCTGCGGCGCATAGCCCGCGGAGACGAGAAGAGTGATCGCGGCGGCCGTGGATCTGCTGATTCCGGCTTCGCAATGCGTCAGCAGCCCCCAGTCATCCAAGGGCGCCATCTGTTTGCCAAAATCAACGAGCGAGAGAACATGGCTCTCGGTGGGGGCGGAATATTTTGCGTAACGCGGGAGCGTCATCTCGATGTCATCCAGATCGTGAAACACCAACTGAAGCCGCTGGCGCGTGTGATGCGGCGGCTGCAGAAACGTGTTGACCTCATCCGGATCGATCAAACTCACAAAATGAGTCACCGGCGCCTCGACAAAATCCGGGACTTTTTTTCTGGGGCAAACCATCAATCGCATGGCCCGTCAGACTTCGGTTCCGCAGGAATCCTGTCAACTGCAAAAGGGCTTCCCAAGCCCGTGCAATGGGTAAAATTTTCCCCGCTTTTCCCCGCGTCCAGTTGCGTGGATAGGGGAACAGGAAGTTCTGTAATGGTCTTAGGGCGGGACAGCACCTGCTTGCCGACGTTGAGCGTCAGTGGCCTGTTTCCGGATGAGCCTGTTTGCGGGTTTCGTCAACCACTTCTTTCAGGCGTTCCAAGGTGATCGGTTTGGCCAGATAACCATCCATGCCGGCCGCGAGGCAGGCTTCGCGGTCCTCCTTGAAGGCGTTTGCTGTCAGAGCGATGATTGTCGGGCGGAAGCCATCGCCAAAATGGGTGCGGATGGCTTGGGTGGCGGCGATGCCATCCATCACGGCCATCTGGACATCCATGAAAATCAGGTCATAGGGTTCCTTCTTCACCGCTTCGAGTGCCAGGAGGCCATTGGAGACAACGGTCGTTTGGATGCCGAGGCGTTGAAGCATCAGGCTGATGACTTTTTGGTTTGTGAGATTGTCCTCAGCCACGAGAACCCGGAACCGACTGGCTTCCGGCGCGTGGGCGTTTCTCGTCCGCTCCCCGGTGGCCAGGGCAGACGGGAGGGGGTCAACAAGGAGTCCGGGCGGTTTTTCCGCGGGGTGATCGCCGGAGGCGAGAGGAATCGCAAAGGTGAACGTGGAGCCCTTTCCGGGAGCGCTTTTCACCTCGATGGAGCCTTTCATTAACTCAACGAGACGCTTGCTGATCGGCAATCCGAGCCCGGTGCCGCCGAAGCGTCTTGTGATCGAAGAATCCGCCTGCATGAAGGGTTGGAAGATCAGACTCTGAACGTCTTCAGACATCCCAATTCCCGTATCGCTCACGAGAAATCGCAGGGAACCCGGAAGGTCTTTTTCTGGCTCCACCTGCACAGAAACGACTCCCGTTTCGGTGAATTTGACAGCGTTGGAGAGGAGGTTGAGGAGGACTTGCTTCAGGCGGGTGCGGTCACCGAGAACGATGCGCGGGAGCATCGGATCCTGAATGCAGGACAATGTGATGTTTTTGTCCGCCGCCAGACGCGAAAGGATCTCCAGGGGTTCGAGTATCACATCCGCCAGAACGAAAGGCGCATGTTCGATCTCGATGCGTCCCGACTCGATCTTGGAATAGTCGAGCACATCGTTGATGAGATCCAGCAGGGTCCCCGCCGACGTGGTGACGGTGGAGGCGTAATCCCGCTGCACGGGGTCCAATTTTGTTTCCAGGAGAAGGGAGGACATTCCGATGACGGCATTGAGCGGAGTGCGAATCTCGTGGCTCATCGTGGCGAGGAATGTGCTTTTTGCCCGGTTGGCGGCATCAGCAGTTTCCTTGGCGGCAATGAGAGCCTCTTCGGATCTTTGCAGATCCATGCGCGAGCTGATGAGGCTGGCGGCCGTGGCGAGCAGCGCAATTTCCTCCTCATGCCAGGAATACGGAATCGTGCAGTGTTGCAGGGCCACGGTGCCCCAAAGCGCGCCCTCCACAAGCAATGGGAGCAACAGCAGGGTCAGGCATTGGGAATTCTGTCCAGCGGGGGGGGATGTCTCCACCACACAGTGGCCCTTGGAGAGTTCCGACAACCAGTCCAGACTCCGGGGGGAGGTTTTTTCGGCACTCCAAATTCGTTCCAAGTCCCGCGAGACGTTGATGCCCGTCCGAGTCCACACGGAGACCAGGGAGGGTTGGGAGGATCGGGATTTTTCGGTAAAGTGGTAAACCTGCACCTGATCGACTCCGATCTTCGTGCCGAGGGCTGTCGCAAGATCCGTCCAGGCTTCCGGGGAATTCAGGGGCGTGCGAAGGACGGATTGTCCGACAGCCGCGACGGACTCCAGGAGAATTTGGTTTCGCTTTTGACGGGTGGTGTCCCGAAAGTGCCACAGATGGCCGTAGAGGATGTCTCCGTCCCGGATTGGGATGAAGCTGAGGGAAAGGTGCCGTCCGTCGGTGGCCTCGAGAACCAGATCCAGAGACGCCTTTCCCGTGGAAATCACCGTCTCGATCGCGTCCAGAAACCGACTGGGTTCCACAAAAAGGGGTGCCATTTCCCCGACAAGAATCGGACAGGCGAGGCCTTCGATTTTTCGGGCCGAAAGATCGAACATTTTTCCCAGGGATTGGTTGGAAAACGTGATGACTCTCCGGGAATCCTCCACCAGAACGGCGTCATCCATGTTCAGCAAGAGTGTTGAAAAACGGCTGCGCTCGGCGGCTTCGCGGGTGGCCAGCGCATCCAGTTTCTGGCGATTTTTCTGCAGGAGTTCCTCGCGGCCCACAGCTTGGGCAATGATGGACAGACAATCCTTCAGATCCGGTGTGAGGTGGAAGGTCTTGCGGAACAGGATGCAGAGGGATCCGATCGTGACGCCCTCCATGTCAACTCCCATGCCAAGAAACGTGGAAAATCCGGCCACCAGAAAATCGTCAGGATTGCGGCCGCTGACAGACAAATTTTTCACATAGACAAAATGTCCGCTTCCGTTGATCACCTCCGCGCCCAGGCTGTCGGGATTTTCCTCCACTGGCGGGATGCGCGTTTTGTCCTCCGGCGCGAGGGAGACGGCCTTGGTTATAATGCGGCCTTCCTCATTCCTCAGGTAAATGACGCGGTCGGCCTGGAGAACGTTTGCGGCCAGCGAGGCCAGTTCCCTGAGATTGTTTTCGTAATGATCCCCGAGTCCGGGCAGGCATTCATTGATTTTTTGCAGGCGCATCCTCTGTTCTTCGAGGGCGGTTTCCGCCTCGATCCTGCGGGTGACATCCGCTTCGATCGCCATAAAGCCGGTGAGCTCCCCCTGCTCGTTGAGGAGGGGTTGGCACTCGATCGAGACCCAATACGGCTGGCGATCCTTGGTGTAATTGATCACGGTTTCGCTGAATCCCTCCCGCGCGGAAACGGCCGTTCTCATTCGCTGGGTTGTCTGGGCGTTTGTGAGTTCTCCTTGCAGGAATCTTCCGGGTCTTTTCCCGACGACTTCCTGCAAGGTGAATCCGGTAAGTCTCGTAAAGCCGGCATTCACCCACTCGATCAGCCCGTTTGCGGACGCGATGATGACCGCGTTTGTGGTCTTTTCCGCCACGAGAGCCAGACGCTTGGATTCTTCCTGTTGCCGGGAAAGTTCGGTTTCAATTTTTTTGCGGGCGGAAATGTCCAGAAACAATCCGGCGACCCTCTGATTCCCCCCCTGGCTTACCACTTTCCCACGGTTCAAAACCCAGATCCAGGTCCCGTCGTTTTTTTGAATCCGAAATTCGCATTCCACGGTCCCGGCTTGTTCCCCAGGAGGGCTCAGAAATCCGCTGCGTGCGATCTCCCGATCTTTCGGGTGGACCAAAGCGAGGAAGGAATCGAAGTCCAGCTGTTCAGGGGAGTCCTTCGCTCCGGTCAGGTTGCGCCAGGCACTGTCCAGCGCGAGGGTGAGCGAAGGCCCATCCATTTCCCACGCGGCCAGTTCGGCACCCTGGAGGGAAACCCGCAGGCGGTCCTCGGAAGCCTCCTGAAGGGCATTGGCTTCCAGTGCCACATAGTTGACGGCAAAAGATCCCACGACAAAAAGCACAAAGACAAAAATCGCCAGCATCCTTGCCTGCCGAATCCGGGAGAGTTCCTTCTGCCAGGTCCGGGCATCCAGATCCAATCTGAGGAAGACGGGAAATCCCTCCCATTGGCTGTCGAGGACCGGAGTAAATCCACTGACCCAGGTTCCCTCCCGATTGGTTTCGGGACCGACGGCAAACGAGTGGGGGACATGAAAGGCCCGGACCAGTTCCTTGAAGGAGTCGAGATAGAGATCCCCCGCGATGGATTCATCGCGGGATCCGTCAGGTTTGGAGTCCGCGAGAAAGATGACCTTCCCCTCCTTCATGCCGGTGAGGCTGGCGAGACGGTATCGGGATCCGGTTTGGGCCATGATTTCCAGCCGATCCTTGATCGTGATATGACCGGAGGTGTGAAGATCCTGGGGGGTGCCGGTCAATTCGGCGATCCAATGGGGAAAAATGGATGCCGCCGCCAGTCGGGTTTCCTGCACAAGCTGCTCGCGCCAGCTTTTATCCATAACCTCACTGATGTGATCGGTGACCGGCCATCCCGCCACGAGCACTCCGCTGACCAGCACACCGAAAATCCAGCCCCGCCGGAGGCCTTTCTGCTGCTCGAAGGTGGGAATGGTGGACATCCTGCTCAGTCGGTAGGTAATCCAGACACCGGCAAGCAGGAACGAGCAGGCAATGGTCGTGATGAGTGCGGGCAGCAGTTGGGAACTCATCAGCAACGCGCGGAGGGTTTCATCCCGGACATGGCTGGTCGGGGAATACACCGTGGGCATGGGCTTGAGAAAAGCCAGGATGACAAGGCCGAAAGCGAGCAGACCGCCTGCGGCGCGAGCCTCGCCGGATTTGCTTCGCGACAGCCGGTAAATCGACAAGGCCGCGAACAAAAGGGAGGGTGCCCAGAGGATCCATTGGGCGCGTTCGATAAAGGAGTCCATCCTCCCGTCCACCAGGCATCCCACGGCGATTCCCACAGGCACGACAAGCCAGGCGCGCGGGATCATTTTCGTCAAAAACCCCCTGGCCGCCACGACAGCGAAGAAGCTTGCGAGCGTGAGCAAGAGAGGCGGAATCCATTCCACCTTGGCGGGCACTGCGGCACCGCACCAGAGAAACTGCCAACTGCGGAGGAGGGCCGAAAAAATCAGGCAGGCACCAAGTGCCGACCACCCCTTGCGTGTGGTTCTTCGGTTGGGGATCAGGCAGACGAGGCCGGAAAGACCGAGCAGAAACGACCAAACAAATGTCAGGTAGTCCATGATTTTACCTTACCGTCTTGGCTTCTGGCACCATGCGGGGTTTTGATTGGCCGGGGGGACACACGCCCAGGGGAGCCTCTTCTTTCGACACCCAATCTCCCATGACCCCCGCCTGATTCATCCGCGCGCGGACTTCAAGTGCGGGAAGTCCCGTTCGATTGCTTCGATGGAAAGACGGGCGATCATCAGGGAGGTCGGCAGATATTTGAAGGTGGCTCCCACGGGATCAGGTTCCTTTTTTTCCCAGGCAAAGAGGAAGATTTCGAGGAGAAAAAACCCGAACTGTGAGCTGTTGCCGCGCAGGGAGTGGAGTTCGCCGGTGAGTTCGTTGCGGCTGGGATTTCCTTGCGCAAGCGACTCCAGGCGCGGGAGCAGATCCTTGCAAAAATCACGCCAGAGGGTGCGCGACATTTCGTCCGCCGCCTCGTCGTGAGTGGGCGCCACCAGATCATGGACAGGAGATCCCGGTGCCGTGAAGACAAGGGGAAGTTGCTGGAGTGGCGAGTCTGTCGCGCTCATGGACTTGGGAAAAAGCTAGCGAAACAAATCCCTTTTGCCAACCAAAGACCCGCCTCGGGCGGACGAACGACGTCCCCCTCAAAGCAAGTCCAGGCAGAGAAGGAAAACCGGGCTGAAGTCTCCGGGCGAACCCGTTGTCCATGCCCGCACAACGTCCCTGCGGAAAAATGCCGCCACCTCAACCTCCATCGGAGCCGGGTGGAATGGCCCCTCGTGGGTGCCCCGGTAAACTTCGATAAATTCCCAGCCGGTTTGCTCACATGGGACAAGTTTTCCGAGGGGTTCGAGGCAGGGGATTTCGACTCCCAGCTCTTCGTGAAGTTCCCGCCTGGCGGCTTCCAGATAGTCCTCCCCACTGTCCACATGTCCGGCGGCGGACGAGTCCCAGAGCCCGGGATTGCGGTCTTTCCAGATCGAACGGCGCTGGAGGAGCAGATCCCCCTGGCGGTTGAAGATCAGGATGTGGACCGCCCGGTGCAGGAAGTTATTCACATGCACGGTTTCACGGGCTTCGGCCCGCAACACCCGGTCATTCTCGTCCACGACATCAAACATCTCCCCACCGCTTTGCGCCCCGCCCGGACGGGCAAAACGGGTGAGCATCTCCCACTGGGCCAGAGACAATTCCTCCGCCCGCACGGTTTCCGGAACCTTCAACTCCGCAATGAGCGCGCTCCAGACGGGCTTCAACTCCGGCAAAAGATTGCGAAGTTGTTTGCGGCGTTCCGAGAACCCTCTCCGCACCAGGGCGTCGAAGAGCAACTCGTCCAGCGGACGCACATCGGAAACCGGTCGCCGATCCAGCGCGATGACCGCCGAGTCCACCCTTGGTGCCGGGAAAAATACCGAGGCGGGAAGTTTGCGGAGATGCGAGGCCTTCCAGCGGCGGTTCACGCAGACCGTCAGGGCGCCGTATTCCCGGGTTTTGGGGGTTGCGTTCAGACGTTGTGCGAGCTCGAGCTGCAGCGTGAGAACAAGGCGGGATGCGGGCGAGAGGGCGGATGTGAATTTTGCGATGAGCGGCGTCGAGACGTAATACGGCAGGTTCCCGATGATCTTCACGGGGCCTTTCCCCCAGGCTTGCCTCAAGTCGTAGTCCAACGCGTCGAGGCAAAGGATTTCTGTCCGGGCATTTTGGAATTTTTCCTCAAGATGCGGGAGGAACCGCGCGTCCTTTTCGATCAGGGTCAGTCGGATGTCGTGTGCGGCGAGGTGTTCGGTCAACGAGCCGAGTCCCGGGCCGATTTCGATGACGTGATCGCCGGGCTGGATGTGCAGCGCGCCGACGATCCATCGCGCAAGATTTTGATCATGCAGGAAATTCTGGCCCAGACTCCGGGTGGGCTGGGTTTCACACCTCTCAAGGGCAAGTTGGATTTCGCTGAGTTTCATTTCGTTCTGCCAGGTGTTCGGGTGCCATTCACAATCGCGGTGTGAATAATTCCAAGGGGCGGACGAACCTTCTTCGCAAGTTATTCACAACTTTTTTTGGTCAATCAGCTCCCTGTAGAATCCTTCCAGGCTGCGGATTGCCGCCGAGTGCTCATATTTTTCGCGCACCGATTGGGCGGCTTGGACTCCGAATGCCCGGAAGCGATCCGGGGCGCTGGTCATCCGCTCCAGCGAGCCTGCGAGTGCGGCGGAGTCGTTTTCCGGGGTCAGGAGGCCATCCTGTCCATCGGTTACCGCCTCGGGAATCCCCCCATGTTGGGTGGCCACAACCGGAAGGCCGGTCGCCATGGCTTCCAGCATCGAGTTTGGCACCCCTTCCTGGTCCTGTTTTTGTGTCACACGACTCGGATGGATAAAAACGTGCGCGGACGCGTAAAGTCGGGCGAGTTCCTCCTGGGACTGAAATCCGGCGAAGGTCACCTTGCCCCCAATACCCAGCCCGGCAGCCAACTGGCGGAGCGGTTCCAGCAGGGGACCATCGCCGGCAATCGTCAGACGCGATCCGGGATGGGATTTTTCAAAGACGGCAAAGGCTTCCAGGGTGTTGTTCAGACCCTTTTTTTCGATCAGGCGCGATGCCTGAATGAAGTGCCAGGCTCCATCCGACGGCACGGATCTTTCCACAAACGGATAGGTTTCCAGCGGGATTCCCGTGCGATTGATGCGGATTTTTGCGGGATCACACCCGAGCCCGACCAACCGGGCGGCCAGAGATTCGCTCCTCGCCAGCACCATCGGCAGCACCTGCAAAAGCTCGCGCAAGCGGTCGAGATACCCCGGCTCTTCCGTGCGGGGCATGATGTCCATGCCGTGGAAGGAGACCAGCGAGGGGGTCGCCCATGTTCGGAGAAAGGGAAGCAGGTGGACCCCGGTGTGACCAAAATAGACGTGGAGCAAATCCGGATTCCGCCGGGCAAACAACGCGGCGAGTTGCCGGGATTCGCCCCGGTAAAAGAGCGCCTCCTCGCCGGCGAGATACTTTTTGTAGAACCGCAGCAGAAAAAAAATTCTCGGGCGGGGGAGGATTTCGACATCGTCAAACGGATAATCCTCCCGGTTTTCACGCGAGCGGGTGACCACGAACGTGTCCACCTCCCTCAGGCCGCTGACCTGGCGGTGGATATGGCGCATCTCGCGTTTCAAGAACGTGGTGCAATAGCTGGCAACAACCGGACGGCTCATCGGCAGACAAACAAAACCGATGCCGCCTTCCACGGCGAGAGGATTTTCACGCGCCCGTTCTCCCAGGCGTGCCGGTTCGTGGAGACTCAATCTTCCGATACACTTCCATCCGACAATCGAATCCGGACATGTCCACCAGTCGCCGCGATTCCATGCGGAGCAAGGGATGGGGCGAGTCCTGGCGAAGCGGATTGATGAAGACCAGGCGTCCACCGGGCCGGAGAACCGTGGCGGCAGCGGAGAAAAGGTCGGCGATGAGGTGCCGAAGGTCGGGGATCGGAACCCGCATGCCGAGCGGGGGATTCGTGATAACCAGGCTGACACGTCCAGGTTCCAATCCCTCCACGGAGGCATGGTTTCGAAAGTCGCAACAGACGAACCGGGCTTCAGCGACTGGCACTCCGGCAGCGGCATAATTGCACCTGGCCGATCCAAGGGCCTCCGCGCTGAGATCGGTTCCGAGCAGCGTGCGCACCCCTCCCCTCAATGCGCATTCGATCAGCTCGACGCCGGATCCGCAAAAGGGATCCCAGACGACCTCATCCTCCATCACGCCCGCCAGTCGGGCCATGGCTGCCGCCAAGGGCGGATGAGAGGCTGCCGGGAGGTATTGTCGGCGGTAGGAAAACCGGGGATCCGGCACCAAACGCGGACGCAATTCCACCCTTTCCCCGAACTCCGTGGAGTGAATGTCCACCGCCCAGAGGGCCTGACGCGGATCATTGAGGATCTCCGGACACAGCGCATACACCCGGTTTGCGAGGTTTCGCACAGCGGCCCGCTGGTGACCTTTGGAAACAAAATCCAGCCGGTAGCGCGCCGGCCCCTCCGTGAGCGTTTGAAACAGACTGCGGGCAAGCGGGCCGGCAATCACCCCGGCCTCCGCACCCGGGCAGGTTGTCCCAAGAAAAAATCCGGCCGTCCCAAAACACCGCAGCCGGTAGAGATCGGAAAGCGAAAAGGGTGCCACAGGGGCGATCACGTTCAACCCGCCAGTCTGGGAGAGACATCGGAACTTTGATGCTCCCGCGGTCAGCACCTCTTCCTTCACAAGTTCTTCCAACCCACGGCGCCCACGCAGGCAGATTTCAAGGCCCTCAAAATCCTCCACGATGCGGTCCATCCTGAGACTTCCGGGACCCGCGTTTCGCACCATTGCGGCGCGCACCTTCTGCTCGGTTCCCTGCGGGAGACGGACGGCCGCCCCGAGCGTTTGCTCGCTTCCAATTTTATCGAGGGCACCGGCGAGAAATTTCTTTTCCCGCTCACTTTTTGTTTTGTCCAGGAGGGCCAGCAAACCGGATTCCTCATGTCGTCCGGAGCCCACCTTCGGCAAGGCGTTCATCGCGTAGCGGCGCACCTTTTCGACCGGATCCGCAAGCAACCCGCGCAGCCAACCGCGCACCGCATCGCCCTGTTCGCTGGGGCCGGATTCCGAAAAGACCACGCCGACGGCGCGGACCACGGCCACCCGGCGCTCCCGCTCCGCCGCCCCAGCCCTGTCAAACCTTGGCACCTCCTGATCCCAGAGTGTCTGCCAGGGAAGCCGCCGGAGTTGTTGGTAGAGTTCCTTGCCCGCGTTTGGTTTTTTCATTCGGGACGGGTGGCGCGCATAATGAGGGGAATTCTTTGCGGAATTCCCCACACCGTCAATCCGCCAAACCCCTCCCGCCAGACTTCCCAGAAACCCCGACGCACGGATTGTCCGGGAACACGGAGGACAAATGCCACGACATCCAGATCTTTTTTGCGCGACCCGGCGCGTGCTTCCTGCGTTAAGTCACGTGTCGTGCCCGTCATTGCCTCTTCATTCCGTCCTCCCTGGTATTTGTCGAATTGCCATGTCCAAACCATCCTGCCGGCACTGACACGAGTTCGTCCGGCATTTGATTTTCGCCGGGAACGAATGGAGATGCCGGACGGGGACTTTCTGGACTTGGACTGGCTGGAGTCCGGACGCGAGCGGCTGGTCATCCTCTGTGCGGGGCTCGAGGGCAACTCGCGAGATCCGGGCATTCTTCGTCTGGCCGCCAGTTTTCGATCCCACGGGTGGGATGTTCTTTCCTGGAACTACCGCGGATGCAGCGGGGAACTCAACCGCCTGCGCCGATCCTACCACAGCGGCGCAAGCGATGACCTTGCCGCCGTCGTTGCCCGTGCGGGCAGGCGCCCCATCGCATTGGTCGGCCTCAGCATCGGTGGCAACCTTGTTCTTAAATATCTTGGGGAAGCCCCCCCACCAGGAACGATTCTCGCCGCCGCAACCGTCTCCGCACCGCTCGACCTCAAGGCCACCGTGCAGGCCCTGGACAAAAAACCTGGCAACCGAATCTACCTGCGCCGACTCATTACAAGCCTCACAAAAAAAATCCGCGAAAAGTCCGCCGTTATGCCGGTCTCTTATACACATCT
>JACSRU010000144.1 GCA_014879575.1 Chthoniobacterales bacterium | reverse complement strand
CTGCCCCATCGAAAAGTGGGTGTTGAAAATCGTCCTAAAGAGCCCTTAAGTTAGTGCCATTCGGGTCAGGGACGAATCGATCTGCGTTTCCTTGGACGTATTGAGCGCAACGCTGAGCAGCCCAAGGACGCTCAGTATCGCGAAGGCAAAGATGCCAAGCGCCATCGTGACCTCCACCAGGGAGAACCCCCAGCCGGCGACGCGGGACGTCCCGGTGCCGGGCCGCTCAGGGTTCGATAACCTTGCAGCGTCCGGAGTTCTCCTGAACCAGGATGATGTATGCATCTTTTAAATTCGCTTTGCTTAAATGCTTCAAGGTGAGACTCGGGGCCTGTGCGGGAGCATCCACACTCCCATCCGGACGAAAGACAATGTACGAATACTCGGTCACCGCTGCTCCGTCCAGCCGCACGGGGAGTTCTCCCTCCAGGGCACCACCGGCCTCCGATTCGGAGACGGAATAAAAGGAATCCGAGCCACCCCGTGGAAACACGCCAAGCCCGATCTGTTTGGGGAGCTTCTCCCACCTCCCCGCAGCACTCCACTCCCTCTGACCGTCGCTGTCCGTACGGGCTTCGAGCCATGTGATGGCCGCCCGCTCCCCGGCGGTAGAAACAACCAGTGCCACCGGATGGCCTCCGGCCATGGCCGTCTGCCGGGCCACCATCGCGCTGCGGGTGAGCACCTCAACCGAATGGTTCAGGTCCCGACCGGCCGAAAGCGAAGAAATACTTCCAACGGAAAAACTTGTCACGAGCGACATAATCGCCACAACCGCCAGCAATTCATTAAGCGTGAAGCCGCGTCGGCTGCCGATGGAGGGAGGGGAGTGCGTCATAGGGGATCGGGGAATGTTTGGATCGCACCCCCACCCTAACCCGAAATCGGAATCGGAAAAATGATACATTATGAATTCACATTGCGGCCGGATTCCACGCCGCGCGAGATTCGACGGCGCGCGAGCCGCGCGCCCCCCATTGACGTCCTTACTTAAATATCTTACTTTTGAGAAATGAAGGCGACACTTACAAGCAAAGGACAGATTACGATTCCGTTGAAAATCCGGAAACGTCTCGCTCTCAAACCGGGCGATATGCTGAATTTTGATGAAACGACCCCTTTTCTCAAAGCCGTGCGGGTGATTCCCCCAGGGGCGTGGGAAGAATTCGGCAAAGGTTGGAAAGACCCGTGGCCAGGGATGACGATGGAGGAAGTGATGGAGGATCTGCGCGGCCCGGTGGAATTGCCCTCCGCAACAAAGCGATGAGAACGGCGGTGGATTCCTCGGTTTTGCTGCTCATCCTTCGCCGACAAGAGGGGTGGGAATATTGGCGCGACGGACTCAGCCGCGCAGCGGACGACGGAATGCTGTTGGTGTGTCCTGTGGTCTTTTCAGAATGCTCTCTGGGCTTCACAACCGCCGCAGAAGCTATGAAGCGCTTTGATGTGTTGAGAATCGTCTACGACGCGATTTTACCGGAATCCGCATGGCTGGCAGGGCAAACCTTTCTTCGTTATCGGAAAGGCAACGGCCCCCGCGAATACATGCTGCCGGATTTCCTGATCGCCGCACATGCATCCGGCCAAGCGGACCGCTTGGCTGCGTTGGACCGGGGCTATCTCCGGTCGTATTTCCCGGATTTGAAACGACTGGAATCAGGAAGGTGAGATGCGCACGCCCTGGAGGGCGGTCGGCCCGGACGCCGATTTGTTGTGTTTGCGTGGTCGTTTGTTTCCACCGCGCACCAACAAGGACGTCCGGTTTATTGGGGACGGTTCGGCAGAACAAGGATTTCATGGCAGGAAGGCAACATGTGGCGGGAAACACTTATTCGCCGCCTGACATTGAATAATATCTGTATGAATCGTCGCCAACCACGCGGTGAGACATTATAAGCTGTCCTCGACATCTTGTGCGGCTCTCTCCCATCAATCGCTGGCCATGGGAAGCCTGAGAACCCGGAAACCACGGTGTGACCCAGCCTCCAAAACCCAATGATCTCTTAATCAGCCCCACCGTGAAGATTCTCTACATTGATATCGATTCGCTGCGCCCGGACCATCTCGGCTGCTACGGCTACCACCGCAACACCAGTCCGACCATCGACGCTGTCGCGCGGGAGGGGGTCGTGTTTGATCGGTGCTACACTCCGGACGCGCCCTGCCTGCCATCGCGGACGGCTTTTTATTCTGGACGATTTGGGATTCAGACCGGTGTGGTCGGCCATGGCGGAACGGCGGGACAACCCAAGGTGGAAGGGCCCGCCCGTGCCTTTCGGGACCGTTTTGACGACCAGGGCCTCGCCCGGCAGTTGCAGCGGTTGGGCCACCATACCGCGATGATCAGTCCGTTCGGACAACGCCATGCGGCCTGGCATTTTTATGCCGGATTCAACGAAATCCATAACACCGGCCTGGGGGGGATGGAATCGGCCGAAGTCGTGCAGCCCGTGGTGGACCAATGGCTCCGGGACCATGCCGCAGACGACCATTGGTATCTGCACATCAACTACTGGGATCCCCACACGCCGTACCGGGTTCCCGCCGCCTACGGGAACCCCTTCGCGAATGATCTCCTGCCGGGCTGGCTGGAGGATGACGATGTGATCGCACGGCACCGCCAATCCGTGGGCCCGCACAGCGCCCACGAAGTCGGCATGTATGACGCAGTCGAAGATTCGCTATACCCCAGGCAGCCCGGTGCCGTGACCGATCGCGCCTCCCTCCGGCGCCTGATCGATGGGTATGACACCGGAGTGCGTTACGTGGACGATCAAATCGCAAAGATCGTGACCCACCTCAAAGCCACCGGCGTCTATGACGAAACCATGATCATCGTTTCCGCCGACCATGGCGAGAATCTGGGGGAGCTGGGCATCTACGCCGAACACGCCACCGCCGACGAAGCCACATGCCGCGTGCCTCTGATCATCAAGTACCCGGGCGGCTGCCAGGGCACCCGCAACACCAGGCTGCACTACAGTCTGGACCTCGCCCCCACTCTCATGGACCTGCTGGGCGGCAACCACCAACCCCTTTGGGACGGGGCCTCGTTCGCCCCCGCCCTCACCACCGGCGAGGACATCGGCCGTGACGAAGTCGTCCTCAGCCAGTGCGCCCATGTCTGCCAGCGCTCGGTGCGCTGGGACCACTGGCTCTACATGCGCACCTATCATGACGGATTCCACCTCTTCCCGCAGGAGATGCTTTTCGACCTGGACATGGATCCGCAGGAACAACACGACGTGGCGACGCAACATCCCAACCTCTGCCGGGAGGGCCAATGGCGACTCTCCCGCTGGCACGACAGCCAGATGCAGAAGATGGCACGGACCGGCCATGATGTGGTGGATCCCCTTTGGACGGTCATCCGGGAAGGCGGGCCACACCACGCCAATCTTCGCAGCACCGGATTCCCCGGACCGACAGGATTCGCCGCCTATCAGGAACACCTCAAGTCCACGGAACGTCACAAAGCCGCCGAGGCCCTCCGGCAAAAATACGAACCCTGGGTGACCAAATAATCCGCACCGAATGGCAACCCCACAGCGGCTTCAACCCGGTTCGCAGCGTTCGGATCGAACCCATCCGGGAGTAGGGTCTCCCGCTCCGAAACCGCCTTGTGCGGTGCCGAAGGTGGAGCGATCCGATGTGTATCCATTTTGTTTCCGTTGCGACAGTGCGGCCCGCCGGAGACAGTCACGCCATGTCGCCCTCCTCAATGAATCTCACGCTGTGAAGTTCGATTTCTCCACATCCAAACGCGTCCCCCGAATGGGCTTCAAGGCGGCTCTGCTCCTCCTCAGCACCCTGCTTTTGGTGCTGTCGGCATCAGCCTCGGAGCACGAAAACCAGCCCGAAACCTGCACGGTGGAGGTGGTGGACCAATTTTTCAATCCGAACGCGCCGTGGCGCTTTCGGCACATCCTCCAACTCATGGAGGAGGATCCCGCGCTGCGGGTGAAGATGTGGAGCGGGCTCAAGCTGCCGGGAGGCGGAAGCCGCGCGCCCCTCATTATGGCCATCGCCGGGGAAACGGCACCGGACATTCTGGATTCGTGGTTTCATGTCATGCGCACCGACATTCACCAGGGCTTCCTCTATCCGCTGAATCAGTGGATCGGGGATGATCTGAATGGCAACGGGGAGATTGATCCCGAAGAAGCCCGCTGGGAGGGCTGGAATCAGATCCCGGAACTCTGGCGCAAAGTGGCCACGGTGGACGGAAAGGTGTACGGCCTTCCCCAGCCCGGTCGTGCGATGATGGGGGTCTTGATCCGTACGGACCTCGCGAGAAACGCCGGATTGGACCCGGATGCGCCGCCCAAAACCTGGGACGAATTTCACGCCTGGGCCATGAAGCTCTCCGATCCCGGCAGAGCCGTTCCGGGCCGAAGCTTCAATGAAGGCCAGCGCGGCATCGCTTTGCTTCCCTACGGCTTCACCTGGCTGCCCTGGGTGCAATCGGCCGGGGGCACGCCCATTGTGCAGGTGCGGATCGATCCCCACACCGGCAAGGCGCACGAATTTCCGATGGACGCGACGCAATTCGTGCTCCCGGACGGGACGAATCTGGCGGACGTGACGCCCGAATACCGCGCCCGGTTCGATTCCCCGGCGGCCCTGCGTGCGGCAGGCTTTCTGCACCGTCTGCGCTGGAGTCCCTGGATTGTCGATCCAGCGACCGGGGAGGAGATTGCCCTGACGGAAGAAGCGGTGCGCGACGGGCGGGTGGAGCATCTGGGGAAGACACTCACCTTTCCGCCGGAGGCGGTCCTGCGGGGCGTCGCCTGGGCGCAAAGCGGCCCGCGGGACACCTCGCCGTTGGAACTGCTCGGCCGCGGAGACGTGGCCATGATGACCTGGTTTGTGTCCGACCTCAATGAAACGGGCGCCCGCCTCGGATTGAATCCCGAGTTGCTGAGCTGGTTTCCCTTTCCTGCGGAAACCCCCGACAAACCGCGGGTCGTGCAGGTGCAGCAACATTTTGCCGCCATGTGCGTGAATGTCGGCCAGCGCAGCCCGGAGGATCGCGAGCAAATCTGGCGGGTCTTGAAGACCGTGTGCAGCGGCGCGGCCCGGGATCAGGAAATCGAGCGCCTGGTGGTGAGCGGTCTGTCCCGGTTCGTGAGTCCCCGCGATCTCCAGCGCCTGGGGTTCACCGACACTCTGCGGGATGTCCCCCCGTTCCTGCATGAGGTTCATCGCGAGATTGACGAGGGGATCATCCAGGTCCACACCGAACCGTACCTGGGCTTCTGGAACACCATGGACGGCACGCTCAACCGGGAGGTGCTCAGTC
Organism: Chthoniobacterales bacterium; assembly: GCA_014879575.1. Taxonomy (GTDB): domain Bacteria; phylum Verrucomicrobiota; class Verrucomicrobiia; order Chthoniobacterales; family Terrimicrobiaceae; genus QYQL01. The sequence continues at coordinate 18,847 of JACSRU010000144.1, read as the reverse complement.
TGATCCTGGCGCAGACCGGAGAACACTTCGACTACGCTGCGGCGTTGAAACGCGTGACCCTCAAGGCCAACAACGGCGTGATGTTCGCGCGCAGCACGGCGGAACTGGCGCGGTATCGCCTGCCGGCGACCCTGATTTTCGGCGTGATCGTCGTGGTGGTGGCGGTGCTGATGGTGTTGCTGGTGAAGTCGCTCTTCAACGCCCGGGGCATGGCGGCCCAGGGCGCGGTGAAGAATCCGTTTCTTCCCTGGCTCCTGCTGTTTCCCGCCCTCTTTCTCATCGGCCTTTGGGGCTATTACCCTTTGCTGAAGGGCATGGTGATGGCGTTTCAGGACTTCCGCATCGCGGGGGAGAGTCCCTGGGTGGGTCTGGACAACTTCATTTCCATCGCGTTGGACCGCAGCTTTTGGGGCAACCTTGGCACGACGGTTTACTTCGTCGCCATGACGATGCTGTTGTCGTTCACGACGCCCATCCTTCTCGCCGTGGCTCTTTCGGAGGTGCCGCGCGGGAAGATTTTCTACCGGACTCTGTTCTTTCTCCCGCAGGTCACGAGCGGTCTGGTCATCGCGCTGATGTGGAAGATGATGTACGATCCCAAGCCGAACGGTTTGTTTAACCAGATTCTTTCCTGGGTGGACGCGCTGCCGGGCATTACGATCGGGCCGCAGTCGTGGTTGTTGGACCCGAAGCTGGCAATGTTCTGCGTGGTGCTGCCGACGGCCTGGGCGACGGCGGGCATCCAGAGCCTTATTTACCTGGCCGCCTTGAAGGGGGTTCCCGAGGACACCTACGAGGCGTGTGAAATCGATGGCGGCGGGATCTGGACCAAGCTGCGTCACATCACACTCCCCATTTTGATTCCGCTGATCATCATCAACTTTGTCGGGGCGTTCATCGCCACCTTTCAAAACATGGGAAACATCTTCCTGCTCACCTTTGGCGGGCCGGGCGAGTCCACCATGGTGGCCGGCATGCGCATCTGGATCGAGGCCTACGGCAATCTGCGTTTCAGCATCGCCACGTCGATGGCCTGGGTCGTCGGGGCGGCGTTGATTGGATTTACTTTCGTGCAAATGCAAATGCTCAAGCGGGTGGAGTTCCGCCGGACCAAGGAATAAACTTATGCCCATCACCACCGTCATGGGGCGCCGCAGTTGGTCGCAGCGCATCTTTATTTGGGTCATCACCGCTGCTCTCACGTTCTTCGGCGCGACGATGGCCATCCCCTTCCTGATCACCCTCACCAGTTCGACGACCAATCCTTATGATTATGATCGGTTTTCCATCCTGCCGAAGTCGCTCTGGTCGGAGGAGGACCGTCTGATGAAAACCCTTCCGGGATTCCTTGCGGACTTTCCGGGATGGCACGAGGTCTTGCAGTATCATTTTCCCGAGGCCCCGACCCGTTGGACGTCCTGGCGAACCATCGGCTTGGATGGGGAGGGTGTCGCCCGACTGGTGCGCCCGTTGCTGGAGACGGCACCGGACGAAGTCGCCCGCCGCCGCCTTCGGGCCGCCGATTATGCGGATTTTTCCCTCGCCCATCCGCTGGAAGACTGCCGGGTGACGCTGACCCGGGAAAAAGCGTCGGACTTCATCACGGCGCACTATGCCGGGGTGTGGGAACAGACCCACCCGGATGCCTCCCGCGCGGCCCGGGAGCAGGGAGCGTTGGAGGCTCTCAGCCAGGCATGGCGGATGCCCATCGAGAGCACAATCGCCATCAGTTTCGAAGGAGAAATGCGTCGTCCGATGGCCCAGCAATCCTTCGCGCCGCAGGACAATCCCAAATCTCGGGATTTCCTCGTGCTGGCCGACGCGGTGCGCCATGGCTTCGGCGTGCCGGGGGTGTCGGCGGGGTGGAAGACTTTTCTGCGCGGCAAGGGGCTGGACGAGGAGCGGATCGCCGCATTGAACCCCTTGCCCCGCACCGCCTCCGCCGAGGAAAAGGAATGGTGGCGGACGTTCGCCCGGGATCAGGCTCCGGCGTCTCCGGTCGTGCCGTTTCCCATGGCGGTGTCCTGGCGGGAATTTCTTTCCAGCGATGCCGTCCGAAGGACGTTGGGAATGAAGGAGGGCGAGTTTTTCACCGTTGCCACCTACAACCGCCTGGCCGGTACGGCCTACGCCTCCCTGTCCCAAACACCTTTCCCGTTGCCGTCCCGGGGATTCGAAGCCCTGCGCCCGCTTTGGGATCTGTTTGTGCGCGAAAGGTATCCCCTGCGACTCACCACCATCGAGGCCTCGCCCGAGATGCAGGGCCGTTATGAGACCTTTTTACGGGAGCGTTACAAAACCGTCGCCGCGCTGAACCGCCTGCTCCGGACGCAGGCGAGCGTCTGGGCCGATTTTCCGGTGCGCTCCGAAATGCCGGAAAATGCCGCCGACGCGACGGCGGGCGAGCGGGAGGTGTGGATGGACTTTGTGAAGTCGCTTCCCGCCGAAGATCGGCGGGTGCGGTCCTCCGAATCCGCGTATCAGGACTTCCTGCGGTCCCGGTACGGTTCCGTGGAGGAGGTGAACCGCGTGTATGGATGGACGTTGTCGTGCCTCGAAGAAGCCCGTCCGCCTTTTGCCGACGCCTGGGTGGAAACCTGGAGACGGCACCAATCGGCCTTCTCGTGGGCTCCGTTTCTGGAAAACTACGGCACCATTGCGCGCTTTCTCGTGCGTCAGGGCAACGCCCTTCCGGTGACGTTCTGGCTCATTTTTCTGAGTGTCGGCGCGACACTCACGATCAACCCCCTTGCGGCGTATGCGCTGTCCCGCTTCAACCTTCGGGCCAAGGACAAGATCCTCTTGTTCTGCCTCGCCACTGCGGCGTTCCCCGCCATGGTCAGCGCCATTCCGGGGTATTTGCTCATGCGCGATCTCGGCCTGCTGAACACCTTTTTCGCATTGGTTCTGCCCGGTGCCGCCAATGGCATGGCCATCTTTATTCTCAAGGGCTTTTACGACTCGCTGCCCCAGGAACTTTTCGAAGCGGCGACCATTGACGGTGCCAAAGAGTGGCAGATCTTTTTGTTTGTCACCCTGCCAATGGTGAAGCCCATCATGGCCATCAACGCGCTGAATGCCTTCATGCATGCCTACAGCAGTTGGGAATGGGCGTTGATTATCTGTCAGAGGAAGGACATGTGGACGCTCTCCGTGTGGTTGTACCAGGCGAGTCAGTGGTGGGCCGACCAGCCGTGGATCACGACGGCGGGATTCGTCATTGCGTCGATCCCGACCCTGCTGGTCTTTCTCTTCTGTCAGAAGATCATCATGCGGGGCATCATTGTCCCCTCGATGAAGTGACGGACCTTCCGATGCCAATGCTGTGTTTGGCCCGAATCGCCCACCGGGTGGGCGAGAGTTCCCGCTCCAACGGAAGGGGAAACACGGCCGTGCCCGCAATCTCCTGGAAGAAGTGATCCAGCCAGTCGGGACCGGATTCCGAAACGTCGAGTGGCCCGCAGCCCCGATCCCCAATGACCAGGCGGGTGTGTCGTCCCCCCGCGAGCGACTCGACCATGCCTTCGGATCCGAGGATGCGCAGGCTTTCATAGCTCCAGACGCCCGTGCCGGAGGGATTGAGGTAATTTGCGGAAATCGACGCCACGCCGCCATTTTCGAGCGTCATCAGCAGGCTGGCCGCCATGACGAGACCGCCTCCGGAAACAGGATTGCCGGCACCGGTTTCGACGGCTTGGATGGAGGTGATGGGAACGCCCGCCACGTGTTCGACGAATCGAAGCGCGTGGATGGCATTCTGGCCGATCAGCCCACCGTCCATCGCCTCATCCTGGGGCCGCCCGTCATAATACGGATAGGACTTTTCCGCGATCACCTGGATGACGTCCCCGATCCGTCCGTCGGCCACGATCTGTCGCATCGCAAAATAGGGCTGACTGAAGGCCGTTCCCGCCATTTCATGGAAGAATCGACCGGTTTCGCGGCTGGTTTGCAGAATGGCATCCAGGTCCGCTTCGGAGGCGGCGCAGGGTTTCTCCGCCAGCACATGCTTGCCCGCGCGCAAGGCCGCAATGGCATCCCGGGCCTGGTCCGCACGGCGGGGGGAGCAGAGCGAGACGGCGGTGATCTCCGGCAGGGAAAGGAGTTCCTCCAGGGAGGAGCAGCGCACGAGGCCCTCCGCGTTCTCGGGGAGGCGGGCTTCGGGAAAGCAGGAAACGGCCGCCAGGCGCGCCAGGGGATGACCGACAAGACGGTCGTGAATCTGATGGCCATTGGCACCATGCAGTCCGACGGCAATCATGACGTCTGGACGGGTTCGGTCCGATGGCTGACTTCCGCCCTGGCCATGGCAGCAATCACTTCGAGACCATGGACGGTGTTCTCGATGGGCATGCTGGAGGTGTCGCGGGTGGTGACGGCCCGAAAAAATTCCTCCCACTGGTAGTCTCCGGCACCTTCGTTTTGCTCCCAGTCTTCCGTGATGGTGTTGTTCTTTCCATCGGTGGTGATGAGGCGGAGGCGTGAACAGGCACCGGCCATCCCATAGGCGAAGGGTCCGAGGTTACGATGGATCGTTCCCCGTTCAAAATGCAGGATGAGGGAGTTGGCATAGTACTGCCCGCTGTCCACACAAAATGTCGAAAAGATCGAGCCCAAGGCTCCGTTGCAAAAGGTCATCCCGAGTTGGGCGGTATCCGCCGTGGGTCGTCCGGTAAAGAGGCGACTGCTCTGCACCTGCACATCCCGTACGGGCCCAAAGAGATGAATCAAATCATTGAGGACGTAGATTCCCAATCGGAAGATCGGTGCCGCCGGGCAGGCTGCGGGATCATCCAGCCAGCGACCATCAGCCGCTTCACGATAGGACGCCAGCACTTCGCCTCGGCAATGAATCGGGCGCCCCAGCGCATAGTCCTCCCTCCAGGAATGAATTTTTTCCAAATAGCCGGTCACTCGCGGAGCCGGTGAATTTAAATGAATGATCCGTCCTTGAGCCCGAGCGGTCTCCAGAATTCGCTGCGCGGCTGTCGGGCTCCGTTCGAAGGGCTTCGTGGTCATGACGTCCTTCCCCGCCATAAGAATCTTCCGGAGCAGGTCGGCCCGGCCCTCCGGTCCGGTGAACAAGCCAATGGCCGGAATCTCCGGATCGGTCAAGAGCGCATCGAGCGACGAAAAGGCTTTGACCCCCCAGGTTCGGGCAAAGTTCGTGCATTTATCGCTGTCCGTGTCGCAGACGGCCGCTAGCCGGAAAAAGCGGTTTGCGGGTTCCCTCGCCAGAGCCTCAAGAATGAAACGTCCGAAATTCAGGCCGACAATGGCGATGGGCATTGGTGGGATGGCGTCCGTCATGAGTGATGAAAGGTAGTCCAATGGCACCGCCCGAGTCCTCATTCCTCCATCGGAAGCGCGGTCACGCTGGAGAATCAAAGGTCTGACGAGAGGTTGTGCCCATGCTGAACGGCCTGAGAATTTCTGAAAGGCATACAAAAACCATTCAAAATTCGTCCCAATTTTCGCGGGGTTCAAAAAGCGACTTCTCGGAGATCGCTTCGGATGTTACTTCTCCCGCTCATGTTGAAACACCCTGCCCTAACCGAAGGTCGCATCCGCTTGGCCCTTCGACGAATTGAAGCCCTCATTTACACCCCGACGCTTCCCATTGACGTGGCCATTTGGACGGTTGGCGGCGAGCCGGTGTCGGCAGAGAAGGCTTTTGCGGCAAAGTATGAGCGTTTTGATGTTGGCAGTCAGTGGGGGGCGCTTTGGGACACGGCATGGTTCCGCTTTCGCGGTGAGGTGCCGAGGGAATGGAGGGGGCGGGAGGTTGTTGCCCGCGTGCGGTTGACCAATGTCGGCCGCGAGGGATTCACCGCTGAAGGCCTGATTTTCCAAGGAGGCAAGCCTGTTCGTGCCGTCAACGCCAACCGGCGTGAGGTGGAGATTGCCGCAAAAGCGAGAGGTGGCGAAAGGTTTGAGTTTTTTGTCGAGGCGGCTGCCAATGGCGGCACCACCGAATCCGGCGAGACGCAGGGGCTCAATCTTCCCGACCACGGTGGGGCACCACGTTATCGTCTCGAGCAGGCGGAGATCGCCTGCGTCAACCGTGAGGCATTCGACCTGTACCATGACTTCAAGGTGGCGGCGGAAGCCATGGAGGCCCTGCCGGAGGACTCGCAACGCCGGGGGGAGTTGCGTGCCGCGCTCAACGAGGCCGTCAACCGCTTCACGGAAAGCGATCCAGCCACCTTGAAGCCCGCCCGCATCGCCTTGCGCGACATTCTGCGCCGTCGCAACGGTGACACGGTGCATACGCTTTCCGCCGTTGGCCACGCCCATATCGACACCGCCTGGCTCTGGCCGCTGCGTGAGAGCATCCGCAAATGTGCGCGCACGTTTTCCACCGCGCTGGATTACATGGATCGCTATCCGGAATACGTCTTCGTCTGCTCCCAGGCGCAGCAATACGCGTGGATGAAGGCGTATTATCCGGAAATTTGGACCCGCATCAAAAAAGCCGTCCAGCGGGGCCAGTGGGAGCCGGTGGGTTCGATGTGGATCGAGACGGACTGCAATCTGGCTTCCGGCGAATCGCTCGTGCGTCAGATTCTGCACGGCAAGCGGTATTTTCAAAAAGAATTCGGTTACGAAACCCGCGACGTGTGGATCCCTGACGTCTTCGGCTATGCAGCGTCGTTGCCACAGATCATGAGAAAATCCGGGGTGGACTATTTTCTCACGCAGAAGATTTCCTGGAGTCAGTTCAACAAGTTTCCTCATCACACCTTCCTTTGGGAGGGCATTGATGGGACGCGGATTTTTACTCACTTCCCCCCGGCGGATACCTACAATGCCGAGATCAAGGCGGCGGAACTCCTCCACAATGTCCGGAACTTCAAGGAGCATGATCACGCCACGCGCTCGCTCCTTGTTTACGGTTTTGGCGACGGTGGCGGCGGGCCGACCATTGAGATGCTCGAAAAGATGCGGCGTCTTGGTGATTTCAATGGACTGCCCAAGGTGGAGCCGGAAAAGGCTCTCGCCTTTTTTGGAAAAGCGGCGACTGACGCGCGCGACCTTCCCGTCTGGGTCGGTGAACTTTATCTGGAACTCCACCGCGGCACCTACACGAGCCAGGCCCGCAACAAACGCGGCAATCGCAAATCGGAATTTCTCCTCCGCGATGCCGAGTTTTTTGATGCGGTCAGTCTTGCGCTGGTGCCGGACCGCAAGGAATCTGCCGCCGACCCCGGACGGGCTGTTTATGACGTCACCGGACTCGGCGAAAAGGGAGCCCACACACATCGCGCCGCTCTGGACCGCGCTTGGAAACTCGTTCTGCTCAACCAATTTCATGACATCATCCCAGGCTCATCCATCCACTGGGTCTATCAGGACAGCGAGCGCGATTACGAGACCGTCCGCCTTCTCGGAGAATCCGTGCGCGAGTCGGCCCTCGGGGCACTCGACGGCTTGATCGACACCCGCGCCTTCAAGAATCCCCTCCTCGTCTCCAACACGCTCGGCCATCGACGGCAGGAAATTTTTTCACTGCCTGATGGCACCGCCGCCCGCGTGGAGGTGCCAGCATGTGGCTATACCGTGGTGGAAACCGACGATCCCCTGCTTCGCACCACCGACAGGCCGGTGAAGGTTATCCGGACCGCCTCCGGCGTTACCCTCGAAAACAACCTCGTGCGCGTGAAAATCAGCACGAAGGGACACCTCTCCAGCGTATACGACCTCCGCGCAAAACGCGAAGTGCTCAGTGCTCCGGGCAATGTGCTCCATTTGCATGAGGACATCCCGAATCAGTGGGATGCCTGGGATGTGGATGTTTTTTATCGGGAGAAATTCCAGACGCTCGACGCCCTCGATGCGCTCGAGATTGTCGAACAGGGGCCGCTCCGTGCCGTTGTGCGCGTGCGGCGTTCCTTCGGGAAGTCGCATTTCAAACAGGACATCATCCTGCGCGCCGGGTCGATGCGCGTGGATTTCGTCACGGAGATGAACTGGCAGGAAAGTCAGAAGATGCTCAAGGTGGCCTTCCCGGTGAATATCCATTCGCCGCGCGCCACCTACGAAATCCAATACGGTCACCTCGAACGTCCCACCCATGTCAACACCAGTTGGGACATGGCGCGGTTCGAGGTGTGCGGCCAGAAATGGGCCGACCTTTCCGAGGCAGGCTACGGCGTCGCCTTGCTCAATGATTGCAAATACGGATACGATATTCAGGGGAATATCCTGCGTCTCAGCCTCCTGCGCGCGCCGATTTCGCCCGATCCGCTGGCAGACCGAGGTTTGCAGCGTTTTACCTACGCCCTCCTGCCCCATATCGGCGATCTGCGTCAGGCCGGAGTCATTGAAGAGGCCTATGCCCTCAATGTTCCCTTGCTGGTTCGAAAGATTTCACCCGCCTCCGGCCCACTGTCCGCTTCGCATTCGTTTTTCAACCTCGACCGCGGTGTGCTTGAAGCGGTCAAGGTCGCCGAGGACGGTGGTGCGCTCATTGTGCGTTTTTATGAAGCCCAGGGCGCGCGTGGTACAGCGACCCTCGCCACCATTCTTCCGGTGAGGAAGGCATGGCTGGCCACGATGTTGGAGGAGGATCAGAAGGTCCTTCCGCTCAGGGACGGCGCGGTGAAGGTGGACTTGAAGCCCTTCGAAATTATCACCGTGAAATTCGGGCTCTGAACAAATTTTAGGAACATTCCCTCTTCGGAAACCCTCGGATTTTCTTTGTCCTGGTTGGTTTGCTGGATTGCGACCGCGTCCCGGTCCGCACACAGCACTTCGTCAGGTTTGAGCGCAACGAGCTTGCCGCCAACAATCCTCTGGAGTGCGGTTGGATCGCTGGACTCCGGGCCAGACGAAGCACTACCAAGAGAAAAATCCCCGTCCTGGGCGATCTCGCCCCTTGCCGTTTTGAGGATGCGGGCCACGTCGGCATTGTCTTTGACCGCGTGCTTTTCGAGCGCGAGGAGTTCCATTTCGTCGAGCACGTGATTGATCGAGTGCTGGATCGTGGCGGCATTGCGAACCGACGAAGCCGATTCAGGCTCGAAAATATGAAGGATGCTGGATGCGGGCAGATCGCGGTGCGTGCCGTCGTCCAGAAGCATGCTCTGGAGGTAGCGGGAGCGGCGCACCAGTTCGGAGCGGATGCCAGGCGAGAGATCGCGCTTCGTGTCGCCCGGAGCGGAACCGGGAACGCGTCCGCGACGAGGCGAGTAGTTGGCCGACTCGTAGGAACTGCCCCATGCGCGGGGGAAGAATTTGCCGACGATGGAAAGGAAACGGTTCATTTGGGAAGGTATCCGTCCACCTCCGAGGTGGCCGTTGTGCGTCGCGCCCCGTAGGTGGCCGGATCGAGGACGCGCAGGGCGTGGGCGCATTCTTCGAGGGTTTCCTTCACGGTCATCGGGAATTGCTTGGAGACGGAGAGGAGCAACCGCAACCAGAACGGCCTGCGGTCTTCCGGTGGCGGAGACGGTTCGTTGAGTCGCCGGACCACGACATCGACTTGATGATTTTCGGTCACTGCGCGGGAAAGTTTGTTTCTGAATGAGGGCAGTTTTTACTCAAGGTGCCGTGCGAAAATATTGCGCCGTGTTTTCTTTCGCTGTCATGAGGGACTGTATTTGTCCCACCTGTTGCGATAAGAATTTGACGCATGAAAGAAGATCAACCTCTTCCGGGAAATCAACCGCGAGTCATTTTGCTTCTGGGACAGAACTACAAGGAGCAGGAATGTGAGGCTGCAAGAGCGTTCGCGCTGATGTTGAACACACAGGACATCAAACACCTTGCTCCCCACCTGACTGAGAGCACCGTTATCGAATCCCAGCATGTGATGACGCCATTGGTTGGTAAAGAGGCCATCATCAGTCTCTGGACAGAAAAGCTCCTGAACATTAAAGCAAACGGGTTTCGGTGGATTCGTGCGGAGCTGGCCTTCTTGAAGCAGAACGGACAACCCTGTTTGATTGTTCAACAAGGCGAGGAAAGAAATGCTGTCATTCTATTCAAGGTGGATAAAGGCAAAATCGCGAGAATCGATATTTGTGGGATTTTGCCCACGCCGGATGACGCTGAAGGAACCGGCGAGTTTCCCGGCTTTTGAATCGTCGGATTGCGGCGTTGGTTGAAAGCGCACAATCGATCTGCGCTCCCCTTACACGCCGTTCAACGAAATTCAAACAGAGAGTCGGCCTTGCGTAAGTGGTTGATTCTCACAATCTAATCAATTTTCGAGAAAAGTGCGGTGCGCGGTTTCGGAAGTTCGAAAATCGGTTGTCGCCTCCAAGAAAGACTTCATAAACTGGTTCTTCCGAAAAGACGGCCATCCTCTACACCATCGTCGAATCCTGCCGCCGCCGGGGCATCGATCCCCTGGCTTACCTCCACGACGTGCTCACCCGCCTCCCGCGATCCACCAATCACACTGTCCAAGCGTTACGGTCACGTACGAGAGTGCATCGAGCCAGTGCTCTTGCCCGTCCTTTTGTTTTTGTGATCACTTAGACGGCGATACGTTCTCAAATATTTCTGAAGTCTTTCGACATCTTTAGGTGTGATTTCCTTTAAACGTCGAATGTCTGAATTGTCCTCAAGGTCAGCTATCTTGACCTCAACAGCAATCGGATCGTGCATCATCCCGCCAATGTAATCGTCGTAGGACACCCCGTCCTCATGTGTGACAAGGCGAAGCGTCGCCAAGAGGTCTTCTGAAAACCCTGCTGCGAGAAGATCGTCAAAAGTGACATCCGTGTCCTCCACCGTATCATGAAGAAGCGCGACAATTTTCGCTTCTTCACTCGTGCAACGTGCCATCACCCTGATTGGATGAAAAATATACGGTTGCCCAGACTTATCGGCCTGCCCTGCATGTGCCTTTACTGAAATTTGTAGAGCGAGTTCTAAAAGATTCATTTCTTAATCAAGTCGTTTCAATGTTCGCTACAATACTACGATGCTGATGACCATATTCAATGCCGAAGCTGCGAGCGCAGGTGCTCCAATCAATCATCACCGACAGCACTCGCATTCGCATTTCGCAAATCATGAACCTGCTCAACTTGCCCGCTCGGAGGTAGGAGGAGATTTTGTTTTTGGATGCTGATTCACGAGTGACGGAGAGAGAGGTTCGGTCAATAAACGTCGACTGGAAATTGCCTTGGGGGCATAACGAATCGAAGATGTTCGTGCGATGTCCGCCATTCAGGTAGAGCCGCTTTTAGCACAGGGTGTTTTCCCGACGCGAAAAAGCCGGGGCCTTGCGACCCCGGCTTTCCGGTTTGAGTTTTTTGGTTTGGCTGGCGGGACTTAGTAGTCCATGCCCCCCATTCCGCCGCCCGGAGGCATGGCGGGTGCTTTTTCCTTCTCCGGAATCTCGGTGACGAGGGCTTCCGTGGTGAGGAGGAGTCCGCTGATGGATGCGGCATTCTGGAGCGCGCTGCGGGTCACTTTGGCGGGATCGACGACGCCGGCCTTGATGAGGTCGGTGTATTCGGCGGTCGCGACGTTGTAACCTTCGGCGCCCTTGCGCTTCTTGACTTCCTGCACGATGAGCGCGCCTTCCTGTCCGGCGTTGTCGGCCAGGGTGCGGAGCGGCTGCTCGATGGCGCGACGAACGATCTGAAGGCCGATTTCCTCATCACCCGTGAGGGTGAGGGAGTCGAGCGCCTTCTGAGCGCGGATGAGGGCGACACCGCCGCCGGCAACGATTCCTTCCTCAACGGCCGCACGGGTCGCATGGAGGGCGTCTTCGACGCGGGCTTTTTTCTCCTTCATCTCCGTCTCGGTGGCGGCACCGACATTGATGACGGCCACACCGCCCGCGAGCTTCGCGAGGCGCTCCTGGAGCTTCTCACGGTCGTAGTCGCTGGTGGTCTCTTCGATCTGGCGGCGGATCTGGCTGACCCGGCCCTGGATGTCCGAGCTCTTGCCTTCGCCTTCGATGATCGTGGTGTTCTCCTTGTCCACGGTGACGCGCTTGGCGCGGCCGAGGTCTTCGAGACCGACGTTCTCGAGCTTGATGCCGAGATCTTCGCTCAGGAGCCTGCCCCCGGTGAGGACAGCGATGTCTTCGAGCATGGCCTTGCGGCGATCCCCAAAGCCCGGGGCCTTGACGGCCGCGACCTGGAGCGTGCCACGAAGCTTGTTCACGACGAGAGTCGCGAGTGCTTCGCCTTCCACGTCCTCGGCGATGATCAGGAACGGCTTGCCGCTCTTGGCGATCTTCTCGAGAAGCGGAAGCAGATCCTTGAGGGAGCTGATTTTCTTCTCGTGGATGAGGATGTAGGCGTTGTCAAACGAGACCTCGAGGCTCTCGGCATTCGTCACGAAGTAGGGCGAAAGGTAGCCCTTGTCGAACTGCATGCCTTCCACCACGTCGAGCGTGGTTTCGATGCTCTTGGCTTCCTCGACGGTGATCGTTCCATCCTTGCCGACCTTGTCCATCGCGTCCGCGATGATCTGGCCGATCGTGCCATCCCAGTTGGCCGACACGGTTGCGACCTGGGCGATTTCCGAGCTGTCCTTCACCTTCTTGGAGATCTTGGCGATCTCGTCGGTGATGGCGGCGACGGCTTTGTTGATGCCGCGCTGGAGGCTGGTCGGGTTCGCACCGGCGGTCACGTTCTTGAGGCCTTCGCGATAGATCGCTTCGGCGAGAACGGTGGCTGTGGTGGTTCCGTCACCGGCGATGTCGCTGGTCTTGCTGGCGACCTCGCGAACGAGCTGGGCGCCCATGTTTTCATAGGGATCTTCAAGCTCGATTTCTTTCGCCACGGTCACCCCGTCCTTCGTGATGGTCGGGCTGCCGAATTTCTTGTCGAGAATGACGTTGCGTCCGGACGGCCCGAGGGTCGCCTTGACGGCTTTCGCCAATTTCTCAACACCGCGAAGCAAGCCCTGGCGGGCGGCTTCGTCAAACAGGAGTTGTTTTGCTGCCATTGTAGTATGTTATTGAGTTTGTGTGTTGGGTTGAGTGACAGGAATCAGCCGATGATGCCGAGGATGTCGTCCTCCCGCATGATCAGATAGCTTTCGCCGTCAACTTTGACTTCGGTTCCGCCGTATTTGGAGATGAGGACCTTGTCCCCCTTCTTGACGGTGAAGGCGATGAGTTTTCCCTCATCATCCCGCTTGCCGGTGCCGAGGGCGACGACTTGTCCTTCCTGTGGTTTTTCCTTGGCGGTGTCAGGAATGATGATCCCGCCTTTTTTGACTTCCTTCTCTTCGAGCGGCTGCACGAGCACGCGGTCTCCGAGAGGCTTGATGTTTACGTTGGCCATGATTTCTAGGTTTGGTTGTTTGTTGGTTTTTAACAGCCCCCGGTTTCCGCGAACGGAAAGCCGGGTCGGTTTGTTAAAGTGGGTTTATTTCTTGTCCTCATCGACCTTCTCGAATTCCACGTCCACGACGTCGGAATCCTTTCGGGGCGGGGGCGTGTCGGCCTGCGCGCCACCGGCTTCCGACGCGGAAGCGGACTGGGCGGCGGCCTGCTTGTAAAGTTCGGCGCTGACCTCCTGGAACTTCGCCTGGAGATCGTCATAACCGGTCTTGATGGCATCCATGTCGCTGCCCTTGAGAGCCTCGCGGAGTTTCTCAATCGCCTCTTCGACGGATTTCTTCTTTGCGCCGTCGATCTTGTCGCCGAGTTCCTTGAGTTGCTTCTCGGACTGGTAGGCAAGCGTGTCGGCGTTGTTGCGGATCTCGATCCCTTCCTTTGCCTTCTTGTCATCTTCCGCGTGCGCTTCCGCCTCCTTCTGCATGCGATCCACCTCGTCCTTGCTCAGGCCACTGGATCCGGTAATCGAGATTTTCTGCTCTTTTCCGGTTCCGAGATCCTTGGCGGAGACATTCAGGATCCCGTTGGCGTCGATGTCAAAGGCGACTTCGATTTGCGGGGTTCCCCGGGGTGCCGGAGGAATGCCGTCGAGGTGGAATGTCCCAAGGTTTTTGTTGTCCCGGCTGAGCGGACGCTCGCCCTGGAGAACCTTGATTTCCACGCCGGGCTGGTTGTCGCTGTAGGTGGAAAAGACATTGGATTTTTTTGTTGGGATCGTCGTATTGCGCGGGATCATCGGCGTGGCGATTCCCCCGGCCGTCTCGATGGCCAGCGTGAGCGGAGTCACATCGAGCAGCAGGACATCCTTCACGTCCCCGCGAAGCACGCCGCCCTGGATCGCCGCTCCGAAAGCCACGACTTCGTCCGGATTCACCCCCTTGTGGGGTTCCTTCCCGATCATCTCCCGGGCGGTGTCCACAACTTTCGGCATGCGGGTCATGCCGCCCACAAGCACCAGCTCGTTGACATCGCTCTTCGACCACTTCGCGTCGTTGAGACAATCCTTCACCGGCTTGACCGTGCGCTCAAAGAGGTCGTCGGTCAGCTGCTCGAGCTTCGCGCGGGTCAGCTTTTTCTGGATGTGCTTCGGCCCGCTCGCATCCGCCGTGACGAACGGCAGATTGATGTCGTATTCCTGGGCGGACGAGAGGGCGATCTTCGCCTTCTCCGCCTCCTCCTTGATGCGCTGCACGGCATCGCTCTGCTTCGAGAGGTCAATGCCCGAATCCTTCTTGAAGTCCCCAATGATCCAATCCATGAGGCGGTTGTCCCAGTCGTCCCCACCGAGATGCGTGTCGCCGTTTGTGGCGGATACCTGGAAAACGCCGTCGCCAATCTCGAGCGCCGAGATGTCAAAGGTCCCGCCGCCAAGATCGTAAACCGCAATTTTTTCGTCGGCCTTCTTGTCCAGCCCATAGGCCAGCGAGGCGGCCGTGGGCTCGTTGATGATGCGCTTGACCTCGAGCCCGGCAATCTTGCCGGCGTCCTTGGTCGCGTTGCGCTGCGAGTCGTTGAAATACGCCGGGACCGTGATGACCGCCTCGGTAATTTTCTCTCCCAGCTTCGCCTCGGCGTCGGCCTTCAGCTTGGCAAGAATCATCGCCGAAATTTCCGGCGGCGAAAACGTCTTTGGCTTGCCGTCAATTTCCACCTGGATGTGCGCATCCCCATTCGCGGCCTTGACGATTTTGTAGGGGACGCGGTGTTCCTCCTCACGGATTTCATCAAACTTGCGTCCCATGAAACGCTTCACGGAAAAGATGGTGTTCGCCGGGTTCGTGATCGCCTGCCGCTTGGCGGCCTGACCGACGAGACGCTCCCCGGATTTTGAAAATGCCACAATCGAAGGTGTCGTGCGCGCCCCCTCGGAATTTTCCAAGACGACCGGCTCTCCGCCTTCCATGACTGCCATGCACGAGTTGGTCGTGCCCAAATCAATACCTAAAATTTTTGCCATAGTTTTTATAAATCTCCTCCTCAAAGAAGCAATTCACGTTCCATCCTATAAAATATTTTTATATGTTGCTCATTATTAATCTTTTGAAACTAATTGCGTCTGTTCTCCGCCAATAAGAAAAGCGTCACAATGTCTCTCTTTTTGGAAATATGCGCCATTGAAATTGCCACAATGACTCACTCCGGGCCATTGCGATCACTTTTTGGCATGAGTGCCAAAAGCGCGAGCATCCGACCGGTTTTTCCCATTTCCCTGCGATAGGAATAGTAAGTATCCGGATGGCAAGCGGTGCAGGTCTGGCAATCGTGGACATCCGTAATGCCGAAAGTTCCGAGTTGCCGGACAACCTCTGCGGCAAAGTCCACCTCGTAGTGAGGCGGGCGAATGCAGGGGGAGATTTGTGCAATGAGATCCGAGGGCTGGGCGCCGGTCGCCTCGCAAAGTTCCCTGGCGGCAATCGCGGCGATGCCGAGTTCCGTTCCCTTTCGTCCGGAGTGGACGAGAGCCACCCCCCGGGCCTTGCGGTCCACCAGATAGACCGCCGCGCAATCGGCAACGTAAATGCCGAGGCAGAGCCCGGAAGCCGTCGTGAGGAGTCCGTCCGCTCCCGAAACCGGAAAACTCGTTGCCTTGGAAACGGTTGCCACCAGATTGCCGTGAACCTGTTCCGCTGTGGCAAGCGGCATGCCTCCAAAACCCGCATCCTCCAGGATCTGTCCGTGTGTCAAGCGGAGTCGCCGGAGAGCTTCCTCCCGCTCGGTGGAGACGTCCAAACCGGGAACCCGGCAGGTGAAAACGGCACGGATATCGGAAAGCGCATCCAGAGCAGAAAAGGATTCGTAAAGCATGGAGTTCGCCAGACGGAGGGAATGCTTCAGGCCTCCCGGAATGTCATTTCCAGTTTCTTACCGGTTTCCACAACCCCACGGATCAGGGGTTGCTTTTTTTCTTCGGCTTCGGAGTGGGTTGGGGAGCGGATTTCTTCGAGGCTTTCGCGGGTTTGGCGGAAGGGTCGAGGATCGGTTTGATGGGATCGCCTGCGCGGAGAGCCCGGGGCAACGGAGCCTGCGGCTTGCCGGGTTCGTTCAAACGGGTGAATTTTTTCGCCTGAGAAGGAGTCAGCGGATCCGTGAAGCTATCCTGATACTGGGTATCGAGCGAGAGCGCCTGATCGTATTGCGCCAGTGCGGAGATGTAGTCGTAACGCGCCTGCAGCACAAAGGTCTGCGATTGCAGCAGCGAGACCTGCGCATTCAGGACATCGAGCTGGGTGCCGGCTCCGGCATCGAGACGTTCCTGGGCGAGCCGGAGGGCCTCCATCCCCTGCACGACACTGGCTTCCTGGCTCTCGATGGTTTCCTTCGCCTCCTGGAGGTTCGAGATTGCCTGCTGGACATCGAGGATGATTTGACGCACCGAATTGTCGTAGTTGATGCTCGCCTGCTGGAGCTGGGCTTTCGCCTGCTGGACTTTTCCAGCGGTCGCGAGTCCGTCCCAGATGGCCCAACTTCCTGTCGCCCCAAAAAACCAATCGTTGAGCGAGTCGCTGAGGTTTGTCGAGGACATGTTGTTTGTGACCTCCTGACCGACCGACGCGCTGATGCTCGGGAGAAAGCCGGCGAACTGCGCATTCACGTTGGCGGCCTCCGCGAGAATCACCTGCCGCTGGGCCTTGAGGGAGGGGTTTCTGGCCACGGCGACCTTGATGGATTGGTCGGTGTCGATCTTCCGCTGATCGTAAGCGAGCTGGCCGACGATATTGAAGGGCACCTCGCTCGGACGACCCCGGGGATAGTCCATGCCCAAAAGTTTCACGAGCGTGTAGAGAGAGATGCGGTAGGCGTTTTGGGCCTGGATAAGGGGCGGCTTGGCATTGGCCAGGGCGACCTCCGCCTGCAATACGTTGAAGCGGGGAACCGTCCCGGCTTCGTAGCGGTTTTGTTGGTCCTTCAACTGTTGCTGGAGCAGGGAAACCGACTGCTCCTGGGCGACGATGAGTGCGCGATTGAGAACGACCTGAAAGAAATTGATCTTCACCTGGGCGATGACCGAATCAATGGTCGCGCGCAACGAGTAGAACGCGCTGTTCTCTCCGGCAATCGCCGAGCGGATGCCCGATACCACGGCACCGCCATCGTAGATCAACTGGGACGCCGTGAGTTGGATATTCCACGTTTTATTTTGGATTTCTCCTCCGCCGGATCGAATGACAATCGGCTTTCCATTGGGATTCGGTATGGTGATTGTTCCGCCACCACTCCGTCCGTTGCCGGCGAGTTCCATGCCCTGCTGATTATAGGACGAGGCCAGGTTGAGCTGGGGAATGGCCTGGGCTCTGACCGTGACCACCTGCCCCTGCGTCAGACGGATTTGCTGAGCCGCATTGAGAATGACGGGATTTTGCTTCAGGGCGATCCGCTCCGCATCCTCGAGCGTCATGTCCGCCACCGCCGGATTTCGTTGTTTGGCGATCAGCTTGTCGAGCGACTTCAAAAAGTCGGCCTGCGCCAGCTTCTGCTTCATCGCCATGCTCTCGCTATCCTGCAACTTGACCGTTTCCTGTCCGGGAGCCAGCGGCTCGGGCAACTGAGGCGGTGTCGTCGGCAAGGTCAGCTGCTCCGAAAGAGCCTGGGCATCCGGCAGCGGCACCGGAGTCGGCATCGGCGGCAGGGGCAGGGGCTGGGTTCCGTCCGGAAGCGGGGTCGGACTCGCCGTTGGCGCGGCAGCTGGTGCCCCCGCCGGAAGAGGCGCGGGAGTGGGAAGCGCAGCCGGGAGATCAAGCGGCGGCATCGTCGGCATCGGTCCCGGCGTGGGCAGACCGGAAGCCTCCTGACCGTGGACCGAAAGACTCAATGTCAGAAAAAGACCGCCAGCGAGTGCAAGGTTTTTCAATGAGAACATGTGATTTGTGCGTAAATTTTTTCGTAGATCTGAAGCCAGGCGGTTTGTTCCTCCGGTTCCAGGATGTCGGAAAGGAGCGTGAGTTTCGAGATGATATCCTGACGAATCCGACTCACAAGCTCGCCGCCTTTCGGAGTAATGCTCACCAGAACCTTCCTGCGATCATTCGAGGCATGCATCCGCTCGACATACCCGAGATTCTCCAGGCGATCCACAAGCCCCGTCGCCGCCGCCGTCGTATGCGACATCTTCTCGGCGATCTCCGTCATGGAGAGCGAGTCTGTCGTGGCAATGTGCCCCAAAAGAAAAAACTGGGAAAAGGAAACCTGCCCCCTCGAAAGCTCCTCAGAGAGATGCTGCACGAAACACCGCTGCAGTGCCATGATGATGTCTGCCAACCGTTCAATTTCCAATCGTGTGAGTCCAACTGATTTCCCGTTCATTACTTAATGGCGTTAATTATTAATTTTAATGAATCAAGTGTCAAGGACTGGTTTTTCTTCTACGCCAACCGCCCACGGACCAGACGGAGCTGGTCCCTCCAGGGGCGCGCCGTGATTTCGGATGCGGCGATTTGTCATCCACACCTATAGCGCGAAGCGCCACTTCTGGAGGGATGACCTCCGTGTCGTCCGCCTCGCTCCGCGCCATCCCCGCCAACCGCCCACGGACCA
>JACSRU010000113.1 GCA_014879575.1 Chthoniobacterales bacterium | reverse complement strand
CAGACGGAGCAGGTCCCTCCAGGGCAGGGCGTCTCTTCTGGAGGGACGACCTCCGTGTCGTCCGCCTCGCCCGGTGCATCCACGCCACCCGCCCCCGCACCAGACGGAACAGGTCCCAATCAAAACTGCGGTGGCGCCACTTTTTGGAGGGCTGACCTCCGTGTCGGCCTGCGTCAGGTCTGCCAACTCAGGCGGACAGTGAGCTCTTGAGGAAGGGTGCCGTGCGGCTCGTCCGGGATTTGGCGACCTGCTCGGGGGTGCCTTCGGCGACGATTTTTCCTCCTCCGGCTCCGGCCTCGGGGCCGATGTCAATGACATGATCCGCCTCGGCGATGACATCGAGATGGTGCTCGATGACGACGACGGTCCCCCCCTCGTCCACAAGACGGTGGAGGACGGCGATGAGCTGGGCGACATCATGCGCATGCAGTCCGATGGTCGGCTCCTCGAGGACATAGAGGGTGGACTTCCCCCGGCGGGTCGTCCGGACTTCCTCCGCTTTGGCGGTGGGGCGACGGGCGAGTTGGGTCACAAGTTTGATCCGCTGAGCCTCGCCGCCGCTGAGGGTCGGGCTTGGCTGTCCGAGCTGGAGGTAGCCAAGGCCGGTCTCAACGAGGAGCGCGAGGGGACGCCGGATCTTCGGGTGGGCCGAGAAAAATTCCGCAGCCTGCTCGATGGTCATGTCCATCACGTCTCCGATGGATTTTCCGTTGTATTCGACTTCGAGCGTGGCGGGGTTATAGCGCCTTCCCCGACAATCCTGACAGGGCATGTAGCTTGGGGGCAAAAAGTTCATCTCGAGCTTGATCACTCCCTGTCCGAGACAGGCCTCACACCGCCCCCCCTCATTATTGAAGGAAAACCGGCTGTTCGTATATCCCCGCATGCGTGAAGCGGGCAGAGTCGCGAAGAGGGCGCGGATGTCATCGAGAACCTTGACGTAGGTGGCGGGTGTGGAGCGGGATGTCTTACCGATCGGAGACTGATCGACTTCGAGCACCCCGCCGAGAGCTTCGACCCCCTCGAGGGATTTGCAGTGCTCCAGGATCTTCCGGGACTTCGAGCGGGACAGCGCATCCCGGACAGTCGGCACCACGACACCGCGCAGGATCGTGCTTTTTCCCGAACCGGAGACCCCACTGATGGCTGTCAGCCGATTGAGCGGGATCCTTACGTCGGCGTCCAGGACGTTGTGCAGGGTGATTCCGCGCACGGCGAGCCAGTCCTTCGGCGGCGGACGTCTGGAACCACGGGACGGATGTTTGGACGGAGCGCGCAGGGCCTGGCCGGTGAGGGACTGGGGGGACTTGAGGATGTCGTCCAATGTCCCGGAGGCAACGATTTCCCCCCCGCGTCTTCCGGCTCCCGGGCCAAGGTCGAGGATCCGATCCGCACGCCGCATGGTTTCTTCATCGTGCTCGACGATCACCAGGGAGTTGCCCTTTTTTGCGAGAGCTTCGAGTGCGTCGAGCAGGCGGGCATTATCGCGGGGATGCAGCCCAATGGTCGGTTCATCGAGCACGTAAAGAACCCCCCGAAGATTTGACCCCAACTGGGCCGCCAGACGAATTCTCTGGGCTTCTCCGCCGCTCAAGGTCCTGGCGCTTCGGTCGAGGGACAGGTAATCGAGCCCGACTTTCCCGAGGAACTGGAGACGTTGGCGGATCTCCGTGACGATGTCCTTCGCGATCTCCGCCCGGGGTCCGGAGAAATGCAGTTTTCGCGTCAGGGCAAGGGAATCCACGGCGGACACCCGGGTGAAATCCATGATCGAGAGATCCCCGATCCGGACATTGACCGCCGTCTGGTTCAGGCGGGATCCCTGGCAGACCGGACACGGCCGGGGTTCGGTTTCCTCAAGGTTTTCGTGGCGCCGTTCCTCGTCCAGCTCAGCCTCAATCTGGGAATCGAATGTCTTTTCCGTCGAACCCGGTTCGCACCAGACCTCACCAAATCCCCGGCAATGCAGACACCAGCCGTGCGGGGAGTTGAAGGAAAACAGGCGGGGATCCAGCGGCTCAAAGGCGCGGCTGCACGAAGGACAGTTCCTCTCCGTGCTGAGAACCGAGGAGCGGCCCCCGGCATCGACAACCTGCGCCGTTCCCCGACCCAGTGCCAGGGCCCGCCGGACCATTTCGTCGGTGGCCTTGGCATCCGGTCCGGCCAGTTCCCCCACCAGGGCGTCAATCGTGTGTTCCTTGAAGCGTTCGAGCTTTTGGAAACCTTCGACCGGCACGGTTTTTCCGTCCACAATCAGCGTCACAATGCCGCGCCGGGCTGCCGCGCGGGCGACATCCGTGTGGAAGCCTTTACGGGCCTTGACGAGGTTTGCATAAACCTTCACCGGACCCGCCGCCGCGAGCTTGTTGACCTCTGCGGCGATGGCGGTGGGGGTCCGGCTCTCGACGGCAACCTGGCAGTCCGGACAATGCTGGATGCCGAGTTTGGAAAAGAGAAGTCGGAGGAAGTGGTAGATTTCGGTGACGGTGGCGACCGTGGATTTTCCTCCGCCGCGAGTGACCCGTTGTTCGATCGCCACGCTGGGCGGAAGGCCTTCGATCGAATCGACATCCGGCTTTTCCATCTGCTCCACAAACTGCCGGGCATACGGGGACATGCTGTCGAGGAAGCGCCTTTGGCCCTCGGCAAAGAGGATGTCGAAAGCCAGCGTGGATTTCCCGGATCCACTCAGTCCGGTGACCACGACCATCGCGTCGCGCGAGATATCAACCGACAGATTTTTCAGGTTGTGCTCACGGGCTCCACGCACCGAGATGAATCCCGTGTCCTGGCGCGTGACCAGCGGCTTCGTGGGCGCATCCGCCACGCGGGCGGTGCCCTCCTGGAGCAGTGGCAATAAAAACCGTCCGGTGTGGGAGTTCTGGCAGGCGGCAATTTTTTCAGGCGGGCCGGTGACGATCACCTTGCCGCCCCCGTCCCCGCCTTCGGGGCCGAGATCCACGACCCAATCCGCAGATTTGACGACCTCCAGGTTGTGTTCGATCACGAGCACGCTGTTGCCCTCTCCGACGAGCCGGTGGAAAACCTTGAGGAGGAGGGCGACATCGTCGAAGTGCAGGCCGGTGGTCGGTTCGTCAAAAATGAGGAGGGAACCCTCCTCGTGTTTCTGCGCGAGGTGGTGGACGAGCTTGAGACGTTGGGATTCCCCCCCGCTCAGCGCGTTAACCGGCTGCCCGAGCCTCAAATAGTCGAGTCCGACCTCCGAAAGCAGGCGGAGGGGGCGCGTGATCACACCCCGCGCATCCAGGGACTCAAAAAACTTGATGGCCTCACCGGCTGTCATTTCCAGCACATCGTGAATGGACTTTCCATTGACCTTGATGTGGAGGATGGGTGTCCGGAAGCGCCTCCCCTCGCACTCCGGGCAGCGAAGATAGAGGTCGCTGAGAAATTGCATCTCGACTTTCTCAAATCCCAGCCCCCCACACCGTTCGCAGCGACCGTGTCCGGCATTGAAGGAAAAAGATCCCGGGGAGAAGCCTCCCGCCAGCGCCTCCTTCGTGGTGCCGAAAATCTCCCGAATCCCATCGTAGGCTCCCAGATAAACCGCCGGGGTGGAGCGCGGACTGCGGGCCAGCGGCGATTGATCCACCATGACCACCTCGCCGATGTCCTCATCCCCGGAGAGGGATTTTACGAATCCTGCCGCCTCATCCTCCGCAGGCTCCTGGCCCGCGAGATGCCGGTGGAGCACGTCGCGAACGAGCGAGGTCTTCCCCGAGCCCGACACACCGGTTACCGCGCACAGGACGCCGGTGGGAATCTTCACATCCACCCCGCGCAGGTTGTGATGTCGGACTCCCCGAAGCTCGATGAACTTTTTCGGCTTGCGCCGCTTTTTGGGAACGGGGATGGCCTTGCGTCCATCGAGATAATCGGAGGTCAGGGAGTCCACTTCCAGGAACTTGTCCGCCGGGCCGTTGTAGAGGAGGCACCCCCCCTCGGTTCCACGACCGGGGCCGATATCCACAAGATGATCCGCCGTCCGGATCACCGCCTCTTCGTGCTCGACCACGAGAAGGGTGTTGCCCTTGTCGCGCAATCCACAGAGGACATGGAGGAGCCGCCCGATGTCCCGCGGATGCAAGCCGACGCTCGGCTCATCGAGGACGAAAAGCGTATTGACGAGCGAGGCGCCCAGACAGGTCGTCAGGTTCACACGCTGGAGCTCTCCGCCGGAAAGCGAGCGCGTCGGACGGTTGAGCGTGAGGTATCCGAGGCCAACCTCCTTCAGATAACGGAGTCGCGCGGACACCTGCTCATGCACGAGATGCGCACTGGCATCCTCCGCCGGCAGCTCCATCGCAGAAAAGACATCCGCGAGTTCCGTGACCGACTTGGCGGCCACATCGGCAATGGTGAGGCCTGCGGGCTCGATCCGATAATTCAGGGTTTCCGGCTGGAATCTTCCCCCGTTGCAGGCCGGACAGGGCTGGTAGCTCCGGTAGCGACTGAGGAGCACGCGCACGTGCATTTTGTAGGCTTTGGATTCGAGCCACTCGAAAAAGCCCTTCACCCCATACCACTGGCCGCTCTCCCAGACTTCCTGTGCAGCACCTTTTCCCTCACCGTTGATCACCCAGTCCTGGTCCGCCTTGGGAAGGTTCTCAAAGGGGGTGCGGACGTCCACGTCGCTGCGCAGGCAGTGCCGCATCAAATCCTGCTGGCACTCGCGGGAATGCCCGGTCTGGAACGGCTTGACGACTCCCTCGGAAATCGAAAGCGAGCGGTCGGGCATCACCCGCTGGTAGTCAATCCCGATAATCCGGCCAAATCCCCGACAGTCCGGACAAGCCCCCATCGGATGATTAAAGCTGAAAAGCCCCGGGGAGGGGGGGCGGATATCCGTGTCGCAATGCGCACAGTGCCAACCCGCGGAGTAGGGGTGCGACTCCTGCGCGTCTGGAAGCACGACAGCCATCTTGTCGCTGCCAAGGCGGAGCGCATTCTCGACCGCCTCCACCAATCGTGAGCGCTGGGAAGAGGCGACCTCGATACGATCCTGAATGACCGGAACGCGCGCCGGCAGTCGCTTGACAGAAGGCACCCCGTCCGTGCGGACGATTGCCCCCCCCAGCCAGACGCGAAGATACCCCTGTTGTTGCAGAAACTCGAAAAACTCCGCAGGCCTTGTCCCGGCGGGAGCCGGAACGCCGAAGGTCACGAGCACAGGGATTCCCGCAAAGCGATCCAAAATCGCCTCCACAATCGAACGGGCCGATTCCGGCCGGACCTCGCGGGCGCAGGAGGGACAAAACCCCCGGGCAATCCGGGGGAAGAGCAGTTTGAGATAGTCGTTGATCTCGGTGATCGTGCCCACTGTCGAGCGGGTGGTCCGGACGTGGTTCGCCTGCTCGATGGCGATGGCCGGCGGGATTCCTTCGATCACGTCCACCAGCGGCTTGTCCATCCGATCGAGGAATTGCCGCGTGTAGGGACTGAACGTCTCGACATACCGGCGCTGGCCCTCGGCGTAAACCGTGTCGAATGCCAGACTCGACTTGCCGCAGCCACTCGGCCCGGTTACCACGATCAACTGTCCAAGCGGCAGATCCAAATCCATGCCGCGCAGGTTGTTCTGCCGTGCGCCGCGAATACGGATGGATTCCGCCCGTGAAGATGCGAGCGATTTCAGAACTCAGTTGGCCTTTTTTGTGACGGCACGGAGTTCCTCGGTGCGCAGCAAAACACGCTGACGCATGATTTTCCCCGATTTGAACTTCACCGTTGCCCGAGCCGGAATGACGACATCCTTTTCCGGTTTGTGCGGATTGCGACCCACGCGGGATTTTGTCAGGCGGACCTCGAAGACTCCGAAGTTACGCAGTTCGACATCGCGTCCCGAAGCCAGGGCATCCGTGATATGGTCCAGGGTTTGTTGGAGGACGGCGAACACTTGCTGCTGGGTGAATCCCGTATCTTTACTAATCCGCATCACGAGGTCACGTTTGGTGAGATTGGCCATGATATTGAAAAGGTTGTGACTTTTTAATAAGCACCTTCCGCAGGAAACCGCAATCCTCTTTATCGAGTGCCTGCCCAAAAAAAAGCTCGGATTTATTTCGTCAAATTGGCACACCTCGTGGGCAATCCTCATTTCACCATGCGTCTGTATCTCGCTCCCGTTGCCGCCCTCTTTCTGACCGCCTGCCAGAGCACCCAAAAAAACCCAGCAAATTGGGATGTGCCTTTAACTTTGCGAACCACGGGACCGGCCTATGCGGATTATGTTGTCGAGCGGGCGGACGCCAACAAGGATGGACAGGTGACCGTGGCGGAGTGGACCAAGGCTGGCGGCACGGAAAAGAGCTTTCGTTCGGTGGACCGGGACAAGGACGGAACCGTCACGCGCACGGAACTCATCCGTTTCGGCTCCAACAAACAATTCCTCGATTTCACCCGCCGCCATACGGATTTCTACAAGGATAACAAAATGACGCCGCGCGATTTTCGGTCCCCTGCCGGTGTTCGCCTGATGCGGATCGAGTTTTAAGCGGCCTGCTTGGTTGGTTGGGTTGCTCGAAAAGGCGACCCCCACCGCCCCCCCATCGTCAGCCGCCACCCCATGAAAGCCTTCGTCCTCCCGTCCCTGCTCATTCTGTCGTTCTTGTCGAACCTCAACTTCGCGGGGAGCGAGCGGGCCTCCGCCCCATCCTCAGATCCCCACGGCCAGAATGATTTTCCGCAGACAAGCCGCGAGTTGCTCTCCGCACATTCCACGGTGGCCCGCTTTGACGGCTTGAGCGATCACCGATGCCTTGGGATGACCGCCCTCTGTCCTGATCGGTGTGGACATTCCGGGACGCTCGCCACTTTCACCATCGTCAAATACCTCCGCTTCGAGAAACCCGGGGAGTATGGCGATCCCAAACAGGAACAATTTCGTGTGCTGATTGAGGACAACCGGAAGACCCCCAGGGTCAGCCAAAAAATCCTGGCGGCCATTCGGGCCCTCCACCCCGGCGATTTCGTGGAACTCGACTGGAATCACGACTACGTCACGCAAGCGGGTTCAAAATTTCCCGACCGCCCGATCACCAGGCTCGCCCCGGCAAAATCCCCGCACCCCTGATCCCTTGGCCTCTCTTCCACCGCCACTTTTGGCCGTGACAGTGAAAATTTCTCCCGACACAGTCCGGGCTGGATATGGAATCGGAATTTCGTCGGATTTTTGAAGGGCTTCGCTGGCGTCTGCTTTATGGAGCCTTTCAGGGTGTCGAGCGCACGGCGGTCGTCGAACTTCAGAAGATTCTGCAATACTACGTGCCTTATCCGCTTGTGGTGGAGGCGGCCGGGGTGCCGCCTTGTGACGACGGGCATGTCGCCATCGTGGGGACAGCAAAATCGAATC
Source organism: Chthoniobacterales bacterium (assembly GCA_014879575.1). Taxonomy (GTDB): domain Bacteria; phylum Verrucomicrobiota; class Verrucomicrobiia; order Chthoniobacterales; family Terrimicrobiaceae; genus QYQL01. Next base: position 61,582 of record JACSRU010000113.1, on the reverse strand, counting down.
CGCTCATCGCGGACCTGCTGGCTTCGGGAAAAATCCCGCCCCCGCCGGGATGGGAGGGATATTCGGTTGTCCTGACCGACTCGCCCTGGCAGCCCGGAACGCGCCTGCTGGTGGTCGCGGGCTTTGATGAAAAGGGGGCGCTCAATGGCGTGCAGGAGGCGGCGGGGCGTTTGTTTTCCGGGGGTTCGTTGATGGATGGCTTTGCGGGTCCGGAGCGGCGGAAGCATCTGGAAATCCTCCCGCCGTTTTCGATTCAGGAAGCGCCGGCTGTCCGGAACCGCGGCTTGTGGACCTGGGGCTACCCGATCCTGTGTCATCGCCGTTTCCTCGACAACATGATGCGGCTGAAGATGAATTGCCTGACGATCTGGAACGACAAGGTGCCGCTGAACATCGGGGAGGTTTTGGACGCCGCGCATGCCCGGGGCATCCGGGTAACTCTGGGGTTTCACTGGGGCTGGGGACACAAGGGGAGTCTGGATCTTGCAAATTCCGAGGATCGCCGCCGCATCCGGGAGCGTGTGCTGGAGACCTATCGCAGCCAGTATGCGGGCCTGGACCACGATGGCATCTATTTTCAAACCCTCACCGAACACAAGGAACTCGAACGCGCCGGGCGGTCCACCGCTGCCTGGGCCACCGCATTGGTCAACGACACCGCCCGGGCACTGTGGGAGGAATCCCCGGACCTCGCCATTCAATTCGGACTCCATGCCACATCCGTCGGGGAAAACTACCGCGACCTCGCGGCACTGGACCCGCGGATGACCATCGTCTGGGAGGATTGCTTCGGGCAGATTCCGTATTCGTATTATCCGGCCCAGGAAATTGCGCCGAGCGCAGATTTTGAGACCACGCTCGATTACTCACGGAGGCTGGCGACGTTCCGGCCCGGTTCGGAATTTGCCCTCGTGCCCAAGGGGTGGCCGTGCATTCGCTGGCATGCGGATTTTGAAAATCATTCCGGCTTCATCCTTGGCGAACAGAATGCCCTGCGCCGCCAGGAACGTCTTGCGCTCCGCCAGAACGAATGGGACCGCGTGAACATCCATTGGTTTGAAAACTATCCCCTGGCTGCCCGCTTTTATCGCGAGATGCTCGCGGTGAATCCCGTGATCACGGCGAACGGCCTCGTCGAGGACGCGGGCTTCGAGGAGGCGATCCAGCCATCCGTCGCCCTGTTTGCTGAAACCCTCTGGAACCCGCATCACAGCGACGCGCAACTTCTGTGCCGGGCGATGCGACCGGCCCATTTTCGGATTCCTGCCTGATGGAAGAATTTGGAGACCTCTATCGAAGAACCCTGCTGGACGATGTGATGCCGTTCTGGTTGCGGCATGGCATGGATGTCGAACAGGGCGGGATTTTCACCGCTCTCGATCGGGCGGGAGCGGTCATCGACACCGACAAGGCGATCTGGATGCAGGGTCGGGCGGCCTGGATGTTTGGCACTCTGTATCGCACGGTGGAAAAGCGGGGCGAATGGCTGGACGCCGCGCACTCGTGCATCGAATTCCTCCGGCGTCATGGCGAAAGCCCGGAGGGGAAGATGTATTTTACCGTGACGCGCGAGGGCCAACCGCTCCGCATGCGGCGGTATGTGTATAGCGAGTCCTTTGCGAGCATCGCGAACGCGGTGTATGCGAATGTCACCGGGGACGAACGCGCGAGGGCCGATGCGATCCGGCATTTTGCCACCTATCTTTACCACAGTTTCACGCCGGGCGTCATGCCCGCGAAGACTGATCCCGGCACCCGTCCGGCCAAGGGTGTCGGACCGCTGATGATCGGCATCGTCACCGCCCAGGAGATTCGGGAAAACCTCGGTGATCTCACCATTTCCGGAAAGACCTGTTCCGAGTGGATCGCCGGATGGATCGCGGAAATCGCCCGGGATTTTCTCAAACCCGACCTCGAGGCGCTTCTCGAAACCGTTTCACCGGACGGCGGGCTGAGCGATCACTTCGACGGACGCCTACTCAATCCCGGCCATGCCATCGAGGCGGCGTGGTTCATCATGCACGAAGGCCGTCTGCGCGGGGAACGCGCCTGGTGCGACCTTGGTCTGACCATCCTCGACTGGATGTGGAAACGGGGTTGGGATGAAGAATTCGGCGGCATTTTTTATTTCCGCGACGTCCACGGGCGACCCATCCAGGAATACTGGCACGACATGAAATTTTGGTGGCCCCAAAACGAGGCCCTCATCGCCACGCTGCTGGCACGCAAGCTCGATGACCGTCCCATCTGGAAGGAACGCCACCGGCTCGTGCACGATTGGAGTTTCCGGCACCTCGCCGACCCGGAATTTGGCGAATGGTTCGGCTATCTGCACCGGGATGGAACCCCGTCCTCCACCCTCAAGGGCAACATGTGGAAGGGCCCCTTCCATCTCCCCCGCGCCCTCTGGTATTGTTCGCGCCTGTGCGCACACGGCGTCGGCAGTCCGCCCGATCTTTCCACAGGCGAGTGAAGGCCGGGCCTTATCTGGGCGCCGGTTGTGTCTTTTTCCGGAATAAACCCGTCATTTGAATCCCGGTGAGAATGAGGCTCAGCAAGCCAATTGGCTGCATGAACGCCAAGAACGGTCTTGCCGGTTTCTTTCTCCATCTCAAACCAGGCTCTGCCGATCCGATAAACCACCCCGGTAAAAAGGAAGAGCAGAAGGGGTGCCGCCAACCAGGGCGCAACGAGGCGGTGCCATTTTCTTGGTGAGAGGCTCACGTTCGTGATTCTCCCCGGAGTGCCTGGTTTGTCAATCTGAGCTTCTTTTCTCGCGATCCCCTCGCTCCGCCCGACGAAGAAACCGCGCGGGATTCCCCGCATAGATGCCGGGTTTTGTGATGTCGCGGGTGACGACGCTGCCTGCGCCAATGACGACATGATCACAAATCGAGACGGGCAGGATGGTGGCATTCGTTCCAATCGAGACGTTGTTTCCGATTCGGGTGCTTTTCCACAGGGCGCGATTGCCGCGCGCGGGGCCGCCGGTTTGAAAGAGGTCGTTGACGAACATGGCACCGTGGGAAATGAAGCAATCGTCGCCGATCTCCACGAGCTCGCAAATGAACGCGTGACTCTGGATTTTCGTGCGTTCCCCGATGCGGACATCCTTTTGAATCTCCACAAATGGCCCCACAAAACACCCGGCACCGATGCGGCAGCCGTAGAGGTTGGCCGGCTGGACCACGGTCACCTTCTCGCCAAAGGTGACATCAACGATCCGGGATTCGATAATTCTTGGCGCAAAGGAGGACATTCTAATGAGGTTGGGAGGCAAGGATTTCGACCACCTTGCGGGCGTGGCCCGGGCCGGTCAGACAGATGGCCTTCCCTTCAATACAATCCAAAAAGTGTTCGATTTCGTTCTTGAGGGGTTCCTTCCACGGGATGGCCGGAAGGCGAACTTCGCCGGAACGATGAACGAATGTCGGGGGCAGCCCCTGGTCGTAGTCCATGCGCTCACCCAAAATGGCCTTGGGTTCGATCCCCTTGTCGTAGATGGCGATCTTGTTATCCGCCACATCATCGTAAACCACCATTTTCTTCGAGCCGACCACCGTCAGGCAGCGGACCTTGTGCGGATCGAGCCAGCTCACGTGGACGTGGGCGAGCACTTTATCCGGATAGGTGATGTCCAGAAACACCACGTCATCAATCCCCGGCTGGATGAAATCCATGCCTGTCCGGCGGATGGCCAGCGGCTCCGGATCGCCCAGGAGGTATTGAATGATGCTGATGTCGTGGGGGGCAAGATTCCACAAGGCGTCCACATCGGAACGAATCCGCCCGAGATTGAGCCGCTGGCTGTAAATGTAGCGAATTTGCCCGAGTTCGCCGGAATCAATCAAGTTCTTCAAATACCGCACGACAGGATTGAATAAAAATGTATGCCCGACCATGGCGACCAAATTTTTGCGTTGGGCGAGAGCAGCGATTTCATCCACCTCCCCGACCGAGGTGGCCATGGGTTTTTCCACCAGCACATGTTTCCCAGCACGCAAGGCTGCCATGACCAAAGCGTGATGCGTCCGAGCCGGTGTGGCGATGACAACGGCATCAAGCCCCGGGCAGGCAAAAGCCTCTTCCGCAGTGGCAACGGTCTGCACCCCCGGATAGAGTCCGCGAATAAACTCCCGCCTCTCCTCCGAAGCATCCGCCACGGCCAGCATCCGGCAGCGACGCTCAGCCATCAGATTCCGCAAGAGGTTGGGGCCCCAATAACCGACGCCGATTTGTGCGATTTGTATCATGATCCTTGTGAGGATTGTTGCGTCATCGCGACGGGGAATAAAAGCTTTTTGGCCGCTTTGCCTTCAGGCGCGTGCAATTTTCCCTGGGCCGCCTGCCCGTTTTCCCCTCAGAAATCCACGCTCTCCATGTCCTCCGTAGTGGGCAACCTCCGCCTCTGGAATAAAAAAGACTGGTCGTCCTGCTCGGACTTGCCTTGATTCTCTGACGCATATGAAAGTTTCGCTCAACTGGCTCCGCGATTTCGTGGATTGCAATCTCACCGCCACCGAACTGGAGGCCTTATTCCGCCGGGCGGGTCTCGAAGTGGCTTCGGTCGGGAAGCGCGGGGCGGATTTCGACAAGGTGGTCGTGGCGCAAATTTTGGAATCCGTTCCGCATCCGAATGCCGACCGCCTGAGTGTCTGCAAAGTGGATGATGGTTCGGGCTCCCCGCGGCAGATCGTTTGCGGGGCGAAGAACTACAAGGTCGGTGACAAGGTGCCTCTGGCGTTGCCGGGGGCGGTTTTGCCCGGAGATTTCAAAATCAAGACCGGCAAGCTGCGCGGCGTCGAAAGCGAGGGCATGCTTTGCAGCGCGAAGGAATTGAAGCTGGCGGACGACGCGGAGGGGCTCCTGATTTTATCCGCCGCCGCCCCCGTGGGCTCGCCCATCGCCGGGCAATTTCCCCCGGATAGCATTTTCGAACTTGAGATCATGCCGAACCGTCCGGACTGGCTCTGCCACCTGGGGATCGCACGAGAGATCGAGGTCTTCACCGGTCTTCCCCTCTCGGCACCGGGAATTCCCGCCCCGGACATGGCTCCGGCGGGGGACGCCGTGCGGATCGAAGCCGACGAATGCAGCTACTACACCCTGCGTCGGATTCGCGGTGTGCGGGTTGCTCCCAGTCCGCAATGGCTGGCCGACCGGCTCACCTCGATCGGGCTGCGTCCGATCAACAACGTGGTGGATGTCACGAACTACGTGCTCTTTGAGCTGGGCCAGCCACTCCATGCGTTTGATGCCGCGAAGGTTCAAGGGAGCCTGCGCATCCGGCGGGCCGGGGAGGGTGAGAGCTTCGACGCCTTGGATGGCCGGAACTTCCGCCTGGCGGAAAATCATCTTGTCATCGCTGACGACCAACGCGCCGTGGCTCTTGCGGGCGTGATGGGTGGCGCGGACTCCGGAGTCTCCGCGACGACGACAGACATCCTTCTGGAGAGCGCGGTGTTTGATCCGGCGAGCGTGCGGCGCACATCGCGCGCACTCGGACTCCTGAGCGATTCCAGCTACCGCTTCGAGCGGGGAGTGGATCCCGAGATGGTCGCCTCGGCGTCCGCCCGTGCGGCGGAGTTGATCGTCCAGATCGCCGGGGGCGTCGCGGAGGACATCGTGCTCGAAGCCGGCACGCACTGGGCGCATACGGAAATCCCGCTGAGGCACCACCGCGTCCGCTCGTTGCTCGGCGCGGAATTGTCCGATCAGGAAATCGAGGCATCCCTCATCAGAATCGGCCTCGAGAAATCCTCCGGGGGCGGGGACTCCACGTGGGCGATCCCGGGCTTCCGGCGGGATCTGACGCGCGAGGTGGACCTCATCGAGGAAGTCGCGCGGGTTGTTGGGATCGAGAAGATTCCTCCGACCTCCGCTGGTCTGTTTGTCGCATCCTCCGGGCCGGATGCGGCCTATGATTTTGGCATGTCCTGCCGTCACCTCCTGGCGGGTGCCGGCTTCTCGGAGGCGCGCACGAGCACGCTCGTCTCCGTCGCGGATGCCGCCTGGTTCGGGCCGGCCGTCGAATTAAAAAATCCCTTCGGGGACGACCAGTCGCGTTTGCGGACGAGCCTTTTGCCCGGCCTGCTCGCCGCCCTCAAACGCAACCTCGATCTGGGTGCTCCCTCGGTCCGCCTCTTTGAATGCGGACGCGTCTTTTCGCCTGCGGCTGAGGCGGCGCGCATTTCCCTTGTTGCCACCGGGGATTTGGCGGAACCGGATTGGCGCGGTCAGCGTGTGCGCAAGTGGGATCTCTTTGATTTGAAGGGGTGCCTCTCCCGGATCGTCGCGCTGGACGAGGGGGACTTTGTTTCATTGCCGAATCCGCCGCTCCCCTTCGGCGCCGCCCTCGAAATTTTCAAAAAGGGAATCCGTATTGGCGTGCTGGGCATCCTGCAGCCTGCCGAGACGCGCAAGCTCGGATCTCCGCATCCCGTGGTCGCGGCGGAGTTCGATGCCGACGCCTGGCAGACGGCAACAGATGCGCTGGCGGCGTTGAAGCCCCTGCCGAAATTTCCGGGATCCATCCGTGACATCGCGCTCGTCGCCCCGCTGGGCCTCACCTACGGAGAAGTTCGCGCGGCCCTCCTTGCCCGCAAAGAACCCCTCTTGGAATCGCTCTCCCTCTTCGATTTGTTTGCGGATCCCTCTGGGAAAAATTTGCCTGCCGACAGAAAATCCCTCGCAATTTCCTTGACTTTCCGGTCGCCGGAGCGGACCCTGACAACAGAGGAAGTCAACGCCGCCACAGATCGCCTGAAAGTCGGTTTGAAAGATCTCTTGGGGGTCGATTTCCGAGAGTAGTTCTTTCCAAAATTTCATGGTTTCGCGGTGGAAAGACGCAAGTCCGACCCCCGCACCAGATTTGCCCTGCTGTGTTCGCGATTACACGGAGCAAACTCCCGAACCGATAATTGAAAAATAAACCCGGAGGCTGAGCCCCCGGCGCAATGACAAGCCTTCAGTGGAAGTCTGCGCGCAGGTCAGGCGGTCATCCACCCTATATCGAGGGAACGGGAAATGCTTCGGAACGGCACAAGTGGGGCAATTTTTTCCAGGGGACGAGCCAGCGCATGGTTCGTCCCCGCTTTTTTTCGCGCCATCAATTTCCGTGAGTGCGGAAGATTGGCGGGACTGCCTGGCGGATCGTCCGGAGGACTTCTTCCGGCGTGAACGTTTCCATGGTCCCTTTTTCATAGCGCACCGCACCCTTTGCGTCGCGGGAGAGTCCATAAATTTGGATATCCGGGCGATTGTGGAGCCCTCGAAACGAATATTTCCAGAGGGCTTCGGGAGTTAGGGCGGGGTATTCTGCGCGCTGGTCGGAGGCGAGGATAAGTTGGGGGATTTTCCTCCAGGCCGCCACGTATTTGGACCACGAATCCACGGAGATCAGCAGATTGCAATTCTCCACGAGTCGGATGGCTTGCGGAAAGGTCAGGCGATTTTCCACAAAAATTCCGGCACCCGCCAGAGGTTCGCCGGCAGGATCCAGAACATGAATCGAGGCTTCCGGAAGGAGCTCGCGGAGCGCCCCCAGCACGGTGCGCCAGTTGTCCACAGCCCATCGTTTGGTGGGAAGCCCCGCGAGGTGGGTTTGGACAACGACCGTCGGTCTTTCGGCCCGGGGGATCTCATCCTGCGGCAACCATTGAAATTGCGGATCGAAGAGGCCGGGATGAAAAGGCTCGATGCAGGCCCGCAATCCGCGCGTTACCGCTTTTTGCCAACGGGGAAGTGGTCCGATGCCGTCCCAGCGCAGACGGGGACTTCGGGAAAGGAGATCCCGAACCGCCTCGGGCGGCGGAACCCCTGCATCCGCATGCACCTTTGCCAGCTCGCCCGGAAGGTGCCGGACTTTGAAGGGCGGCAAAAGGCCTGCGGCACCAGTTCCACCACACGGAAGCAGGCTGATTTCCCGCAGCACATCACCCCAACCACCCCAGGTCTGGATGGTTAGCATTTATTTTCGCAGGATAAGTTCATACAACTCCGGCAAACTCCCGACATCCTTGAACGGATGACAACACCAGGGTTTCGTGGGGATCATTTCTCGCAGGCCATCCAGGGCGAAGGCGGGACGGTGACGGACCCCGCGAAAAATCCCGGACCACGCATCGAAGTCCCCCAGCGTGAATCCCAGGTGGTGGAGCGTGGAAGGGATGAGAATTTCCGTGAAACAGGGAAGCGAGAGATCCCGGTTCGTAAGTGCCTCGACTGCCGTCCGCCGCATCAACATCCCATCCGCAAGCGCCCCCCAGATTGTCCGGGGATCGGAACGCACGGAGAGTGCCGCGAGATGTCCGAGCAACCGCGCGTCGTCGCGATAGTGCAGGTAGGATTGTTCATTTGTGTTCGTGCGATCCATGCACCACTTGCCCAGAAAATCCCGTCCGCTCGCCTCGATGGTGCGACGCAGTTCCTCCCAGTAATCCGCCCGAAGGGGGATGTGATCGTTCTCCGTAAAATGCACCAGATCCGGCTCGATCCCCCGCCGCCGATACCAGGCGCCCGTCGCTTGGATCCAACACGAAAAATTTTGCTCCTCGATCCGCCCCCGCAGACTCGGATCCCCGAGGAAAAATTTTTCCGGGAAGGCGATGCGGTCAAATTCCTCCCTCGGCCCCCCGTAGCCGAGGCAGAAGACGGTTTGGGGACCGAGCGTGCCGAGGAAGCGCATCATTGCATCCACGACATGTGCCGGATGATGACTCAGGACGCTATGAACGATCATGCTCACGCAGGCTTGGACAGTTTTCCGGGAGCACATGCGTGAAGCGCAGAGCGTTCCGGTCCTCGAATTCCACCCTCACAATCGTCCGGTGCATGCCCCAAAGCTCGACGCGTCCCCTCCAAATCACAGGAAGAACTTTTGCGGCCCTCTGGCCGCAGAGGTGGCACGCCACGGATTTTCCAAAGACCGCCGCGCAAGCCCCTTTGGCCAGTCGCCACAGCCGCCCGGGAGACAGTTCATGCGCAAAAAGCTGATCGCAAAATCTTCGCCCCATCAGCACCCGCGTCAGTTTCTTCAGCGCACCATGCGGCTCACGCGAAACCCCGCCTGCGGAAACCGGGAGGCCATTCGCCGGGGTGCATCTGGGCAGTTGTCGTTTCACCGGTTCGAGGAGTTCCTAAAATTCCTATCCGCTTGCTCTCAGATTTCAAGCTCTTCACCCCAGGCTTCAATCGCACGCACAACCCCCGCACTTCCCAAACTTTCCCTCCCAAAACCATGCCTGACAACTTCCCCGCCTTCTTCTCCCGAGCATTCTCCGATGATCGGCGAAGCCCAAACCTGGCTGGAAGAGGGGATAAATTATTACAGGTCACAAGCGGCCCGGGTTCCGGGGTCTCTGCCGGGCACGGATGCGGGCGGTGGTGATGTCCCAAATGAGAAGGGTCAGCGGATACACGATCAAAGACAGAATCGCAGCGGAGGGCACCACACCCACCAGAAACGGGACGGGTGCCCGCTTGATCATCTCGATGACATCATGCGTGGGAACCTCGGATTGCCCGTGCCCAAGGATCAGGCAGCCGATGCGGTATTGGGCATAAATGAAAAATGGCATTGTCAGCGGGTTGCTGATCCACGTCGCCGCGGCGGCGGCCGGGACGTTTACCCGGGTGAAGAAAGCCAGGAGCCCGGCTGCCAGCGTCTGGCCCGGCGCCGGGATCATCGAAAAAAATGCGCCGACCGCCATCCCGCCCGCGAACCGCCTGCGCGTCGGGTGCCAAAGTTCCCCATGAAAGAACCGATCCCCCAAGCGCCGGTGCAGCCACGTTCCTCGAAAGTTTTTCAACCGCGGGAGATGCCTCAAAAATTTGCCGAATCGGTGTCGGCGCCAGTGGATGGGTTTCATGACTTTTCAACGATCAGGCTTGCCAAGGTGCCCATCAAGGGTTCTTATGCCAGCCATTATGAAGAAGATCGAGGCCATCATCAAACCCTTCAAAATGGAAGACGTAAAGGAAGCGCTTGCCGAAATCGGCATTGAAGGAATGACGGTCACCGAGGTCAAGGGCTTCGGGCGTCAAAAAGGCCACACGGAAATCTACCGGGGCAGCGAATACACCGTGGACTTTCTTCCCAAGGTAAAGTTTGAGGTCGTGGTTACGGATGCGCTGGTCGAAAAAGCTGTGGCCGCCATCTCGGCTTCGGCCAAAACCGGGAAAATCGGGGACGGCAAAATTTTTGTATTGCCGATCGACAATGCGATCCGGATTCGCACGGAAGAAGTTGGCGAAGACGCGATCTAGTGGCACTCCCGAACTGGTTTGTCGTCGTGGTCCTCGGGATCGTTGAGGGGGTCACCGAGTTTATTCCCGTCTCGTCCACAGGCCACCTGCTGATTGTCGAGCACTGGCTGGGCGCCCACAAGTCGGACCTCTTCAATGTGGTGATCCAATGCGGGGCCGTGCTGGCCGTGCTTCCGCTCTTCAAGGAGCGCATTGCCATGTTGCTGCGCTGGAAGGAACCGGTGAGCCTGACGCTAAACCTGAAAATCCTCGTGGCGTTTTTGATCACGGTGGCGGGAGGGTTGGTTATTGACAAGATGGGCATTGAGCTCCCGGAGACCGTCCAGCCCGTGGCGGCGGCACTGATCGTGGGCGGCCTCCTCTTTCTTGCCGTGGAATTTTTCATGAAAGGCAAACCGGTCACCGGGGAAATTACCTGGGCGGTGGTCCTCGTGGTGGCGGCCTCGCAATTGGCCGCCGCGATATTCCCGGGTGCCTCCCGCTCGGGATTGACGATTATCTTTGCCATGTTGCTTGGCGCCAACCGGGTGGCGGCCACCGAATTTTCCTTCCTGGTGGGGATTCCCACGTTGCTCGCCGCGGGCGGATACAAAATTCTGAAGGGGCTCAAGAGCGGGGCGCAGGAGGATTGGGTGTTGCTCGGGCTGGGAACCGTCGTGGCGGCGGTTGTTTCCTTCCTGGCGGTCAAATGGCTCCTGCGATACATCCAGTCCCATACCTTTGTTGGCTTCGGAATTTATCGGATCATTTTCGGGCTGGTGCTCCTCTGGGCACTCCTGCCGCATTGAATTCCCGCCCCTGTGCTCACAAGGTTTTTTTTGACAACGCTCCTTACCATGACAACGCTTCACGCCTTGGAAATCCCCTTCTATGTGGGAACCAGCCCTGTTCCCGGAAAACAAAATGGCATCCTCCTCAGCTCGCTCGATTCGAACTCCGGAAAAATCTCATCCCCGGTCCCTGTCGCCGACATCCAGGGGCCCGGCTTTCTTGCGCAATCCGGGGACGGACGATTTCTGTATGCCACGATCGAAAAGGAAGCCGGCGAGGTGGCGGCATTTGAAATCCAGGACGACCGATCCCTCAGGCTCCTGAATACCCAGCCCTCCGGCGGAAAACTTCCCTGTCATGTCTGGGCGGCACCCGGGTATCTCCTCGTTTCGAACTACACAGAAGGAAATGTGACATGCCTGCCGATCCTTCCGGATGGATCGTTGGGCGGGGAGATGGCCGACATGGCCTTCACGGGCAAGGGGCCGAATCCCAAACGCCAGAAAAAATCCTATGCCCACGGGGCGGCGGTCACCCCCGACGGGAGGTTTGTTTACGTGTGCGACCTTGGAAGCGACCAGGTCTGGATCTTGCGCATGGGCCAGAAATCCGGGCAGTTGGAGTTCGGCGACCCAGCCTCCGGGAAAGTCCCTCCCGGCGGCGGGCCTCGGCACCTGGTCCTCAATGCCCCGGGGGATTTCCTCTATGTGAACAACGAGATGGGGATGAGCGTCTCCGCTTTTGAAAGGAACCCGCAGACGGGTGCTCTCCGTTTGGTCCAGACCATTCCCACTCTGCCCGATGGGGCGACGCTGGATGGCGCCACCACCTCGGGATTGGTTCTGCATCCCACCGGCAAATGGCTCTACGTTTCCAATCGCGGGCATAACAGCATCACGGTTTACGGAGTGGCGGGCGATGGAACTCTGGAGTTCCTGCAAAATGTGCCAGCGGGCGTTGGGATGCCCCGCGAATTTTTGATCGATCCCTCGGGCCGTTGGCTTGTGGTGGGTGGGCAGGCGGACGGGGGGATCGCCTCGATGAAAATCCATGCCACCGAGGGAACGCTCACGCCGGCAGACCGCATCGAGACCGGGACAGCGCCGGTGACGTTTTCCTTTCTTCGCTGACGCAGAGGCTGCGGCAATCGCATCCCCTCCGCGCAATAATTCCCCCCTCCGGCAAATCGTATCCAGGAAAATCCGGAACGCTTCGCGGTTGCATCCGGGTCCGTTTGTGTTCAATGTTGGCGCGCTCTATTAAAAAACTTATGGCAGATTACGATTTGATTGTTGTGGGCGGGGGGCCGGCCGGTTACGTGGGGGCGATTCGCGCGGGACAACTTGGAAAAAAGGTTGCGTGTGTCGAAATGGATCGCGCCGGGGGGACGTGTTTGAACTGGGGTTGCATTCCGACAAAATCCCTTCTGAAAAACGCGGAGGTTTACCAGCTCCTGAAGCATCATGCCGGGGATTTTGGACTCAAGGTCGAAGGCCTCGCCTACGAGTGGGACAAAATCATCGATCGCAGCCGGAAGGTTGCAGGCCGCTTGGCGGGGGGCATCGAGATGCTCTTCAAAAAAAACAAGGTTGATTACATTCGCGGCGAGGCGACGATCCCGAAGTCCGGGGTGGTCGAAGTCACGGACAAGGACGGAAAAAAGTCCGAATACAAGGCGGCAAAGATCCTGGTATGCACCGGGGTTGTCGCCCGCGAGATGCCGGGGCTTCCCTTCAATGGGAAGAGCGTCATCGGCAGCAAGCAGGCCATGGTCCTCACAGAACAGCCCAAGGATATCCTCATCATCGGCGCGGGAGCCATCGGGGTGGAGTTCGCCTATTTCTTCAACGCTTTTGGAACAAAGGTGACACTCGTCGAAATGCTCCCAAACATCCTGCCGATCGAGGATGCCGAGTGCAGTCAGACGCTTGAAAAGTCGCTTGCGAAGCAGGGAATCAAAATCCTGGCAGGCACCAAGGTCGAAAAGGCCGAGACGACAAACAAGGGCGTGCGCCTCACTGTCAGCGGAAAGACCAACGAGACACTCGAAGCCGCCATCGCGCTGGTCGCCATCGGGGTGAGTCCGCTCATGCCGCACGGGATCAAGCTCGACACCGACGCGAAGGGCTGGCTCAAGGTTGACGAAAATTACGAGACCAGCGTCAAGGGCGTCTATGGCGCGGGCGACATTATCGGCCCACCGTGGCTGGCCCATGTCGCCAGCTTCGAGGCGATCCAGGCTGTGGAAGGAATGTTTGCGGGGAAGAAACCCCGCAAGGCAAGCGTCGTGCCCGGCTGCACCTATTGTCAACCCCAGGTCGCCAGCGTCGGGCTCACGGAGCGCGCGGCCAAGGAAAAAGGACTGGCTTTCAAGATCGGAAAATTTCCGTTCATGGCCAGCGGCAAGGCCCAGGCCGTCGGCGAGAGCGAGGGCTTCGTCAAGCTCATCATCGGGGAAAAACATGGGGAAATCCTCGGGGCGCACATCGTGGGGGCGGATGCCACCGAAATGATTGCCGAGCTCGGCCTCGCGATCACCATGGAGGCAACCTACGAGGAGCTGCTGGCCACGATCCACGCGCATCCGACCCTGAGCGAAGCGGTCCACGAAGCCGCCCACGCCTCCCAGGGCCACGCGATCCATTTTTAGCGACGGCTTTTACCCGGCGAGCGCACCCGGACTTTCACCGTGGTTGGGGCGCGCTTTTTCGAGAACCAGACGGGTTCCCTTGGGACGGGGAGAGTATGTCACCGTGTCAAAGGCCTGTTTGATGATGTGGACGCCGAGGCCTCCGGGACGGATGTCTTCGAGATCACGGCTGCGGATTTTTCCTGGGTCGCAGGACGTGCCGTAGTCTCGAAGCACAAAGCGCACGCGACTCTTGAGGGAAACCATTTCCAGACGCACCGGCTTGCAGGCGTTGTCGTAGGCGTGCCGGATGACATTCGTGCAGGCCTCGTCCAGAGCCAGCACCATCAACTCCGTCGCACAGTCGTCGAATCCGTTTTTTGAAAGAAATTCCCGAACCGCCCGGCGAATTTCGGCCAGTCGGCAGGTGTCACTTTCAAAGCAGATCGTGTGCTTCATTCGAATCCTCCCACCAAAACCGTCAGGTCGTCGAGCTGCCGACCAGTCCCACGATGCAGGAGTTCCGCGTTCACAAGGCGATCACGAAGGATTTCCGTGCTCCCGGCCGTCCCAGCGGCCCGGACAAGCAGGTGTTCGTCAAACTGTGTGGTGCCGCCTTCCTGACGGGATTCGCTCAACCCGTCCGTGTAGGCGACAATCCGGTCACCGGGCTCAAGGACCACCGTGCTATGCGTGCAGGTCATTTTGGGGAGGATTCCCAAGGGCATGGTTGTGGGAAGGTCCATCCGGGAGACCGAACCCTCCGCCGTGACAAGCAGCGGCGGGCAATGTCCGGCGCTGGCAATTTCCACCTTGCGCGAGGAAAGTGTCATTTTTCCGATCAGTGCCGTGATAAACATTCCGCGGATGGCATTGGCAAAGACAGCCTCGTTGAGGCGGGCCAGCGCGGCGGCCGGCTCCGGGGATTCCGCCAGCACAAAGCGCAAGGCGCTCAGTGTTTGGGCCATGAGCAGGGCGGCCGAGATTCCCTTGCCCGAGACATCCCCAATGACAAAACACAGATCGCCTGACCCCAGGGTAAAGACCCCATAAAAGTCCCCTCCCACATTTGCGGCCGGCGTATTATGGGCGGAAAACGTGGCGCCACACACAATTTTTGGGATCGCCCGGGAAAGAAGCTCCCTCTGGATTTCCGCTGCGATGGCCAGATCGCGCTCGACACGTTCCTGCGCCCGGATTTTTTCGAGAGCCTGCAATTTTTCGAGGGCGGTCGCGGTGAGGTTGGCGTAGGCGCAAAACCCCTCGAAATCCTCCACCTCGAAAGCCGGCTTATCCCGGGGATTCAATACCTGCAGAATCCCCAGGATTTTGGACTCGCATTTCAGGGGGGCGCAGAGAATTGATCGGGTTGTGAAGCCGGTTTTTTTGTCGGCCTCCTTGAAGAAGCGTTCATCCTGGTAGGCATCCGGAATCAGCAGCGGCTCCGCATGTTCGAAGACCCACCCGGCAATTCCCTTCCCGCGCGGCACCGAGAGCTTGGGCTCGACGTAGCCGGTCTCCCCCCGCGTCGCAATGGCCAGCTCCAATCCCCCGCTCCCCGGATCCACAAGGAACAACGAGGCCGCTTCCGCCCGGATCACACGTCGCGCCACGTCCAAAATCGCCCGCAGCAACTCGCCATAGTCGGTAATCGAGTTGATCAACCCGCTGACCTCGACCAGACCCTTGTAAATCTGGAGCGACTTCCGCAGGGATTTTTCTGACATGCCGGGAATGTGTCACATCGCATCGTGTTTTGCCAGTTTTCGCTGCTTTTGGGCAACGATTTCGCCCTCAACAATCAGTGCAACCGACCTCGTCCCATGGCGACCGGAGTATAGGAGGCTCAACGGATTCAAGGCGATCCGCATCAAAAGAGATAAATTGGCGCGCCCGCAAAAAGTTGTCATCCTCGTGGGCGATTTTCTTTTCGCTGATGACCGCCAGTTCCACTCCAGATCCCGGACAGGGTGCCGAGGATATAGTTCTCATGCTTGCGGTGAAAGCCGGGGACGAGCGTGCCTTTGAGACGCTGGTCGAACGTCACCAGTTCCGTGTCGTCGGAACCATTGCCAAGATGCTCGGCGGGGAATCCGATGCCGAGGACATCGCCCAGCAGGTCTTCCTTCGCGTCTGGAACAGCGCCCCGCGATACAATCCTTCGGCAAAATTTACCACCTGGCTTCTGACCATCACGCGCAATCTCGTATTTAATGAAATGCGGCGCCGTCAGCGCGCCCGCCTCGTCCCGCTGGATCCTGGAGATGCCGTCCATCCCCCGCCCGGGCACGTGGATTCCTCCGCCCGGTCGCCGTCCGAGGAGATCGTGGAGGTCGAATTGCAGGTGGCGCTCACAAAGGCAATCGCCGCACTTCCGGAGGCCCAGCGCCTGGCCGTCGTGCTCCGCCGTTTTGAAAATATGCCCTACGAAGACATTGCCAAGGTTCTGAAAACCTCGGTGCCTTCCGTCAAGAGTCTGCTGTTCCGCGCCAGAACCGATCTGCGCGAACGCCTGAAAAATCACCTGGCCGGGTGAGTCGCCGAACCCTGGCCTTTTTTGGACGTCGCCAGCACCTCCGAACAGGGAAAAAGGGCGGGCGGAAAAATATTTTCAGAAATCTGTATTTTTCTTCTTGCCTAAGAAACATCGATTCGTAAACTCCTCCCTCCCGCGAGTAGTCGGGTGGACGCACATTACCACGCATGCGTGGTTTTTTTGTCCCCTGAGCCTTCCGAGGGCTGACCGGGAAACTTTTTTTATGAACATGCAAACAGACAAACACGATCAAGTCGTCTCCACGGGAAACGCCGTCGTGCCTTGTCCGCAGCACAAATAACCATGAGCGCGACCGTCCTTACAGCCGCCGATGCAGAGAAGGCGAAAATCCAATTGATCACCGAAGAATCCAAAGGCCGGCAGGCCGTGCATGATGTCGTGGTTGCCATCCAGGCGGCCCGGCGCAGCGGAACAGCCTGTGCCAAGACCAAGGCCGAGGTTAATCTCTCCGGTCGCAAGCCCTGGCGCCAAAAAGGCACCGGACGCGCCCGCGCCGGCTATTTCTCCAGCCCGGTCTGGGTGGGAGGCGGAGCCGCCCACGGTCCCAGACCCCGGGATTACACGAAAAACACACCGAAGGCCGTCAAGAAGTTGGCTTTCCGCAAAGCCCTCAGCGCACGCATCCTCGGCGGCGATGTCCTGCTAGTGGATAAGTTTGCCGTCGCGGAGCCGAAAACGAAACTTTTTGTTTCCCTCCTCAGCGAGACCGCCGCGAAGGCCCGCAAGACGCTCATCGTCTCGGCTGCGTTCGACGAAACCACATTCAAGGCTGCCCGGAATGTCGCCAGTGCCCAGCTCACCCGCGCGGATGACGTGAATACCGAGCAGCTTCTCGCGTTTGACAAAATCGTCCTCACCAGGGACGCCCTCGAAAAACTCTCCGAAAGGCTCGCGTCATGAACGAAGTCCACGACCATATCCAAACCGTCATCCTGACCGAGAAGGCCACGCTTCTCTCGGAAAAACTCAACAAATACGTCTTTCGCGTCAATCCGGCGGCCAACAAGCTCCAAATCAAGCGCGCGATCGAGGCGACCTTCAAAAAGAAGGTGCTCGATGTGAACACAGCAAACTTTTCCGGGAAGAAAAAGCGGGAACGCCGGGCCGATTATGGTCGCCGCCCGCACTGGAAAAAGGCGGTCGTCACTCTCAAACCCGGCGAAAAGCTCGACTTCGTCTAAGGAACTCTCATGGCACTCAAGACTTTCAGACCACTCACTCCGACCAGCCGCTTCAAGATCCTGCCGGATTTTGCCGAGATCACCAAGGATGCGCCGGAGAAGAAACTCACCGAAACCATCAAACGCACCGGCGGTCGCAACAATCAGGGGCGCATCACCATGCGCCACCGCGGCGGAGGCCACAAACGCCGCTATCGGATCATCGACTTTAAGCGCTCAAAACGCGGCGTCGTCGCGGAGGTGCTTGGCATCGAATACGATCCGAACCGCTCCGCGCGCCTCGCGCTCCTTCAATACACCGATGGGGAAAAGGCATATATTCTCGCGCCCGTCGGCCTCCAAGTCGGCGGAAAAATCTCAGCCGGGGAGAGCGCGGATCCTTCCGTCGGAAACGCCCTCCCGCTCAAATCCATCCCTCTCGGTTCCTCCATTCACAACGTGGAACTGACTCCCGGGCGGGGGGGGCAGATCATCCGCAGCGCCGGCACGGTCGCGATTCTTGCGAACCGTGAGGGTGGCTTTGCCCTTGTGAAACTTGCCTCGGGAGAAATTCGCAAGATCAACGAGAATTGTTATGCCACAATCGGCCAGATCGGAAACACCGATCACATGAATGTCTCCGCCGGAAAGGCCGGCCGCAGCCGCTGGCTTGGCCGTCGTCCGCATGTCCGCGGAATGGTCATGAACCCGGTGGATCATCCCATGGGTGGCGGCCAGGGCAAGAGCAAGGGCGGCGGCGGACGTCACCACCCGATGTCCCCGTGGGGCCAGCTTGCCAAAGGCTTCAAAACCCGCCGCAAACACAAACCGTCCGATACTTTCATCGTCCAGCGCCGCAAGGCCAAAGCTAAAAACTAACCATGGCACGCTCCCTAAAAAAAGGCCCCTTCGTCGAGTGGAAGCTCCTCGATAAAATTGACCGGATGAACGATTCCGGCATCAAGAAACCGATCAAAACCTGGTCGCGCCGCAGCACGGTCACTCCCGATTTTGTCGGACATACCTTCAACGTTCATAACGGCAAAACATTCATCCCGGTGTTTGTGACGGAGAACATGGTCGGACACAAGTTGGGGGAATTTTCCCCGACACGCATTTTCAAGAAACACGGTTCTCACACCGCTAAAGTGACCAAATAACCCATGAAAGTTGTCGCCACGGCGGCAGCCTTTCTCGTCCTTCCGGGAATCTTCGGATCCCTGGCCCAGGACAATCGCTCTTTGAAAGATTTTGAATCAGTCCCGATGGGACAGGAGATTCTAATCCCTGTTCCGGAGGAGACTTCTCCTGGAGGCTTGGAGGAAAAGTTGGTGCTTGCCCGTTCCTCGATCAAGGCTCTTACGGAGAGCCTGGCAATGGCCAATAATGAGGCCGAGGTGTTCAAGCGTCAGGCCTCCGAACTTCAGCTCAAATTGGATGCTTACGGCTTGGCCGGTCTCGACAAGGAACCGGAAAAGGTCGAACAGCGTCTCCTGGCTGCTGTGCGCGACCTCCGTCTTCTGAAAAAGCAGAACGAAGACGCCGTCAATCAGCTGGTCCGGCTCACCGAGAGCATCCAGATCCTCATCAAGACGACAGAGGGAATCCCTCCGCAGAGCAGAATGGCCGTCGAAACCGAATTGAGGAAAACGCGGGAAATCCTGGGAAATCCGGATGCCGCACCGGCCCAAAGCCTGGACGCGACGCTGTCGGATGGCATGGTGGTGGATACCAAGGAGGATCTCTCCCTGGTGGTCGGAAACATCGGAGCCAAGCACGGAGTCAAAGTGGGGATGCCCTTCCAAGTCTGGCGCGACAACCGCCGGATTGGAAATGTGCGCGTGGTGGATGTGCGGGACCGCATTTGTGGCGCGGTGATTCAAAATCTCGAATCGGAAAAAGAAACCGTGAAAACCGGCGACCGTCTCCGGGTGGACGCCAAACAATGACTTTTTAACAAACAACGACATGCAGGTAAAATCCAGTTACAAATACGCGAGGATCTCCGCCTTTAAGGCGAGGGAGGTCACCCGTGCCATCCAGGGCCTTCCCGCCACGGAAGCTTTGGACATCCTCCGCTTCACCCCAAAAAAGGCCGCCCTGCTCGTCATCAAGACGCTCAAGAGCGCGATTGCCAACGCCGAAAACAACAACAACCTTCACGCGGACTCGCTCGTCGTGCAGGAGGCGGTCGTGGGCGAAGGGCCAACCTTTAAGCGTTCGCAACCCAAAGCCCGCGGAAGCGCCGGTCCCATCCGGAAACGCACCAGCCACATCCGCATCACTCTCACCGACGAAATCGAAATCAAACGCCGCAAGCCTGCGGAAAAAACCAAAAAGCCCCGCTCCAAAAAAGCGACCGCAAAACCGGCTCCCGAAAAGCCAGCCACAGAACCATCCGCCCCCGCAGCGGATTCCAAGGAGTAAACCATGGGACAAAAAGTCAATCCAACCGGATTCCGCCTCCCGATCACCCGTGACTGGGGATCGCGCTGGCATGCCTCACGCAAAGATTTTGCCGACTACCTTCTCGCCGATGCCAAAATCCGCGAAACCCTGAAAAAGAAGCTCAAGCAGGCCGCTGTCGCCCGCATCGTGATCGAGCGCGCCTGGAACAGCCTGCGTGTGACCATTCACACGGCCCGACCCGGCGTGGTGATCGGACGTCGCGGGTCCGAAATCGAGAACCTTACGAAGGAAGTCAGCGACCTCGCCGGGGGGAAGTCCGTGAAAATCGACATTGTGGAAATCAAGAGCCCGGATCTCGACGCCCAGTTGGTCGCCGAGAACGTTGCGTCCCAGCTCGAGCGGCGCATTTCCTTCCGCCGTGCCATGAAGCGCGCGGTGCAAATCTCCATGGAGCAAGGAGCTCTCGGAATCAAGATTCGGGCCTCGGGCCGTCTCGGCGGCGCGGAAATCGCCCGCACCGAATGGTATCGCGAAGGCAAGGTGCCCCT
This sequence comes from Chthoniobacterales bacterium, assembly GCA_014879575.1. GTDB lineage: Bacteria > Verrucomicrobiota > Verrucomicrobiia > Chthoniobacterales > Terrimicrobiaceae > QYQL01. The sequence goes on along the minus strand of JACSRU010000113.1, from coordinate 41,242 downwards.
CCATACCCTTCGCACCCCGATTGACTACGGCTTTACCGAAGCCATGACGGTTGCCGGCAAGATCGGCATCAAGTGCTGGATCTGCAAGAAACAGGAGGATGTAGAGGTGGAAAAAAACGAGACATCCAAGAAACCTGAACCCAAGGAAGCATTCGAGCCAGCCGCCTGATCGAATCACAAATTTTTTAGAAGGGACCTGACATGCCATTGTTGCCAAAACGCGTGAAGTATCGCAAAACCCAGCGGGGGAGCCGCAAGGGACTTGCCTCACGCAATATTCGTATCGATTTCGGGGAATTCGGCCTTCAGACGCTCGAACGCGCCTGGATCACCAATACCCAGATTGAAGCCGCCCGTGTCGCACTCACCCGCAACATGAAACGCAAGGGAAAGCTCTGGATCCGGATCTTCCCGGACAAATCCGTGACCTCCCGTCCCCCGGAAACCCGAATGGGAAAAGGCAAGGGGCAGCCGGAATACTGGGTCGCCGTCGTGCGCCCCGGGAACATCCTTTTTGAACTCGACGGTGTCTCCGAGACCGTCGCCCGCGAATCCCTGCGCCTCGCGGCCAACAAACTCCCGGTTCGCACCCGTTTTATCGCCCGCCACCACGCCGGCTGATTCCCGCCATGAAGATCGCTGAAATCAAAGAACTCACCGCGAAGGAACTTTTCACCCGCAAGCGCGAGCTGCGCGAAGAAATCTTCAACCTGCGCGTGCAACAACAGAGCGGACAGCTCGAGAAGCCCCACATGCTTCACCTCCTCCGCCGCAACATCGCAAAAATTGAAACCGTGCTGAGCCAAAAAACACGGCCAACCACCGCAAAGAAATGAGCGAACCCATCTCCACACCTGAAACCACGACTGTTCGCGACCGCTCACTTCGGAAGACCCGCGTGGGCGAAGTCGTCTCGGATGCCATGGACAAAACCATCGTTGTCCGCACAGTCACCCGCGTGCCTCACCCGAAATTCGGAAAGATCACCAAGCACGTCGCAAAATTTCATGCCCACGATGAAAAGAACGAAGCCAAGGTTGGCGATCGTGTGAGCATCATGGAAACCCGTCCACTCAGCCGTCAGAAACGCTGGCGTCTGGTCGAAATTCTCAAACACTAACATGATCCAGCTTCGCACCCGCATCGACGTGGCCGACAATACCGGCGCCCGCATGGCCACCATGATCGGCGTCATCGGCAAGGCCACGCAGAGTGCCCATGTCGGCGACATCATCACAGCCAACGTCAAGGAAGCCTCCACAGGGGGCACCGTGAAAAAGGGGGACGTTGTTCGCGCCGTGGTCGTTCGCACCAAACAGCCCGTTCGCCGGGAGGATGGTTCCTGCCTGCGTTTTGACAACAATGCGATTGTCATCATCGACAAGGACATGAACCCCCGCGGCACCCGCATCTTCGGGCCGGTGGCCCGCGAACTGCGCGAAAAAAACTTCATGAAAATCATATCGCTGGCACCGGAGGTCCTATGAGCAAATCCCGCTTCCATGTCCACAGGGGAGACACTGTCCAGGTGATCTCCGGCAATCATAAGGGGGCGAGCGGAAAGATCCTTCAAATCCTTGCCGCAAAAAGCCAGGTCATTATCGAGGGGGTGCGCATGATTAAAAAACATCAGCGCAAGACCCAGGATCAGCCAAATGGCGCGATCATCGAACGCGAGGGACCGATCCACATTTCCAACGTCAAACTGGTCGAAAAGGCCGCTTCTGACAAACCGGCCAAAAAGAAGGTCGCCTAAGCCATGACACAGGAACCTGAACTTCTTATCGAATATAAAACACGCGTGCTGGGCGTGCTGCGCGAAAAACACGGCTACAAAAATGTGAGCGAGATTCCCAAGGTCTCGAAGGTCGTCGTCAATACGTGTATCGGCTCCGCTCCGGATACCAAGGAGGCCCTCGAAATTGCCCGGACCGATCTTGCCACGATCACCGGACAAAAGCCGGTCACGACCACGTCCAAGAAGGCCATCTCGAACTTCAAACTGCGCGACAACCAGGCCATCGGTGCCAAGGTCACGCTCCGCGGTCGCGTCATGTATGAGTTCCTCGAGCGCCTCATCAAAACCGCGCTTCCGCGCATCCGTGACTTCCGCGGCGTCTCCACGCGGGCGTTCGACGGGAACGGAAACTACACGCTCGGCGTGGCTGACCAGTCGATTTTTCCGGAAATCGAGCTGGATCGAATCAAAAAGAATGTCGGCTTCGACGTGACGATTGTCACTACCGCCGTTACCAACGAGGAGGCAAAATCCCTCCTGAGCGAACTCGGAATGCCGTTCGCAGACAAAGCCAAGAAAGTTGCCACCAAGGCCGCGGAAGCCGCCTGAGCACCCATAAGCCCATGAATGATCCCATTGCAGACCTCCTCGCCCGGTTGCGCAACGCTGCAGGCGCGAAGAAATCCGAGTTCAAGATGCCGTATTCGAAAATGAAGAGCGAAGTCGCCAAAGTCCTCAAAAAGGAGGGCTACATCAGCGACTGCGAACTCGATACCTCGGAAAAGCATCCCCAGCTCAAAATTCGCGTCAAGTATGTCAACAAAACCAGCGCCATTACCGGACTCAAGCGAGTAAGCCGTCCCGGTCTGCGCCGCTATGTGGGAGCCGGGGAGATTCCCCGCGTTCTCGGCGGCTTGGGCATCGCGGTGCTCTCAACACCCCGCGGCATTCTCTCCGGTCAGGAAGCGCGCAAACAAAACGTCGGCGGCGAATTGCTCGCCTACATCTGGTAACATGTCACGTATCGGCAATAAAAAAATCACGCTTCCCGCGAAGGTGAAGGTCTCGGTCTCCGGGACGGGATCCGTCGCTGTGGAAGGGCCCAAGGGAAAACTGGAGTGGACTCTGCCGACTGCCATCAAGGCGAATGTCGAAGGCGTCGAAGTGGCACTCACCCGCACGGGGGATTCCCGTCAGGAAAAAGCCCTGCACGGGCTTTCCCGCGCGCTGGTCGCCAACATGGTGACCGGCGTGAGCGAAGGCTTCAAACGCATGCTGGAAATCCAGGGCGTCGGCTTCAAGGCCGCCGTTCAGGGGCAGACGCTCAACCTGAGTCTCGGAAAGTCCCACCCCATTCTCTTCCCAATCCCCGCTGAGATCAAAATCACAGTCGCGGACAACACAAAAATCACCATCGAAGGCATTGACAACCACATTGTGGGCCAGTGCGCCGCCGATATCCGCGCGTTTTATCCGCCGGAACCTTACAAGGGCAAGGGCGTGCGTTTCGTTGGGGAGCAAATCCGCCGCAAAGAAGGCAAAACCGTCCAATAACCCATGTCAGCCACCGACAAACGCCAACACCGCCACGCCCGCCTGCGCAAAAAAGTCTCGGGAACCGCAGAGCGCCCGCGTCTGGCCGTCCATTTTTCCGGACGTCACATCACCGCCCAGGTCATTGATGATCAGGCTGGGAAGACGCTCATTTCCGTCAATACGACCGAAGCGGATCTTCGCTCGGGTGCCAAAACACACGCAAACGTGGCGGGCGCCCAGAAGGTCGGAAAACTTGTCGCCGAGCGCGCCTCCTCAAAAAAAATCACCAAGGTTGTCTTTGATCGTGGCGGTTTCAAATACCATGGCAAAGTCAAGGCCCTGGCCGATGCCGCCCGGGAAGGCGGATTCGAATTTTAATCCAAATATATCATGCCTCCGAAACCCAGAGAAAGAAGGAATCCACGCTCGGATACTCCCAGCGAACCCAAGGAGACGACGGAAAAAGTCGTATTCATCAACCGCTGTGCAAAAGTTGTAAAGGGCGGACGCCGTTTCAGCTTCAGCGCCCTTATTGTCAGTGGAGATCGCAAGGGAAAAGTCGGGGTTGGATTCGGCAAGGCGAATGAAGTCAGCGAAGCAATTCGCAAGGCGACGGACGCTTCAAGAAAACACATGGTGAAAATCGCCGTTCACGAGAACACAATTCCGCACGAAGTGTTTGGAGAATTTGGCGGGGGCCGTGTCCTCCTGCGGCCCGCCTCGCCGGGAACCGGAGTTATCGCTGGCGGTGGTGTCCGGGCCGTCATCGAGGCCGTTGGCATCCGCGACATCCTGGCCAAATCGCTGGGATCGAGCAACCACGCCAATGTCGTCCACGCCACGATCACGGCACTCACCCAACTCCGTCAAAAAGAAGAAATTTTCCGCGTGCGTGGCAAGGCCGTTCGGCCCAAGACCGACGCGGCGGCACCAGCAGCAGCCTGAACCCATGAGACTTCACGACCTGAAACCCAATCCCGGTGCCAAGCACCGCCGCAAACGCCTCGGTATCGGCGAAAGTTCCGGCAAGGGCAAAACGTCCGGGAAAGGCCACAAGGGCCAGAAGGCGCGCTCGGGCGGTTCGATCCGTCCGGGATTCGAGGGCGGCCAGATGCCGATCTACCGCCGTTTGCCGAAACGCGGGTTTAACAACGCCGCCTTCAAAACCGTTTACGGCGTCGTTAATCTGGACTCCTTGGACAAAACATTTTCCGCCGGGGATGCCGTGACGGAGGATTCCCTCCGCAAGGCGGGCCTCGTGAAGGGCCGCTTCGATGGCGTGAAAATTCTTGGGCGCGGCGAAATCACGAAGGCTCTGAATGTCCTCGTGGATGAAGTCAGTGCCACAGCCCGGGAAAAGATTGAGAAGGCGGGCGGAACGGTCGAGCTGCCGAAAGTGGAAGCTGCGAAGTAAGGCTGCATGATCGCCGCCTTCGCCAACATTTTTAAAATTCCGGAACTGCGCGTTCGCGTGCTGTTCACTTTGGCGATGATTGTTGTCGTGCGCGCCGGTTCGGCGATTACGACTCCCGGCGTCAACGCCGACGTCCTCCGACATTGGTTCCTGGACCGGGCCACTGCGGCGTCGGCGGGCGGCGTGGCGGATCTCTTCAACCTCTTCAGTGGAGGGGCCCTTGCCAACTGCGCAATTTTTTCCCTGGGAGTGATGCCTTTCATCAGCGCATCGATCATGCTTCAGCTCCTGACAGCGGTGATCCCGCAGCTCGGGAAGCTTTCCCGCGAGGACGGTGGCCGCGAGAAAATCATGCAATATACGCGGTATGCAACGATCGGGTTGTGTATCTTCCAAGGTTATCTTCTGGCAAAATCCTTTGAAAATCCGCTCCATAACCCGTTTTTGCCGGGGATCATGGAAACGATCAACCGGATGGGGGTCAGCCTCGTGTCTGCCCCCGGTTTCGGATTCCAGATGACGACCGTCTTGACGATGACCGCAGGGACCATGTTCCTCATGTGGATCGGCGACCAGATCACGGAGCGCGGCATCGGAAACGGGGTCTCCCTGATCATTACCATCGGCATTTTGGCCCAACTTCCGGCCGGTCTCATCCAGGCCTGGAGGACATTTGTTCCTTCCGGGGCCGATTCCCAGCCGGCCGTCAGCCCGGTTGTTCTGGTCCTCATGGTGGCCTTCCTGGTCTTTGTGGTTGCTGCGGTGATTGCGGTCACGCAGGCGCAGCGCAAGGTCAGCATTCAGTATGCGAAGCGGGTTGTTGGACGCAAGGTTTACGGCGGACAAACGCAGTATATGCCTCTGAAGGTTAATTATGCGGGCGTCATGCCGATCATCTTTGCCCAGGCGATCCTTCTCTTTCCCTCAACGATTTTTAACATGGCGTTTCCCGGGCAGCGCTGGGCCCAGGAACTCTCGAATCTTTTGACCAATGGCTGGCTGCACTACGCACTCTACGGAGTGATGATTTTCTTTTTCAGCTATTTCTGGGTGGCGACCCAATTCCAGCCGGTTCAAATCGCCGATGATTTGAAAAAATACGGCGGATTTATTCCCGGGGTTCGTCCCGGCAAGCCGACCGCAGATTTTCTGGACTATACGATGACACGTCTCACCTTTGCCGGCGCGGCATTCCTGACGATCATCGCGGTCCTTCCTCAGATGCTCACCCAGTGGCTCAATGTCCCCTACATGACATCGCAATTTTTCGGAGGCACGGGGCTCCTGATTATTGTGGGTGTTGTGCTGGATACGATGCGCCAGGTGGAGACTCATTTGCTCCAGCGTCACTATGATGGGTTCCTTCGCAAGGGCCGGATGCGTGGCGCGCGCGACCAGCGTCCCCGCATGGGTTCGGGCAATCTCCTTCACGATCAAACCCTCGTTTGGATGTATGCCGCTCTGGGCATCCTGATCATCGCGGGGGTGACAATTTATCTCGCGACGCAACATTAGTGCGCGCACCGGGCAATTGAAGAATCGAATCGTTCTGCTCGGTCCGCCGGCATCCGGCAAGGGCACGCAAGCCTCCCTCCTCGGGGCGGTCTTCGGCATCCCGCATGTCTCCACGGGCGCCATCGTGCGCGAGGAGCGCGCCAAGGGGACTCCGATCGGTCTCGAGGCGGATTCCTATACGAGTCGCGGGCTTCTCTTTCCCGACGAGTTGGCCATCCGAATCGTGGACCAGTGGCTGGGCACTCATTCCCGTTTCATCTTTGATGGGTTCCCCCGCACGGTCGGTCAGGCGATTGCCTTGGATGCCCTTCTCGAACAGAAATCCCTCGGTCTTCAAACCGTCTATCTGCTGGAGCTTCCCGATGAGGAGGTTCGCGTCCGTATGCTTGGGCGCCTCACCTGCTCGAAGTGTGGCGCGGTCTTCAGCGAAAACTTTCACAAGATTTCCGTCGAGGATCCCTGCCCGAAATGCGAGGGCGTCCTGGCGCGCCGGACGGATGACACGCTCGAAGCCCTCGATCAGCGACTGGCCCAATACCATGAGTTTACCCAGCCGATTTGTGATTACTACGAGAAGGCCGGACTGTTGAAAAAAGTGGATGTGCGCTTCGGGCGCGATGCCGTATTCCAACTGCTCTACAACGATTTGAGGACGGACGAATGATCCCGATCAAGCGACCCCACGAAATCGAGAAAATGCGGCTTGCCGGAGAAACCGCCGCGCAAATTCTCAACGAGCTCGCCACCCGCGTGGCACCCGGCGTGACAACAAGCGAGATCAACCACGCGGCTTCTCAACTCATGTCGGAGGCCGGCGTTCGGAGCGCATTTCTCGGCTACAGAAAATTTCCGGGCCACATCTGCATCAGTCTCAATGAAGAAGTCGTTCACGGCATCCCGGGACCCCGGAAAATCGCCTACGGCGACATTGTGAAAATGGATGTCGGCATCATCCGCGACGGCTGGATTGGAGACACCGCGATGTCAGTTCCGGTCGGAATCATTGATCCCGAGGTGGAGCGCCTCCTCACGGTGACCGAGGAAATTCTCCAGGGAGCCGTCGCACTTGCCCGCCCAAACAACCGAGTCGGCGACATTTCCCATTATGTGGAAACCGAAGCCCACAAAAACGGCTTTAGCGTGGTGCGCGAATTTGTCGGACATGGTGTTGGGCGCCATCTCCATGAAGATCCCCAGGTCCCCAATTTTGGAAAACGCGAATCCGGTCCCAAACTGAAGGCTGGAATGACGATCGCCATCGAGCCCATGATCAACATGGGAAAGGCGAAAGTGCGCGTCCTGTCCGACAAGTGGACCGCCGTCACCGATGACGGTCGTCCCTCTGCTCATTTTGAACACACGGTGCTGGTTACCGACAACAACCCGGAAGTATTGACATGGCCAAGAAAGACGCTATTGAAGTAGAAGGAAAAGTTGTCGAGCTGCTCCCGAATACCATGTTCCGGATTGAACTGGAAAACGGGCACCGCATCCTCGCTCATATCTCTGGTAAGATGCGGTTGCACTTCATCCGCATCCTCCCCGGAGACCGGGTCATGGTGGAGATGTCCCCCTACGACCTTACCAAGGGCCGAATCACCTACCGGCACAAAAACGAATCGTCGTCACATATTAACCATAGAAGAAAATGAAAGTTCGAGCCTCCGTCAAAAGATTGTGCGAAGCCTGCAAGATTGTGCGTCGCAAGAATGTCATCCGTGTGATTTGTAAAAATCCCCGGCACAAACAGAAACAAGGCTGATCCGGCCAACACCCATCCGCCAAACGACCACCACAATACCGAATTTATGCCACGCTTACTTGGAGTTGATATCCCCGGCGACAAACGCATCGAAGCCTCCCTGCCCTACATTTATGGCATGGGCCCGAGCAACACGAAAAAGGTTCTCGAACAGGCCAACATTGACCCGAATATCCGGGCCAAGGATCTTTCGCCCGAACAACTGAACGCAATCATTCACGCGATCAACGCGAGCAAGATCCCGATCGAAGGCGATTTGCGTCGGGAAGTTCAGGGCAATTTGAAGCGCCTGCAGGCGATCAACTGCTACCGAGGCATCCGTCACCGTCGCAGTCTCCCGGTGCGCGGACAGCGCACCTCCACCAACGCCCGTACCCGCAAGGGTCCGCGCAAAACCGTCGGCGTTCAGCGCAATAAGGATGCCAAAGCGGGTAAAGTCTAATTAGAAACTGATCATGGCCGAAGAGAACCCAATCAAAGAAACGCCCGCCGCCGAGGGGGCTGAGACCCAAGCCGCCGCCCCGGCAGAAAAGAAGCCAAGGGCGACCGCCAAGAAAAAAACACCTGCCGCCGAGGCTCCCGCCGCCGTCGCGGCTGAGGCTCCTGCCACGCCAGTGGCCTCAGAACCCGCCGCCGCCGGGGAAAAACCGAAGGCTCCCAAGGCCCGGGCTCCCAAGAAGACCAAGGAGGCCGCATCCGCCGCCGCACCGGCCCCCGTGAGCATCTCGCTCGATGATGCCATTGAGCCGGTCAAGATCGTCAAGGCCAAGGGCAGCAAGAACATCTTGCAGGGGATCGCCCATGTTCAGGCCAGCTTTAACAACACGATCATCAGCATCACCGACCTCCGCGGCCAGGTGATCGGGTGGTCGAGTGCCGGGAAGTGCGGATTCAAAGGTTCCCGTAAAAGCACGGCTTACGCCGCCCAGATGGTGGCCCAGGATGCCTGCCGTCAGGCAATGGGGCATGGTCTGAAGGAAGTTGAGGTCCGCGTCAAGGGCCCGGGTGCCGGACGCGAATCCGCTGTCCGCGCCATGCAGGCGATCGGACTCGAAGTCACCGTCATCCGCGACGTGACCCCCGTCCCACACAACGGATGCCGTCCGCCCAAACAACGCCGCGTCTGATCACAACATAACACTCAAAAATCATGGCTCGTTATACAGGACCAAAAACCAAAGTCAGCCGCCGCTACGGTGTTCTCATCAGCGGATCGCCCAAGGCTTTTGAAAAGAAGAATTATGCTCCCGGTCAGCATGGCCCGAAGGGCACCCGCCGCAAGCAAAGCGACTATGCCCTCGCTCTCGCCGAGAAGCAAAAGCTCCGTCATCAATACGGGGTTTTGGAAAAACAATTTCGCCGGTATTTTCAGATTGCAGACTCCCGACGCGGGGTGACGGGTGAGATCTTGCTCCAGCTCCTTGAGACCCGTCTCGACAACGTGGTGCAGAAGCTCGGATTTTCCAAAACCCTGCGGGGAGCCCGCCAGATGGTTGCCCACGGGCACATCACCGTCAACGGCCGCAAGACCGCAGCGGCTTCGATGAATCTCAAGCCCGGAGATGTGGTCTCCGTCAAGACAGCGGAGCGTTCCAAGCGTCTTGGTTCCCGTGGCGTTGAGCTGACCCAAATCGCCACGACTCCCGATTGGCTTCTCGCCGACAAGGAGAACCTGAGCGGCAGCGTCGTCCGCATTCCGACCCGCGAGGAAATCAATCCCATCGTCAACGAGCAGCTCGTTGTCGAATTGTATTCGCGATAATCTACGATTTTTTAGTCATCGGAGGAGGGAGTGGGGGCTATGCCGGAGCAAACGCCGCCTGCTCCCTTGGACTGCGCACCGCCGTCGTCGAGGCGGCGGAGCAACTGGGGGGGACGTGCATTCTGCGCGGATGCATGCCGAGCAAAACCCTCCTCGAATCCGCCCGGCGTTACCGAATCATCCGAAACGCCGGGGCGTTCGGCCTCTCGACGGAACGGCGGGGGTTTGATCTTTCAAAAATCATTGCCCGAAAAAGGCACTTGATTCGCGAATTTTCAGATCACCGGGCCGCACAGCTTCAGGAGGGTCGTTTTGACCTGTTGCGTGGCACGGCGGAGTTTGCCGGTCCAAATACCCTTGTTGTCACCGCAGCGGACGGTGCGCGGACGACCGCCGAAGCGAAGACGATTCTCATTGCCACGGGCTCTGCGATATCGAGCCCGCCTGTGCCTGGTTTGAAGGAGGCCGGTTGTCTTACCAGCGATGATCTTCTGGATCGTGAATCCCTCCCGGAATCCCTGATCGTCCTCGGAGGGGGTCCTGTGGCACTCGAGATGGCCTCCTATGCCAGTGCCTTCGAAACCAAGGTGACCCTGATCCAACGCAGCCCCCAAATCCTTCGTGGTTCGGACAAGGATGCCGCCGACGCGCTGGCGGAGGGATTGCGGAAGGAGGGCATCGAAATCTTCACCGGCACAAAACTCCTGCGGATTGAGAAATCCCCGGGAGGACGGCGCGTGATTTTTTTACACAACAACGAGGAAAAATTCGTCGAAGCTGCGGAAATCCTGAACGCCCTCGGACGTCATGCGGTGATCCCGGATGGGTCGCTGGTGGATGTTTCGAACGGGAAAGTGGCGGTCACCCCGACGCAACAAACTTCGGTGCCGCATATTTTTGCGGCCGGCGATGTGTGCGGGCCATTGGAGGTCGTGCATGTCGGCATCCAACAAGGCGAGGTGGCCGCCCGGAATGCCGCCCGTTTGCTCCGGGGAACGGACGCGCCGATGGAGACGATGGATTACCGGCTCAACCTCTTCGCCGTTTTTACCGAGCCCGGTTTTGCCAGTGTTGGTGCCACCGAGGCGGAGCTCGCTGTCCGTGGAATCCGCTTCCGCACGGCCAAATATCCGTTTGCTGATCATGGGAAATCCCTCGTCATGGGAGAAACCGTCGGCTTCGTCAAACTCCTGGCCGACTCCCATACCGGGGAGATCCTTGGCGGTTCGGTTGTGGGACCCGAAGCGGCGGAGCTCATTCATGAAATCGTCGTGGCCATGCGCTTTCACGCCACGGCTGCCGACCTCCTCACTACCCCCCATTACCACCCCACACTTTCCGAAATCTGGACCTATCCCGCCGAAGAACTGGCCGGGTGACGGAGGATCCGCTCATCGGGGCGTGTTGAATGCTGCGCGTAAGCCCGTGTTTCCCCCCGGCGGAAATCCTTTCCTCCGGGCATTGACAGTTTGGGGATTCGAGCCAATGTTTACGACTCACATTCAAAAATTCTCATGGCACTTCCCATCGGCACCCAAGCACCTGACTTCACCCTCAAGACCATGACCGCAGACGGTCTCGGGGATTTTCAACTCTCCTCAAATTTCGGCAAGCAGGCGACCGTTCTCCTGTTCTTTCCGCTCGCATTCACCGGGGTCTGCACGCAGGAGATGTGTGACGTGACGGCCGGCCTTGGCAAATACGCCAGCCTGAAAGCCGATGTGGTGGGCATCAGCGTGGACAGTCCGTTTGCCCAGGATGCCTGGGCGAAGAAAGAGGGGATCACAATCAAACTCGTGAGCGACCTGAACAAAACCGCGACGGCCGCCTACGATGTGGTTTTCCGGGGCTTGGCCGGAATCGGGGACACGTCCGCCCGGGCGGCCTTTGTCATCGATGCCGCCGGCCAGATCGTTTACAGCGAGCAGACACCGACTCCAAAAGATCTCCCCGACTTCGGGAAGATTGAGGCGGCACTCAAGTCGCTCTGATTGAAAGTCAAGGGCTCGATTCCCACAAGGAGCGACCATCCGGATCTCCGGGGATTTCCGGATTTTCTGATTCTGGGTCCCCAAAGGACCGGAACCACTTGGCTCTTTTTCAACCTCCACATGCATCCGGAGATTTTGCTCCACCGGATGAAGGAAACGTATTTTTTCAGCACGCTGGGGCGGCCGGAGAATGCGCGCTTCAAGTTTCCGTATCTGGAGGATTACCTGGATTCCTACCGGGAGCCCCTGGGGGAACGCCTGAAAAAACATTACATTTGCCTCCGAAAATCCCTGGCTTTCTACCGTCCGAAAATCCTCGGCGAGGCCACGGCCTCCTACGCGTTGCTCCCGGATGATCTCGTGGCGGAGATCGTGGCGCTCAAGCCGAACCTTAAAGGAATCCTCATGCTTCGCGATCCGGTCGAACGGGCCTGGTCGCACGCCAAGAAAACCCTCGTTCGGGGGCGCAGCGAGTCCATTGGGTTTGACAAGTTTCGCGCTTACTTCGAAACCTCGGGGCAGAAGCAACGCGCCGGATATGCCGCGATGATCGGGAAGTGGAGGCGGCACCTCGCGCCCGGCCATCTCTATGTCGGACGGTATGATCGTATTGCCTCCTCGCCCAAGGCACTCCTCGAAGATGTGGAAAGATTCCTGGGCGTCACCACCAAGGCCCTCTTCTTTAACCGGCACCTGACGATCAAACTGAATCCCACCTCGGAAGATGCCATGCCAAACGAAGTCCGCAGCTTTCTCGAAAATTTTCTTGCGGACGACATCCGGGACTACACTCGGATTTTGCAGGAAATCGGCGAGGGGCGCAGTTTTTGATCAACGCCCCCCGTGGGCAAGAGCGCGGGTGAAGCATTCCTCCAACGCGGCCCACGGCTCCGTTCCCACGCCAACGCGCAGCAGGAAGGGATCCACGCCGCAGGACTGCACCCAGTCGAGTTCATGGTAGTGCGCCAACTGCACATAGGGACAGACGAGAGAAAAGCTCGTGCCAAAACTAATGCCCCGGTTGATGGAAAGATTCTCAAAAATCCGGCGGGAATTTTTCGGGGCGTCCTTCGGAAGAAAGGAAAACACGGCACCATAGCCGCCCTCCGGTTTGCGCAGGGATTCATAAACCGCCGGGGACTCAAGCCCCGGATAATAAACCTTTTCGATGGCCGGATGCGCCGCGAGCAATCTGGCAAGAGCAAGGCTGTTGCGATTGGTGACCTGCATCCGTTCTCCGAAATCCCGCGAGTTGCGTTCGAGAACCTGCAAATCCCGAACATAAAGCCCGCCCCCATTTTCTCCAACGGCATTTCGCAAACCGCCGAAAAGCCCCTGCGGGTTCACCGTCAAGGCTCCGGCCATCACATCGCCCCCACCGGAAAATGCCTTGGTCAGGCTGCTGGCCACGAGGTCCACAAACGGCAGAATCTCCACATTGTAGAAAGTCGCGATCGTATCATCCACGATCAACGGCGTCCCCGTCGTCGCTGCCATCCGATGCAAGGCGGACACGTCGGGAACACGAAGCAGGGGATTGCTGGGGAATTCGCAAAAAATCCCGGCGATTTCCTCATGCCCCAAAAGATTCCTCAACTTCTGCAAATCTTCCTCATCGCCATTTGGATAAAATTCCGTCCCCGTCCCGAATTTCTGCAAAATTTTCAAGGTGTCGGTGTAGGGAAAACCAAACATGACCATCCGGCGGTCGGGACGTCGCTCCCGGGCGGCCAAAAATGCGGAGTAAATCGCCGCCATGCCGCTTGGGTGCAGGCTCGTGAACTCCAGCGGAGCACCGCTCCAGTCGGACAAGCGGGTGCGCACCACAGTCTCGAGCTCAAAATCCGGAGCTTTCAAGCGTCCCTCCGTCAGCCAGTCCTCCGCCGCACGCGAGGAAAGGATCCGGCCTGCATGTTGCCAATAGGCCTTTGCTCGCGCCATCAAAGCCTCCGGAAAAAACGCAGCCCAGACTCTGCCCCCGATCTCCACAGCACGGGCCCCCTCGCCAAGGAACTGAGCGCAATCCCGGGCGGAGGTCTCATCTGACAGGGGGAGGGCTTCCTCGCCGGCGCGCCCATGAAGTTCCCGCAAACGCTTTCGCATTTCTTGGATCCGCGCATGGAAGAAAAACCGCGGATACCCGGCGCGCATCCGGTCGATCACCCGGGGATCATTTTCCTCATACCCCACGATATCCGCCCACTCCGGCAGACAGACCGACACAGCATGGGCGGACTCCGGAATGGGTGCCCCCAAATCCTTCGGATGGCAAAGCCGGTTGTCATGCAGGGGATGCGTCATGAACTCCAAAAATCGCTCAGGTCCCCGCCGATTTCAGTGCCTGCGCCATGCGCTGAAGTGCCTGTTCAAGTTGCGCGGGCGGACAGCCGAAATTCAGGCGCAAAAATCCTTGTGGTGCCCCAAAGGGGACGCCATCCGACAATCCCACGCCATGACTTTCGAAAAATTTTGCGGGATTTGGCAGATGCAATGGGCGGGCATCCATCCATGCCAGGTAGGTTGCCTCGACATGCCATGTGCGAATACCCGGCAGGGATGTTGCGGCAAATTTTTCCCATAAATCCCGATTGCTTCGAAGCACGTCCAGGAGCCTGTCGCGCCAAGGCCAGCCCTGACGCAGAGCCGCCTCGCAGGCCACATAGCCGAAGGCATTGACCTCGGTGATCAGTCCCCGTGCCGCCTGGTGGAACCGGTGCCGGGTGGCGGCATCGGGAATGACGAGAAAGGCGCAGGCCAGTCCGGCGAGATTGAATGTTTTGCTCGGAGCAAACAGGGCCAGCATGCGCAACCCGTTCTCCCCTGCAAACCTTAGCCCGCTGGTGTGCTTCACGTCGTCCAGCACCAGGTCGCAGTGAATTTCGTCCGAGAGAAAAACCAGATTGTGCCGACGACAAAACTCCGCCAGGCGCGCCAGCGTGGCTTCGGGGAAAACACGTCCCACCGGATTGTGGGGATTGCACAAAACGAAAAGTCGCGTCCGTGGGGTCACCGCTTTTTCGAGGGCTTCAAAATCCATATCCCACACCCCCCCGTTTTCCACGAGGGGCACGGTGCGAATGCCGACACTGGCAAACTCCGGTGCGCTGAGAAATGGAGGATAAACCGGCGTGCAGGTTAGAACTTCTCCGCCCGATTCCACAAAAGCCCGGCAGGCCACATTGAGCGCGGGAACCAACCCGGGAAACCAAAGGATCTGCTCGTCCGTGACCGTCACGCCATGGTGATCGTGAAGATACTCCCTTGCCGCCTCCGCCACGGATTTTGTCGGGATGGTATAGCCAAAGACGCCGTGCCGTGCGCGACGCTCCAAGGCCTCCACCACCTCGGGCGGCGACGAAAAATCCATGTCTGCCACCCACATTGGCAAAACATCCCCCCCGGAATAACGCTGCCATTTGAGGCTCCCGGTTTCCCGGCGGTCAGGACATGTTGAAAAATTGTCGTTCACAAGACCCGACACCATCGCATCCCACAAAACAAGCGCAAGATTGTTAACCGACGATTTGGAGGGATCGTGGGGCCGTTCAGGCCCCTCTGGCCAAAAGTTTCCATTCGTGGTGATTGCCACCGGCGCAGCGATGGGGTATGGAACGCGAATATCTCAGATCCATGAAATCCTTTAGACGAAGTGCCGTATCCTCTCCCGTTGCCGGGAAAAAAATCCTTGTCGCCAACCGGAGCGAAATCGCGATCCGCGTCTTCCGCGCCGCCACCGAACTTGGCATGCGCACGGTGGCGATCTATGCCCAGGAGGATCGGCTCTCGATGCACCGCTTCAAGGCGGACGAAGCCTACATGGTGGGCGAGGGCAAGGGGCCGGTGGGTGCCTACCTCGACATCGAGGGGATCGTGGGCCTCGCAAAGGAACATGGGGTGGACATGATCCATCCGGGCTACGGGTTCCTTTCCGAAAATGCCGGGTTTGCCAAAACCTGCGAGGAGGCGGGAATCACCTTTGTCGGTCCCCGCTCGGAACTCCTGGCGAAAATGGGTGACAAAACCGCTGCGCGCGCCCTGGCGCAAAAATTGAAAGTCCCGACGTTGCCTGGCACCGAAGATCCGGTGGTCGATCGGGCCGCCGCGCTGAAAATCGCCAAGTCCATCGGGTTCCCGCTCATTATCAAGGCGGCCTTCGGCGGGGGGGGGCGCGGTATGCGGGTGGTCCTGAAGGAATCCGAACTGGCGGCCCTCCTGGACGAAGCGCAGGGGGAGGCGGGCCGCGCGTTTGGCAACCCCGCGGTTTTCCTGGAAAAATACATTCCGAGAGCCAAACACATCGAAGTCCAGATCCTCGGCGACGCCCACGGGAATGTCCTGCATTTGCACGAACGTGATTGTTCGGTTCAACGCCGCCACCAAAAGGTTGTCGAGGTGGCCCCCTCCATCGGATTGAAGGAAAAAATCCGGCGCGAGCTTTGCGCGGCCGCGGTGCGGATTGCGGAAGGCATCGGCTACAATAACGCGGGCACCATCGAGTTCCTCTACGATCTCGACCGCGAGGAATGGTTCTTTATCGAAATGAACCCGCGCATCCAGGTGGAGCACACGGTGACCGAGCAAATCACGGGCGTTGATCTCGTTCGCTCGCAGATTCTCGTCGCCTCCGGCGAGGCCCTGCATGGGCCGGAGCTGGCCCTTCCGGCACAGGATGACATTCCGCGCAACGGCTTTGCGGTGCAGTGCCGGGTCACAACCGAAGATCCCGCGAACAAGTTTACGCCGAACTACGGGAAAATCATCACCTACCGCAGCTCGGCGGGCTTCGGAATCCGTCTGGATGCGGGAATGGGCACGACCGGCAGCGCCATCACGCCATTTTACGATTCGCTCCTCGTCAAGATTACGGCTTCCGGACAAACCTTTCCGATGGCTCTGCAGCGGATGCAGCGCGCGCTGCGTGAATTCCGGATCCGCGGCGTCAAAACCAACATTCCCTTTTTGGAAAATGTCATCCAGCACGACACATTCGTCAGTGGGGAGGCAACCACACGGCTCATTGACACAACCCCCGCCCTTTTTGAGTTCAAGCCCCGCAAGGACCGGGCAACCAAACTGCTGGCTTTCCTCTCGGATGTCATCGTCAACGGCAATCCCCAGGCCAAGGGCCATAAAATTTCCGCCCTGCTTCCCGCCGCGCCCCGCCCGGAGTATGATCACCGCACGCCTCCGGCGGATGGCACCCGGCAGCTCCTCCTCAAGCTCGGCGCGGAAAAATTTGCCGAGTGGACCCGTTCGCAGAAGCGGCTCCTTTTCACGGACACGACATTTCGCGACGCCCACCAGTCCCTGCTCGCCACCCGGGTCCGCACCTACGACATGCTGGCTGTCGCCGATGCGATCGCCCACCGCACGCCCCGGCTCTTCAGTCTGGAAATGTGGGGCGGAGCCACGTTCGATGCCTCGATGCGTTTCCTGCGCGAAGATCCCTGGGAGCGCCTGCGGGAACTCCGCAAACGGATTCCGAACATTTGTTTCCAGATGCTTCTGCGCGGATCAAATGCGGTCGGCTACTCGAATTATCCCCCGAACGTCGTCAGGGGATTTGTCCGGCACTCGGCCGGGGCGGGAATGGACATTTTTCGGATTTTCGATTCCCTCAACGATCTTCCAAACATGCGGGCGGCCATGGAGGCTGTGCGCGACACACAGTCCGTCTGCGAGGGCGCCCTTTGCTATACCGGCGACATCCTTGATCCGCAGCGCACGAAGTATTCCCTGAAATACTATGTCTCGCTCGCGAAGGAACTCGAGAAGATGGGCGCGCATATTCTCGCCGTGAAGGACATGGCCGGGCTCTGCCGTCCGTTTGCGGCCCGCGCCCTCATCAAGGCACTGCGCGAGGCGGTCAGCCTGCCGGTGCATTTCCATACGCATGACACGAGTGGTGTGAACTCCGCATCCGTCCTGCTGGCGGCGGAATCCGGGGTGGATATCGTGGATGCCGCGATTTCCTCGATGTCCGGCTCCACCTCGCAGCCGAATCTCAACAGCCTCGCGGCGGCTCTCGAAAATACGCCGCGCGCCAGCGGGCTGAATCTCCAGGCCCTTGGCGATTTTGCGGATTACTGGGAACAGGTTCGGACATTTTACACGCCCTTTGACACCTCTCCGCCGACGGGAAGCGCGGAAGTCTATCTTCATGAGATGCCGGGCGGCCAGTTTACCAACCTCAAGGAACAGGCTGCCAGCATGGGTCTCGCGCACCGCTGGCCGGAAATCGCGCGATGCTACGCCGAGGTCAACATCTTGTTTGGCGATATCGTCAAGGTGACTCCCTCGAGCAAGGTTGTCGGGGATATGGCCCTCTTCCTTTTCACCCGTGGCATCCGCCCGGCGGATGTCATCAATCTCGAACCGGGGATGCCGTTCCCGGAGTCGGTCAAGGACATGCTCGCGGGCGGACTCGGGAATCCGATGGGGGGATGGCCCCGGAAGGTTGTGGAAGTCGTCCTTGGAAAAACCAAACCGAAAACCGCACGGGCTCCCAAGGTGGATCTCAAGGCCGTGCGCGCCGAATTGACGGCAAAGTTGAAACACGATCCCAGCGAGGACGAACTCTACAGTCACCTGATGTATCCGGATGTCTTTGCCGACTTTTCAAAATTCCAGAGGGAGTTCGGCGATGTCAGCGTCCTTCCCACACCTGCGTTCTTTTACGGATTGAAATCCGGTGAGGAGGTCACGATTGCCATCGAGGAAGGCAAGACGCTCTTCATCAAGCTCATCAACATCGGTGCTGCGGACAAGGATGGTCGCCGGATCATTTCCTTTGAGTTGAATGGCATGCCGCGCGAAGCGACTGCGGTGGACAAATCCGTCAAGACCACCACCAAGGCGCGTCCGAAGGCTAACGCGGCAAATCCTCTGGAAGTGGGGGCGCCGATTCCTGGCATGGTCACCTCGCTGGGCACTGGCAACGGATCCCGTGTCACAAAAGGCGACAAACTTCTCACCCTCGAGGCCATGAAAATGCAGACGACCCTTTACGCTCCCGCGACCGGAGTCATCGACGAACTCTTTGCCGGGGTCGGTGACGCCGTTGACGGAGGGGATTTGCTCGTCCGCCTTCGCAACTGAGCCGCTCCCGTCTCTCTCAGGGAGTTCTGACGCGGATTTGGGTGATCGCCCACCCGGCGTGTTCGACGACCACGGGATCCGCATCGCTCCGGCATTTTTCCAGGGCGGCCAGATCGGCGGAATCGCCGACATTGCCGAGAGCCGTGCAGACATTTCGCAAAAATCCCTGACGGCCCGCGCGACGAATTGGAGACCCCTCGAAGAGTGCCCGAAACTCCGCCTCCCCGAGCGCGAGGTAATCCCGAAGGAGCCATTGGGAAGCCGGACGCGCAAAAAAAGACGCTTCGCGCGAAGCCTCTGCAAAACGGTTCCACGGACAGACATCCAGGCACGTGTCGCAACCAAAAATCCGGTCGCCCAGCAGCGGACGAATCCACTCCGGTAACGCCCCCTTGTGTTCAATGGTCCAGTAGGAGAGGCATCGGCGGGCATCCACCTTGTGGGGGGCGACAATGGCCCCTGTCGGGCAAGCCGCAATGCACCGCGTGCATTTTCCACAGTGGGCGGCCATCGGAGTCCCCGCTTCGAGTTCAAGCGTCGTGATCACCGCCGCCAGCAGGAACCATGTGCCCAACCTTGGATGCAGGGCCAGCGTGCTTTTGCCATGCCAGGCGATGCCCGCAAGCACCGCAAAATCCCGTTCGAGGAGTGGCCCCGAATCTACAAAACAACGTTGCTGCCCGCCCTCACTTTGCAACGCCAGATCGAACCGCTTCAGACGCTTCGGGATCAGGTTGTGATAATCCCGCCCGCGCGCATAACGCGCAATCCGTCCCCGCGCCCCATCCCCTGGCAAATCCGAATCCGGAACAAAATAATTCATCGCCAGCGCAATCACTGACCGGGCACCCGGCAAAATCCTTTTCGGATCACATCGGCGTTCCGGATCCCTGGCCAGCCATCCCATCGAGGCATGACACCCCTCCGACAACCACGCATGGAACGCCTCACCGTGTGGAGCTCCCACAGCAGGCGCCACGCCCACGGCATCAAACCCAGCCGTCGTCGCGATCCTCTCAAGTTCCCGCATTGTCATTCCACCAGCCAATGTGCCTCTTGAAACCCACCCCCGGCGAGCCCGGATTCATCCTCTCCGATTGGTGTTTCTGATTGGAACAATCTTTGGGCTGACTTAAGTCTTGAGGAGATTTCTCGAATAGATTCACAAATCAAGGACATGAGTATCCCCTACTCAAGAGCGCGTGAACTTGCGCAGGAATGGAAAGGCAATTTCGCATTAAAGTCTGGTGGTAAACTTGTGATAAATCCCAAAATTGATTCAAGGGCTCAGCGAAGGATTCAATGTTCCCTTCCGTTTAGCACTTTCTGGCGCTTTTCCGGTCGCTCGCCTTTGCCCACGGACTCACCAAGTCTGTTTGGTGTTGCTTTTGAAAACCCTGTGATCTCTGGATCGCGTAGGTTCAATCGAGACTGAATTCAGGAATGGCGATAATGTCTGAAAGCCTCTTCCGTGTGATTTTAACATAATCGGGATGGGATTCTATTCCCAACCAACGACGCCCTAATTCCTGTGCTGCGGCAGCCGTTGTCCCGCTTCCAAGAAACGGATCGAGGACATAATCTCCTTTTCGTGTGCTTGCGGATATTAGCTGATTTATCAGCGTGATCGGCTTTTGCGATGGATGACCAATTTTTTCCTTTGAGGAGCCCTTGAGCGACGGAATGCGAACTATGTTTGTTGCATATTTGCCTTTCCGCAGGTGTCTTTCCCTCGCGTCTTTGTCTTTATATCTCTTGTCTCGCAAGTATGATTGAATCTTATCTTCATCATAAGGAAGTCGAACAGCATCTTTGTCAAAATAGGGTTTTGCATTCGCGGTCTGGCGCAGCACCAGAATCATCTCGTATTGCGGAGTAAACGAGTCGTATCGTTCGTTGTAACCAACGGCTCTGTCCCAAATGATCATGTCGTGAAACTGCATTTCTTTTGCCAGCATCGAGCATGTGTGCAGCCATACATGCTCTCGCTTCCCGAGCTGCCCGAAAATATATAGAAGACCATCTTGTTTTAAAACGCGTTTGCATTCACGAACCCAGTCTAACGTCCAGTTTAGATATTCATCAGATGAGTGCCATGTGTTGTCCCATTGCTCTTCCAAGAGCACTTGAAAATATGGAGGATCAGCGATGATCATTTGAAACTGATTGGACGGGAGACTCGGCAACACATTCAGAGCGTCACCAAGCCGGATTTCTCCGTTCCCAATAGTTTGGATTGATTCGTTGGATGTTTGATACATGCCCTCATCTTCCGCGACCATTGCGCACGAGCAACCGTTGTCTGTTGGCCGACCGATTTTTTTTCTTCCGTGTTTAGCAAAAACCTGAACATCAGTTTCTTGGAGTAGAAGGTCGCGACCTCTTTTTTCAGACGGAAGGCGTCCTTCCTTGATCAACTTTCGGATTCGGGCTTGACTTACGCCGAGGATGAGTGCGGCTGCCCCAGTGGTTAAAACATTTTCCATGCGCAACCTTTAAGCGGGTGCCCCTGAAGAATCAAATAAAAAAGCCCAACGCTAGAGGAAGATATTAAATGAAAGGTTAATTAAAAGGGCCAGGCAGGATGGCGCAGCCTTCCCTCACAGGAGCAGGAGAACAAGTGCGCTGCTGATCGCCCGTGCGCAGGCAACCTGTGCCCCGGCCCCGCTGAAGTGTTGCCATCAGGAGAGGCGCAGGCGGAGGGTTTGGGCAAGGGCGATGAGAAGTTTTTCGGTCTTTCCGATATGGATCCGGCGGGCGAAGACCGGGAATTGGGATTTTTCCAGGCGGGAAAGAATGCGGAAATAGATGGCTTTCATGATTTCCGGAGCCAGGAGTTCCTGTTTGTCCGCAGCCGGGGGAACGGCGGCGTGAAAGCGGGCGCGGGCGCGTCCGGCTTCGAAGCGCATCAAGGGGAGGAAACCGGACGGGGACTTCCCCTGGAGGAGATCCTCTTCGCGCACCTCGAAACGGTGCAGATCGGCAAGGGGCAGGTAAATGCGCCCGGCGGCGGCGTCCTCGCCCACATCGCGAAGGATGTTTGTGAGTTGGAGGGCATGGCCAAGGTTTTCGGCGTAGAGGGTGCTGGCCGACTCTTTGCATCCGAAAATCCGAACCGAGGCAAGCCCGACCGCGCAGGCGACCCGCCAGCAATATTTTTCGAGGTCGGCAAATGTCTCGAATCGTGCCGGACGGATATCCATCGCACAGCCCCGGATGATTTCCGAGAGGAGGGTTCGCTCGATCGCGTGGATTTGCACGACAGTTTCAAGCTCCGCGGGAAGGCGGTGGGATTCCACGGCGGCGAGCCATTCCTGCAGAAGGTGTCGGCGTTCCTCCTCGTTCCTTCCGGCCTCGTCAGCGATGTCATCCACGGCTCGGCAGAAGCGGAAGAAGATCATGGCGTCGCGCCGCCGCTCCACCGGCAGCCAGAGGAGCGCAAAGGCGAGATGCGACCTCTTTGCGGATTCTGCCGGAGCGAGCGCAATCATTGTCCGATGGCGTGCCCATCCTTCATTTCAATCATTCGATCCGCATAAGGGGTGACATCCTCGCGGCAGCCGGCCCAGAGCACGGTGAGATGGTAGTTTGCGGCGGCGAGTTTCGCCAGGGGCAGAAGATCGGGGTCGGGCGGGGAAATCGCGATGAGAACCCGGGGATCATGCACCAGAGCCCGGGCAAGGGCCGCCCGCCAGCGCAGTATGGGATCGAGCTTTCCGGTTCTCGCTGTTTCAAAGTCCCCGATGCCTGCGAACTCCAGAACTTCCCGCGTCCGCTTTCTGGCCTCGGCGGCTCCCCCGCCACAAATTCGGAAAAGTGGCATGGCCACATTCTCCGCAACCGTGAAGGAGGGCAGCAAACAGGGATGGCTGAAGAGAAATCCACAGGCTTCATTGCGGAATGTCGCGGTATCCTCCTCGGAGAAATCCCCCACATCATGCCCGAGGAGGACCAGTTGACCGGAGTCGGCTTTTTCGAGAAGGCCGATCACATTCAAGAGGAGTCCCTTCCCGGATCCGTCCTCGCCACAAAATCCGATAAACTCCCCGGCCTCGAAAGTGTCGGAGAAATCGACAACCCGTCCGGTGCCGCCGTTGTTCCAGTCGGGTTTCACACAGGTCAGATTCTTGCACGCGATGGCACTCACCGGACATGATGGAACCCGAGTGTGGCATTGCCTTCAAGCCTGCTCCTGTGGAATGTTGTCCCTGTCAGGCCAAAAAAATCCGGAGAAAACAACCTCAAGCCCGCCACAGACCAAAAAGAGTCCCCAATCCTCGCCTCTGCCGAATCCCGTACGGTTATGACGCTCGCCAACAAGATCACCATTTCGAGAATCCTCCTGATTCCGCTGTTCGTGCTCTTTTGCATTTACTACGGGAAGGGGATCGAGGCGGGTGAGCCCCGGGAGTGGCTTCGATGGGCGGCCATCATCACATTTCTTGTTGCCTCGGCCAGCGATGGGATTGACGGCTGGATCGCCCGGCACTGGAACCAGCGCAGCAAGCTCGGCAGCATCCTTGATCCCATCGCGGACAAGGGACTTCTGCTCACGGCGATCATCACCCTGAGCTTCAGCAACTGGACGTATCAGTTTCCCATCTGGTTTCCAGTTCTGGTCATTGGGCGCGATGCGGTGATTCTAGTCGGCTACGCGGTATTGTTTCACCTCGACCAGAAGCTCGAGGTGGTCGTTGCCTTTACGGGCAAGGCGGCCACCGCCGCTCAGATGGTGGCCATCGCATGGGTCATGCTTCAGTTGCCGAATCATCTCCCCTCTGTTTATGTTGCCGGATTCTTCACGCTGGCCAGCGGGGTGATCTATGTCTCCCGAGGGATCCGTCAGCTCCGCCATCACGAACATACCCACTGATTTTCATGCGCAATATCGCCATCGTCGGACGCCCAAATGTCGGGAAATCCGCGCTCTTCAATCGTCTGGCTGGACGGAGGATTTCCATTGTCCATGACCAGCCGGGCGTCACGCGGGACCGGATCGCCTCGGTTTGCAAGCTCGGGGAGGCTCCCTTCGAGATCGTGGACACGGGCGGGATTGGCGGGGATCCGGATCCGGATTTTGCGGAGTCCACCCGCGAGGGCGCAATGATTGCGATGGAGTCCGCAGATTTGATCCTTTTCGTCACGGATGCCCAGGAGGGGGTTGCTCCGCTGGATGCCGATCTGGCCGCGCTGATCCGCTCGGCGGCTACGCCGGTTCTCCTCGTCGTAAACAAGGTGGATGTCGAGGCGCATGAGTCGCTGGCGGCGGAGTTTTCCCGTCTCGGCTTTTCCCGGATGCTGCCGGTCAGCGCGGCCCACGGACGCGGGATCCGCGACCTCGTGCAAGCCATCGAAACGATCCTGCCGCCTCCGGCCCGGCGGGATGCGGAAACTCCGGAGCCCGCTCCGAAGCTTGCCATCATCGGACGCCCAAATGTCGGGAAGTCCTCTCTCGTGAATGCGATTCTCGGGGACAAACGCTCCACGGTGAGCGAAATCGCCGGCACCACGCGGGATGCCGTAGATGTCGCGACCGTCCGTGAAGGCCGGTCGTATATTCTCTGCGACACGGCAGGGATCCGCCACCGCTCGAAACACAACACGTCGGTCGAGGTTTTCAGCGTGATGCGCTCGGAAAAGACGATCCTGCGCGCCGATTTGAATGTGCTCGTCATTGACGCCACCACGGGGGTCACGGCTCAGGACAAAAAAATCGCGGGCCTTATCCAGGAGGCGAAAAAACCCGCTGTGATCGTTCTGAATAAATGGGATCTTGTCGCGGCGGATGGGCGGCACGATCCCGGGTTGGTGCGCGAGTTCGTCGAGCGTGTCAGGCAAAAGTTGTTTTTTCTCGATTTCGCGCCGGTGGTCGTCCTCTCGGCAAAGACCGGCGACAATGTGCGGCGGCTTTTCACAATGGTGGAGAAAGTCCGCGAACATTCGACACGGCGGGCGGGCACCGGGGAGTTGAACCGTGTGATCCGCGCGGCGATCGAACGTCAGGCACCAGCGACGAAGGGCAACAAACGCTTCAAACTCCTCTACATCACGCAGGTGAAGGATCCCGGGCCCTCGGCAATCAAGCCGCCCCAGTTTGTCCTCTTTGTTAATGATCCGCGTTTGCTCATGGACAGCTACGTGAATTACCTGTGTCGGCGGATTCGGGACAAATGGGAATACCCGGGACTTCCCATTCTTCTCCGTCTTCGCGGACGCGAGGGCCAGAATGCCGACCTCCGGGAAACCTGAGAACCCGCAGGCTCGCCGGGGTTATTCCGCCTGCGCGTCGCGATAGAGGGTCGCGTAGAGCCCGTTTTTTTTGAGGAGATCCGGGCCGAAACCGTCTTCCACAATGCGCCCCTTGTGCATGACAATAATGCGGCCAAGCGCGTGGATGGTCGCGAGACGATGGGTCACGATCAACGTCGTGCGTCCCCGCATGAGTTCTGAAATGGTCTCCATGATCGCGTGCTCGGTCGTGGGATCGAGCGCGCTCGTGGGCTCGTCCAACAGGAGGATGGGGGAATCTTTCAAAAAGGCGCGGGCGATCCCGATCCTCTGCCTCTGCCCGACGCTCAGGTGGCCGCCGCGTTCGCCGACCGGACTGTCGAATCCCAGTGGCATTTGCAGGATGAAATCGTGGGCCTGCGCGCGCTTGGCCGCCTCGAGGATTTCCTGGTCGGTGGCGCCCGGTCTTCCGTAGGCGATGTTTTCCTTGATGGTCGTGGAAAAGAGCAGTGTGTCCTGAAGCACCATGCCGATGTGGGAGCGGAGGCTTTGCTTCGTGAGGCCGCGCAGGTCGTTCCCATCGAGCGCGACCACGCCGGCTCCCGGATCATAGAATCTGGGGACGAGACTCAGCAGCGTGCTCTTCCCCGTGCCCGTGCCGCCGACAAATGCCACCGTTTGTCCGGGCTCGATCGTAAAATTGATCTCCTGGAGGATCTGCCGCTCGTGGGTGTAGCCGAAGGAAACCCCGCAGAACTCGATGCGCCCCTGGACGGACGCGATGACTTTGGCCTCCGGGGCGTCGGGCACATCGTTGTCGTAGTCCAGCACCTCGAAGCACCGCGTCGCTCCTGCGGCAGCACCTTCCAGCGCCCAGGCCGTGTAGGTCAGTTGTTCCAAGGGCTGGTAGAGCATCACCAGGTAGGAGGAAAAGACCAGGAGATCCCCCAGCGTGAAGGCCCCCTGGGTCTGGAGCACCTGCACGGATCCCACATAATACATGATCGCCGTACCCAGTGCCGTGAGCGTTCCCACGACGAGTCCGCTCGCAACCGAAGTCATGTTGAGGCGCATGTTGGCCTCCAGACTCTGTGCCGCCCGGCGACTGAATTGCCCGATCTCATAGGCTTCCTGCCCGAAGGCATGAACCATCCGGATCTGACTCAACCCCTCCTGGGCGAGCGTGAGCAGATCGCTTTCCCGTTCCTGGATGGTGGTTGATTGCCTCCTGACGCGTTCCGCGTAGTGCCGAATCGCGAAAACCATGAAGGGAAGGATCGCCAGCGAGGCGAGCGTCAGCTGCCAGTTCATCCGGAACATCACGAAAAGTGCGGACACCAACATCACAACCGCCGCAAGGATTGTGGCGAACCCCTTGTTGTAAATTGTCTGGATGCTTTGGGAGTCGTAGGCCACCCGGAAACTCGAATCCGCGCTCCGGCGGGCATCATGGAACTTCAGGGGCAGGGACTGCAGGGCCGAGTAGAGATCGGTGCGCAATTGCAGAAGTGCCCGCAATCCGACACGAATGAAAAGGTAGCTGGAAACCATGTTCACCAGTCCCGCCAGAAGTGTGATCACAACCAGCACGAGGGAAAGCCCGAGCACTGCGCCGAAGGGATTGTTTTCCCCAAACCAAAAATGCACGAAGGTCCGCGCGTCCGCAGTTCCCTTCGAGGAATCGAGAACCCCATCCACAATAAACTTGAACGGCCAGGGCTTCAGAAGGTTGAGCCCGATGGCGACAAAAGTCAGCAGCACTCCGCCCAGCGTCGGCCAAAAGAATGCCCGAAAATACCGGAGAGCCCTTGCGTAAATATTCACAAAACCGTGCTATGCCACCGGCAGCCGCTTCGCAAGAGGATTGGTGCTTTTCGAGGCAGAACAGAAAACGGGGCCAGATCGTTCCGGAGGTTTTGTGAAGTGAAGGTCGGAATTGACAATTTTTCAAATAACGCTTAATTTGATCGTATATCCGGCATGGTATGGTTTTCAAAAAATCCAGAGAATTTTTTTCAGCAGATTCCGTGTCAGCGAAAGGCACGAAATTTCCTGGAGAATTCGCTGGAGGGGTCCGGAGGGGGGGATCGAGGGTTTTTTCCAGATGTTGCGTTGAGGTGCCGCAGGCAGGGGAAGGGTCTCAAATAATGGCTGGGGCGAAAGGAAGATGCCGCGTTGACCGGCGGGGAATTTCGATCATCCTGCGCCACAGGATGGTCTGGCGATTTTTTCTCATGCTGGGTGCGTCAATTTCCATGTTGCAGGCGCAGCAGGTGGTGCGTGTCGGGGTGTTTCCGAATGTCACCCATGCGCAGGGACTCGTAGCGGCGAACATGAGCCGCGAAGGAAAGGGGTGGTTCGAGACGCGGCTTGGGGAGCCGGTAAAAATTGAGTGGATGGTTTACAATGCGGGCCCCTCCGCGATGGAGGGGATTTTCACGCAGTCGGTGGATTTTACCTATGTGGGGCCGAGTCCGGTGGTGAATGCGTATGCGCGGGCGAACGGCAGGGAGGTGCGGGTGCTCAGTGGGGCCATGCAGGGCGGGGAGGCTCTCGTGGTCCGGGGGGATACGATCACCCGGTTGGACGATTTTCGGGGGAAAATCATTGCCACCCCGCAGCTCGGCAACACGCAGGACGTGGTCTGTCGGGCCTGGTTGATCAACCAGGGGATCAAAGTGACACTGATCGGCGGGCAGGCCCGGGTGATTCCAACGGCCAACCCCGACATCCTTTCCCTGTTTCAGCAGGGAAAAATCGATGCCGCCTGGACCGTGGAGCCGTGGGTGACCCGACTGATGAACGAGGCCGGTGGAAGGATACTTTTTGCCGACAAGGGGGCCCTGACGACTTTGCTGGCCGCGCGGGAGGGTTTCCTGGTCGAGAACCCCGGATTATCGGAAAAATTTTTGCAGGCGCACCGGGAACTCACCGCCTGGGTGCTGGCGAATCCGGAAGAGGCGCAGCGGCGTGTGTGCGACGAAATCAGCGCGATCATGCACAAAAAAATTTCCGCCGAGCTGGTCAAGGAAGCCTGGACACGGCTCAATCCAAACGATGAAATCACTGTCGAGCCCTTTGCCACGTTTCTCACGCAGGCCCGGCAGGTCGGGTTCCTTCGGGCCGATGTCAACCTTGATAAACTGATCTGGCGTCCATGAGCATCGAGCACGAGCTGAAAAACCTTCCGCCAGAGCGGATCGAGGTGGACGGGATCTCCAAGTCGTTCGCCACGAAGCATCGTGTCGTCAGCGCGCTGGATGCGATTCATCTCAAGATTTCCGAGGGGGAATTTGTCTGTCTGGTCGGACCGAGCGGATGCGGGAAGTCAACCCTCCTCAACATCATTGCCGGGCTCGAGCAGCCGGATTCCGGGCGCGTCCTCGCAAATGGCGAAGTGGTGACCTCGCCGGGCCGGGATCGGATGGTCATGTTCCAGGAACACGCGTTGTTTCCATGGCTCGACGTGATGGGCAATGTCCTTTTTGGGCTGAAACTCAAGCCGGGACTCAACGACAGGGAGCGGCGTGAGGTGGCGGAGTATTATCTTCACCTTGTCGGGCTGGAGAAATTCCACCATTCGAACATCCATGAGCTTTCCGGCGGAATGAAGCAACGTGTGGCGCTCGCCCGGGCCCTGGCACCGAACCCGCGCGTCCTGCTCATGGACGAGCCATTTGCCGCGCTGGATGCCCTGACCCGCGAACAACTTTACGGAGACATCCAGAGAATCTGGGAGGCGCGGCGGAAGACGATCATCTTCGTCACACACAATGTCCGTGAAGCCGCCTGCCTCGGCGACCGCGTAATTTTGTTTTCCCCGAATCCCGGACGCATCCGCCGGGAGTTTATCGTGACGCTTCCCCGGCCGCGTGACATCAACAGCGTGGAACTTGCCCACTATTCGACCGAAATCACGGCGGCCCTCAAGGGTTTCACCGAAGGCTCGGGAAGGGAGGTCGCGGAATGAAAGGCGCTTTCACATCGGTCCTCTTCTTTGTCCTCCTGATCGGGCTCTGGCAGCTCGCCGCCAGCTCGGGGAAATTTTCCCAGGTCATGTTTCCTCCCCCGTCGAACGTCGCCGAGTATCTCTGGCAGGCGACCACCGACGGGACGCTGGGGACGGCGGCGCTGGTGACCGTCAAGCGCCTGTTGATCGGCTATGTGACAGGCTTGCTTGTGGGGATTCCGCTCGGACTCTTCACGGCAAAATTCAAAATTTTCCGAGACACCGTTGGGGTCTTGGCGTTGGGCATGCAGGCCCTGCCGAGTGTTTGCTGGGTGCCGCTCGCGCTCGGATGGTTCGGGCAGACCGAGGTGGCCATGCTTTTTGTGGTCGTCATGGGCACGCTCTGGTCCGTCATTATCGCCACCAGCGACGGGGTGCGTTCGATGCCGCCGATCTATCTCCGCGCGGCCCGGACGATGGGCTCCTCCGGACTGCACTCCTGGGTGCGGGTCATTCTGCCGGCTTCGCTTCCCTATCTCGTTGGAGGAATGAAGCAAGGGTGGGCGTTTGCGTGGCGCTCCCTCATGGCGGCGGAAATTTTTGTGACGATTCTTACCGGATTTGGTCTCGGTCAGTTGCTCCATTATGGGCGCGAACTCCATGCTATGGATCAGGTGATGGCGATCATGGTCGTGCTGATTGGCATAGGTCTTCTTGCCGACAAGCTGCTTTTTGCCCCGTGGGAAAGATTCCTCCACCGGCGGTGGGGGACCGGAACCTTGAAATAATTTCAGAGCGCGATTCATCAAAAAATCCAACCCTTCATTATCCCGCCAAGCTCCAACAGACCCCCTGCAACATGACCGAACCTCACATCACCTGTCCGAACTGCGGTGCGGATATTCCCCTCGAAGAAGCCGTTTCCCACCGCCTGCGCGAGCAACTCGAAAAGGAATTTCACAAGGAGCGCGAGAAATTCCGTGCGACAATCGCGGAACGGGAAAAAAAACTGAATGAGGAGAGGGCGTCTCTTGAGGTTCGCGCGAAGTCGGTGGACGTGGAAGTGGCGAAGGGGTTGGAGGCGGCGAGGGCAAAACTCCAGGCCGATGCCGCTCGGGAGGTGAATGACAAAATGACCGTTCAACTCAGGGATCTTCAGGCACAAATTGATGCGCAACGAAGTCACCTCGAAGCCGCCCGGACGGCCGAACTGGAACTTCGCAAGCAACAACGCGAACTCGAAGACGCAAAGTCCAACATGGAACTCGCGATGACGCGCAAGTTCGATGAGGAACGCCAGCAGATCGGGGACAAGATCCGGCAACAAATCCTCGAAGCCGAGGCCCTCAAACTCGCCGACAAGGAAAATAGAATCCGCGATCTCCAGGCGCAGATCGCCGCTCTCCAACAGCGCGCCGAACAGGGCTCCATGCAGGCCCAGGGGGAGACATTGGAATTGGAACTGGAAAGCAGCCTGCGGGCCGCATTCCGCTTTGATGAGATTGGAGAAGTGAAAAAAGGCCAGCGCGGGGCGGATGTCTGCCAGCGCGTGCGCACCAATGCCGGCTCCGAATGCGGCAAGATCCTCTGGGAGGCCAAGAGGGCGAAAAACTGGTTCTCAGACTGGACGGCCAAGCTCAAGGAAGACCAGCGCGAAGCCGAAGCGGACCTCGCCGTCCTCGTCACGACCTGCCCGCCCACCGAGGTGCGGGGGATCGGCCAATGCGATGGCGTGTGGGTTTGCACCCCCCCGTTTGCCATTTCCCTGGCGGAAGCCCTGCGCCACGGCCTTGTGGCCACCGCCACACAGCGCATGCAGCAGAGCAACCGCGACGACAAAATGGCCCTCCTCTACGAGCATCTCTGCAGCACGAATTTTCGTCAGACGATCGAAGCCATTGTCGAGTCGTTCCTTGCCCTCAAAGAACAGCTCGAGGCGGAGAAACGCGCCTTTGCAAAACAATGGAGGGAGCGGGAAACGCAGCTCGAAAAAGCCATCGCCCACACGGCCAGGCTCTATGGCGGCATCCAGGGGATCGCCGGACGCGAGGCTCTCCCGGAAATCTCCCGGCTCGCCCTCCCCGGCTAAGGGCGTTGCCTGAATGGAATCAGGATTTCGGACGGGAAAAACCTGCTCCGAAATTGTCCCTCAGATATCGATCGCGGAATTCGGGGGCTCGTCCCCGGCGGCTTTTGGCGTTCGCGGGGTGACCAGTACCTTGTCGATCCGCTGGCGATCCATGTCGATGACTTCAAATTCAAAACTGTCCCACAGAAATTTCTCCCCTTCCCTCGGAATGTGGCCAAGCCGGTAGAGGATAAACCCGCCGAGCGTGGAGAACCGCTTTTCATTTTCTCCCGGCAGATCACCCTCGATACCCAGACTCGTCTTCACCTCATCAACATCCAGCATGGCATCTATGATCCATGTTCCATCCTGGCGCAGGGAGGCCTTCGGGTCGTGGCGTTGTTCGCGCTCGGGAAGATTTCCGACAATGGCCATCATTACGTCGTTCAAGGTCACGAGTCCCTGAAGACCCCCGAATTCATCCACAACGAGCGCGATGTGCTTTCCGGACTTTTTGAAGGATTCGATCAGACGTCCGGCCGGCATCGCGGTGGGAACATAGAGCGGCGGCGTGACGAGCGCGCGCAATTCCACGCGTCCCGCGAGCGAGAGGTTCGCCCAGAGGGATTTTACCGAAACCATGCCGATCACATTGTCGCGGGTTCCCTGGTAAACCGGAAAGTGCGAATGCCCGCTGCCGGCGATCTTTCTCCAGTTTTCATCATCGGTATCATCCAGGGAGAGCCAGATCATGCGGGCCCGCGGGGTCATGAGATCGCCCGCATGTTGTTCATCGAGTTCAAAGACACCCTCGACCATGTCCTTTTCCTCCTTTTTGAAAACCCCGGTGCTCAGCCCCTCATCAATCAGCACGCGAACCTCCTCCTCGGAAACGGCGCTTTCATTCGTCTTTCGGACCCCCAGCAACGCCATGAGAAACTCACTGGAATGGCTCAGCAGATTGACAACCGGAGAAAAGCCGACCGCCAGCGCGTTCATCGGTCGCGCAAGCGCGGAGGCGATCTTCTCCGGGTTGGTCAGAGCCAGGCGCTTCGGGACAAGCTCGCCGATGATCACGGAAAAATACGTGATGACTGCGACAACAAGGAAGAGCGAGAGGTAGTGGGAGGGCTGTCCGGCCAGTCCCGGAATCTTATCCACATAATGGGAGAGCGTCTCCGCGATCCGGGCTCCGCCGAACGCACCCGCCAGCGTCCCCACCAGCGTGATGCCCACCTGCACGGTCGAAAGAAATTTTCCCGGTGCCTGGGCGAGGTCCATGGCCAATTTCGCCCCCTGGTGGCCCTCGTCGGCAAGCGTTTTCAACCGGGCCTTTCGCGAGGAGACAAGCGCAATCTCCGCCATGGCAAAAACGCCATTCGCCAGAAGCAAAATAAAGATAAAGAGAATTTCCAGTGTGGTTCCAGACATACGATCAGGGGAAAAAGTCTATCGGAGGATGCGTCCCACGGCAAACGGAACCTCTCCGCGGCAACCTTTCTTTGACTCTCCGACACGTCCCTTCATTCGCGCTCCACGGATTTTTCGGAGAGAGAAAAAACAGGAAGCCGCCAGTGCCATTTGACAGCGGCCATGCGGAGCAGAAAGATGAGAGTCGCACCAAGGAGGGCGGACGCGCCGATGGACAGCCCGAGGGCTTTGGCCGCAAGATACGCGCCGCCGCCCAGGAGGCTGGCACTCACATACAGATCGCTCGCCCGGAAGATCAACGGAATTTCCCCGCAAAGGACATCTCGGAACACGCCGCCTGCGGCACCGGTGATGAGTCCCATGACCAAGGCAATCACGGCGGAAGCTCCCTCGTGCTCGGCGACCTGCACTCCGCTGATCGTAAACAGGGCGAGCCCGCCGGCATCGAGGAGCACAAGCATTCGGGAAGACGGCACCCAAATGCGCGCCAACGCCCACGTCAGGAGACCGGCACCCACGCTGATGTAGAGATACACGGGATCTGCCGTCCATAAGAGGGTCTCCCGGTCAAGCAGGACATCACGCACGGTTCCGCCTCCCATGGCTGTGACGAAACTCACAGCGGCCACTCCCACAAGATCCAATCGCTTGCGTCCGGCTTCCAAGGCTCCGCTGCATGCGAAAACCGCAGTGCCGATCAGTTGAAGAACATACAAAATCACTGCGATGCAGCCTGCCGGACGAAAAGTCCCCTCGCCAGCTTTCTCGTGTTTTTTTGGAGGGACCAGCTCCGTCTGGTCCGCGGAAATGTGATGAAAAGATGGCATGTCGCCGACAGAGGGCACGAAGAGTTCCGCTCTGTTGGCTTCAATGAATAAGCGCGGCGACTATTTGAGCGGCAAGTCATCCCGCATCCTTCTTGCCTCCCTGAGTTTGCTCTCCACGGAATCCGCATGCCACCCCGGATACTCCCGTGCGAGAGTTTCAAGCAGAGGGATCATGGTTTCGAGCGCAGAGGCCGCACCGGGACGGTCCTTTTCCCGAACGGCCTTTCGATAGGCTGAACCTGCCTGAAGCGCATCCCAAAAAATCCGATCCGGACGCAGGGGATAGTTCATATTCTCAGCATCCAGGGACTCGACCGCCAGGAGATGGCTTCGAAGCTCCGACGCCGACGCCCAGGCATCCTGGAGCTTGTTCGCACAAACCAAGTCCACGGAAAATCCCGCATAGGTTCGCCCGGAATCGCCTTCCTCCCAGGTTCCCAGGATGTCCTTTGTTTCGGCATCCAGCCAATCAGGCGACTCGGTGTCCCATTCGGGGCTGGCCTTGAGGGTGCCGATGAAAAGCGTGCCGTCGGTCCCGCGCTCCCAAACACGAAGGCGGAGTCCGAGACCACGCCGCTGAGGCGGGCCTTTGGAGTTTTTCTCCACTGCCACCGGATGCTTCGTGTTGCGGGTGCTCCAGCGCACCACGCCATGCCCGCCCCAGGCACCAATGGCGGCATCCGGCAGGTAAGCCCCAAGCATCCCCACAGAAATCAGAAGCGGAAGGAGAGCCCGATGGCGCATTCGTTCACGGTATAACAATGCCCAGCGATTCCGAAAGAGAGAAGTCCTCTGAATCTTTGAGGGGCTCAGAGAGATAAGTTGAGGGGGTCAGTCCCATAACTTATAATTTTTTCGAACTCCATACGCTGAAGAAGGTTTCATATTAAAAAAAACACCGCGCATCAGGTTTGGAGGTCGGTCGGAGGAGGATTTCGAGCGAACCATGTGCCGCGACATGGGGCACCTTGGCAGTTCGCAAAATTTGGACTGGGTCAGCGAGAAATTATAAATTATGGGACTGACCCCTTCTCTGGACCCGATGTTGACCGGATCGGGAGGGCGTTATCCGGGCAGGGGAGCAAGAAACAGTGGTGTTTGTCCGGCTTTGATTCTCGACAGGGGCGGCGGGATGCGGGTAAGCCATTTTCATGGAAATGTTGAGTATCCTGTTCATTCCGGAGGTTTTTCTCGTGTGGACTTCGCTGGCGAAGACAATCGGGCTCCTCGGGGTGATCCTCGGGTTGGTGTCTTATACGGTCTATGCCGAGCGCAAGGTCTGCGCGCTGATCCAGGATCGCGTGGGTCCGAACCGCGTGGGGGTTCCTCTCACCCTGCTTGGGTTGAAAAAAGATCTCCCCATTTTCGGACTCGGCCAGCCGATAGCCGATGCGATGAAGTTGGTCTTGAAGGAAAATTTCATCCCGGCGAGCGTCAACAAGTTCTTCTACTACATTGCCCCGAAGCTCGCGATGGTTCCGCCGATCCTCGTGCTGGCCGTCCTGCCGTTTGGTTCGGAATTGTTCGGGGTGCCGATGGTGATCGCCGACATCAATGTGGGCGTGTTGTATGTTTTTGCGGTGTCCTCGCTGGGGGTTTACGGAATCGTGCTCGCCGGGTGGGCGTCGAATTCCAAGTATCCGTTTCTCGGTGGCATCCGATCTTCCTCGCAGATGATATCCTATGAGCTGGCGCTCGGGCTTTCGGTGATTCCGGTTTTCATGATTTGCGGCACATTGAATCTCCCCGGCATCGTGGAATGGCAGGTGCGGAACGGCTGGCTCGTGGCGCCCTGGTGGCCCAAAGGTCTTGATTGGCAAATGATCGCCTCCGGAGATTGGAGCGGCATCCTGGGAGCCTGCGTCGCAGGTTTTTCCTGGCAGCGCGTGGCGTTGTGGCTTCCGATGTTGATTTCGTTCTTCGTCTTTTTGGTTGCGATGTTTGCCGAGACAAACCGTCTGCCCTTCGATCTTCCGGAAGCGGAGCAGGAATTGGTGGGCGGGTATCACACCGAATACTCCGGCATGGGATTCGCGCTCTTTTTTCTTGGCGAATATGCCGCCATGATCGCCGGCTCGGGCGTCATCGTCACGCTGTTCCTCGGTGGCTGGAGCTTCCCGCTTGTGCCGGATGGCCGCCTGCCGGAAGGGGTTGTCGTCACGCTCGCGAATGTCGGAGCCTGGCTGCCCTCCGTGGTCTTCGGCCTGGTGAACATCGGAGTCTTTTTTGCCAAGGTCTGCCTTCTTCTTTTGTTGTTCATCTGGGTGCGTTGGACCCTGCCGCGGTTTCGCTATGACCAATTGATGAAGCTCGGGTGGTATTTCTTTTTCGAGCTTGCGCTGGTGAACATCTTCCTTGCCGCCCTGGTCCTTGTCACGATGCGTTGAGCCCATGAAAATCCTGCGACCTAGCGACCGTGATTACGATAAGGCTCTGGCCTCCCTTGACCGTCGGGCCGCTCCAGATCCCAAGGTCCGAACTCTGGTCACAAAAATCCTCACAGCGGTTGAAAAAAAGGGGGATGCCGCGCTCCTGCGCTACACCAAAAAATTTGGAGGCCCCTCGCTGGCTGTCTCGCAGATTCCCGTGGCTCCCGCAGAGACCGCCCGCGCGATTGCGGAGTTGCCGCCGGACACCCGCCGGGCGATTTCCGCCGCGCGCGCCAACGTCCGCAATTTTGCCCGCCGCAGTCTTCGCAAGAGCTGGTTCATGAAGAACCGGCAGGGAGCGGTCGTCGGCGAGCGGTTTGATCCGTTTCAGCGTGTGGGCATCTACATTCCTGGCGGCAATGCCCCGCTGGTTTCCTCGGCGATCATGACCTGCACGCTGGCTGCCGCCGCAGGAGTTCGGGAAATCGTGACGGTCACCCCGTCCGGAAAAGATGGGCAGGTGCATCCGGCCCTGCTGGCCGCCCTGGCGGAATGCGGAGCCACCGAGATTTATCGTGTGGGCGGCGCCCAGGCGGTTGCGGCCCTGGCGTATGGGACGAAAACCATTCGTCCGGTCCAGAAGATCTTTGGTCCTGGAAATGCCTGGGTCGTCGAGGCGAAGCGCCAAGTCTTCGGGCGGGTTGCGGTGGATTTGCTTCCGGGTCCGAGCGAAATCCTTGTCATCGCCGACAAAACCGCAAACCCCGCCTGGATTGCCGCCGACCTTCTCGCGCAGTCCGAGCATGGGCATGGGAGCGCCGCCATCCTTCTCACGGACTCTCCCAAGATTCTTTCCGGCGTCGAGAAACTCCTCTCGAAACAAATCAAACTCTCAAAGCGTCCCAAGGAACTCTCCGCCGCACTCAAAAACGCCGCGCTGGTTCTGGTCAGGGACATGGATTCCGCCATCCGGATCGCGAATGACTACGCCGCCGAACACGTCTCGATCGCCACATCCCGTCCGGGGGAAATCGCCCTCCAACTTGTCACGACAGGAGGCATTTTTCTGGGGGGGATTTCTCCGGTGGCCGGCGGGGATTTCCTCGCGGGTCCCAGCCACGAGCTGCCCACGGGGGGCGCGGGAAAATCCTTCGCGGGACTCACGGTCGATCAGTTCCAGCGTCGCACAAGCGTCGTCATGTTCGATGAGCCCTCCCTGCGGGCCTCGCTTCCGTATCTCAAGACGTTCAGCGAGATCGAAAGCCTCGATGCCCACGGACGTTCCGCGCGGATCCGACTGGAAAAATGATCTGGAAGATTCGCGGTCGCGAATACGATCTCTCGCAACGCGGATGGATCATGGGCGTGCTCAATGTGACGCCGGATTCCTTTTCCGATGGCGGAAGGTTTTTCTCCCCGGAAGCCGCCATCTCCCAGGGGCTTCAAATGGCGACGGACGGGGCCACCATTCTGGACATCGGCGGCGAGTCCACCCGGCCGGGAGCCCATCCGGTTTCGGCTGATGAGGAATTGGCGCGTGTTTTGCCGGTCATCCAAGGCCTGCGGGCCGCCGGTCTGGACTGCCTGATTTCCATCGACACTTCCAAGGCGGATGTCGCGGCGGCGGCACTGGACGCCGGGGCGGACATCGTGAATGATGTCACGGGATTGAACGGGGACGGAAGGATGGCCGGGGTCGTGGCGGATTTCCGGGCCGGCGTTGTCCTCATGCACATGCAGGGAACTCCGAGGACCATGCAGGCTGCCCCGGATTATCGGGATGTCGTCTCCGAGGTGGGGGATTTTTTTCGACAGTCCCTGCGCCAGGCGGTAGGTTCCGGCATTGACCCGATGAGCATCGCAATTGACCCAGGAATTGGATTCGGAAAGACGGCGGAGCACAATCGCCTTTTGCTTCGCAGCCTCGCCGCGTTCCAATCTTTTGCCCGGCCGCTGCTCATCGGAGTTTCCAGAAAATCGTTTTTGGGATGGATCGCGGGAAGTCAGAGGGTCGAAGACCGCTTTTGGCCGGGGGTCGCGCTGACCTGCTATTGCCGGGAAAGCGGGGCAAGGATTTTCCGTGTTCACGATGTCAAACCTCACCGGGAGGCGCTTCGCACGATAGAGGCGATCATCGAAGATGCTTGAGACAGCCGGATTATTCCTGCGGGAAAATTGGACGTCCGGCGTCGAGATCGCGATTTTGACGGCGGTCCTCTATTATACGTATCTTTATCTCCGGGGAACCCACGGGGCGCGGATTTTTATCGGACTGGCCTTGGTGTTTTTGACCCTGACTCTGGTTTCGCAAGTTCTCAACCTTGTGGTGATCGGATGGATTTTAAAAAGTTTCTCGGTGATCCTTGCGATTGCCCTGGTGGTGATTTTTCAACCCGAATTGCGCCGGGCATTCACCGAACTTGGAAGCCACCACCTCTTTTCCTCCGCCTTCGAGGAGCGCGAGACGATCGAGGAGATCACCGACACGGTCTTTGAGCTTGCGAGCAAGGGATTCGGGGCACTCATTGCCGTCGAGCGCGAGATCAGCCTCAAGGCATTTGTCGAGACGGGCGTCCGCCTCGACAGCGAATACTCCAAGGAACTCGTTCTGACGCTCTTTCAGCCCAAGACCGTGCTTCATGACGGGGGGCTCATTCTCCACAATGATCGCATTGTCGCGGCGGCCTGTATCTTTCCGCTCACGCAGCGCGAGGATCTGGATCGCAATCTCGGCCTGCGCCATCGGGCCGGGCTTGGGTTGAGCGAGGAATCCGACGCCGTGGCGATTGTGGTGTCAGAGGAAACCGGCCAGGTGTCGATCTGCCATAGCGGGCTGGTCGAGCGCAACCTGAGCGTGGAAAAATTTCGTCGCCGACTGAGCCAACTCCTCCTGCATGACAAATATGAAAGAGATGCTTCTCAACAACTGGAAAGCGAAAATCACGTGCCTGATTCTGGCAACCGCCCTTTGGTATCTCATCAAGCAGAACGTGGACCGGGACAATATCCGGTTTGAATTTCCCCGGGATCGGGCCAATGAGCCCTCAAGACTCCTTCCTGCACCAAAAACTCATGAGCCAACACCAAAGAAAACTCTTCGGAACTGACGGAGTCCGCGGGGTCGCCAACATCGAACCCGTCACTGCGGAAACCGCCCTCAAGCTGGGGCGGGCCGCCGCCCATGTCTTCACCACCCTTGGGGGCCCCATGCACCATCCCGGCAGCCGACGCAAGGTCGTCCTTGGCAAAGACACGCGCCTCTCGGGATACATGCTGGAGAATGCCATGGTCGCGGGGCTCACCTCCCTCGGGGTGGATGTGTTGATCATCGGTCCGCTCCCCTCGCCAGGAGTCGCCTATATCACCCGTTCCCTGCGCGCGGACGCCGGCATCATGCTGTCCGCCTCCCACAATCCTTACGAGGACAATGGAATCAAATTTTTCCGTCACGACGGCTACAAGCTCGATGACGAGATCGAGGCGCGGATCGAGGGACTGGTTTTCAGCGGCGAGATCGAAAACATCCGACCCACCGCCACGAACATCGGCAAGGCGTATCGTATTGACGACGCTCTGGGACGTTATGTCGAATTCGCCAAGCAGAGTTTCCCGCGCGGTCGGACGCTCGAGTCGTTGCGCATCGCGGTGGATTGCGCGAACGGAGCCGCCTACAAATCCACTCCCTGCATTCTTCGGGAACTGGGTGCCGACGTGGTTGTTTACCACAACCAGCCGAACGGGACCAACATCAACGCCAACTGCGGCAGCACGCACCCGGAACAGATTCAGCGTTTTGTCAGGGAAAGCCACGCCCATGTCGGCATCACGCACGACGGGGATGCGGATCGCGTCCTGCTCTGTGACGAACGCGGTGAAGTCGTGGATGGCGATGAAATTCTCGCGATTGCGGCCGTGGATTTCCTGAATCGCGGATGTCTTGTCGGCAATACGCTCGTTTCCACCGTCATGAGCAACTTTGGCCTCGATGAAACGCTTGGTTCTCATGGCGGGCGTCTCGTGCGCACAAAAGTCGGTGACCGGTATGTCATCGAGACCATGCTGCGCGAGGGTTACAATGTCGGCGGCGAACAAAGCGGGCATATGATTTTTCGGGATTTTGCCACGACCGGCGACGGCATTGTGAGCGCGCTCCAGATCCTGCGGGTGATGACGGAATCCGACAGGCCGCTCAGCGAACTCAAGCAGGTCTTGAAAAAATTCCCGCAGGCCCAGCGCAATATTCGTGTGCGTGAGAAACCTCCGCTGGAATCCCTGTCCGAAGTGGCAAAGCTTCTCGCCACGGCGGAGACCTCCCTCGGGGGCAAGGGGCGTGTCCTTCTTCGTTACAGCGGGACCGAGCCGAAAATCCGCCTTCTGATCGAAGGCCGCGACCAGCAACTCATCGATACGCATGCCGACAGGATCATTCGCGCGCTTCAGGAAGTGATCGGAGAAGGCTGAAACGAGCGGACCTGGTCGAGCAGGATTTCCGCGAAGCCCGGATCCGTTCCGATGGCGGCTCCGTAGTAAAGCCGCCTGCCACGCAATTCCTGCGGGTTGCCGCGAAAACTCTGTGACCGGCTGCCCGCTTCGTCCGGCACATCCCGGAGGCCGAGCATTACCGGGATGTCCTGGTGGCTGTGCAGTCCGTCGGATAGAAAAAACGGAACCACCACCACATTCGGCTTCGAGGTGAGTTTGTGCCATTCCGCAATGCGCGGCGGCTCTTCGAGGTAGGCGGCGAGAACCTCGCCATAGCATCCCGTGGCGGAAATCCTCTCAGCCTGAACCCTTGCCGCCGTCGCCGAGTTCGCATCCCGTCCGGTTCCGTGGCCGACAAGGATGAGGGCCGTTTCAGAGGAAGCCACACCGGCTGCCACGGCACGGGCTTCCTGCATCAACAACTCCGTCATATGCGGATGGCTCCCCGCCGGATCGCAGTAGTTGATCGTTTTTCCATCGCGGGTTGTCACCCGACCCGCCAGCCCCATTTCGCGGGGGATCACCGTCCGCGTAAAGTATCCCTCGCTGATGAAGTTCGGCACGATGTAAACCACCCGACTCTTCACCAGATCGAGCACTTCGCGAAACGAGGGGGAGTGCATCCAAAAACACGTCACCACCTCCGCAAAAATCCCGCGTCGCCGGAGGGTTTCCGCGTGTTCCAGAGTCGGCACACGGGAGTCTGGATTCTTCGTCGAGCCGTGTCCGGCGATCACAAGAGCCGCTTCCTTCAGGGCGGATTCTGGAAAGTCGGATGGGGAGCGCGGGAAATCGGTGAACCGGGAGTCCCGACCAGGGGGAGGGGACGGGTGCTCGATGTCGGAACTCCGTCCGCCCTGTTCCTCGACCGTCATCGCGGTCTCCCGTTCAATCATTCCAGAAGCTCCGCGCACACCTTCGCGGCGTCAAAATGTTTCTCCGCGTAAGCCCGTGCCTCGAGACAGTGGTAATCGTAGTCCGCAGCCACCTTTTCCAGAGCCTGCGCCGCTTCCTCCGGCGTCTGAAATGCGAGGACGCCATCGCCCGAGGGGAGATGTGCCGTCCATCCGGT
>JACSRU010000090.1 GCA_014879575.1 Chthoniobacterales bacterium | reverse complement strand
TCTGCCCTCATTTTTCCTCTCTCTGAGCCCCTCAAAGATTCAGAGGACTTCTCTCTTTCGGAATCGCTGTTCTGAAGGTGAATACGCCTCCGGCGTGAAAAAATGTCCAAACCCCAGGCCGCGCTCCGAAGAGCGCGGAAACGGCAAACCAAACAAAAAAAGCCACTCGCCCGTAGCAGCTTCAACGGGGCCGCGCTCCGAAAAGCGCGGAAACCGCGGCGAATACGAGAAGGCCACCGCCGCCATGCTCGCTTCAACGGGGCCGCGCTCCGAAAAGCGCGGAAACCACGTCTGCCGCTCCATGCCCCCCTCCACCAAAACATGGCTTCAACGGGGCCGCGCTCCGAAAAGCGCGGAAACGAGCCCGGCCACGCCGGCGAGTGGGACGGTGGTGGTGCTTCAACGGGGCCGCGCTCCGAAAAGCGCGGAAACCGGGAGACATCGCGCAACCAGGGACCGGGAATCAAGCTTCAACGGGGCCGCGCTCCGAAAAGCGCGGAAACGAGCCGTAAGGCAACGGATGCCCGCGCTCCTTTCTGCTTCAACGGGGCCGCGCTCCGAAAAGCGCGGAAACCGCGACCGACACAAAATCCCATCCCTCCTCCACAGGGGCTTCAACGGGGCCGCGCTCCGAAAAGCGCGGAAACCGGGCGATCAACGAGTCGTCCAAAAAATGAACCCCATAGCTTCAACGGGGCCGCGCTCCGAAAAGCGCGGAAACACAGACGGGGCCTTGCGCTATGCGGCAGCCCACGCTGCGCTTCAACGGGGCCGCGCTCCGAAAAGCGCGGAAACTGCCGAGAGCATTTGACATTCTTCCCGGAAAGGCCTT
This sequence comes from Chthoniobacterales bacterium, assembly GCA_014879575.1. Taxonomy (GTDB): domain Bacteria; phylum Verrucomicrobiota; class Verrucomicrobiia; order Chthoniobacterales; family Terrimicrobiaceae; genus QYQL01. Next base: position 68,505 of record JACSRU010000090.1, on the reverse strand, counting down.
GCTTCAACGGGGCCGCGCTCCGAAAAGCGCGGAAACTGGAGTGCCAGCGCATCATGTTCAGCACGATAACCGCTTCAACGGGGCCGCGCTCCGAAAAGCGCGGAAACGATCCTCGAAGACATCGTTCTCAATCGCGTGAAAGACGCTTCAACGGGGCCGCGCTCCGAAAAGCGCGGAAACAGTCTCCAAATAACGCCTTGAATGACAAAAGGCGAGAGGGAGATTTGCGAGAGGGCGGAAAATTTCCAGGCGGAGGAGTTTCGCGTTCCGGGGAATACGTCGCAACCGTTTGATTTTCAGCGAGCGAGCGGTCCCCCTGGAAAGCGCGTCAAGGAAGTGCTCGCGGAATAAAGTTGTCAAAGAACGGATTGGGCGTGAGGGAAAGTTCCGGCATCAGCAGGGAATCAAAAATAGGGGAGACGGCGGGAAAATCCAAGGAATTCCCGGCGGTTGCGACGCGGATTTATGCAATGTAGCAGGGGGCGTCCCATTTGACGTAAGGCTGACCGATGGAACGAATGACCCGGCTGCCGCGGCCCTCCGCAGGACCGAGTGCGATGAAAAGGATTTGGTCTTCGGCGGCGTTGATCAGCGATTTGAGTTCTGATTCGAGAAGGACGAATTCCCGGGGGTCGAGTTGGCATTCGAAGACGGAAAACTGGAGGTGATCGCCGTAGTCGCGACACGTTTTGAACACGCGCCGGAGGCGTTTGCTGTCGGCGATGTCGTAGGTGACGATATACGTAGTTCGCATGGCGAAGGAAAATGTGCGGGGGGGCGTTTTATCGGGTCATGAAGGGGAGGTAGGCGGGGATTTCCCCGGTGAGTGCTCGGGCGAGGATGCGAAATTGGAGTTCGAGCGCACGGCGATAGCTGACTTTGTAATCAAAGAGTGGATGGGTGATGAGGTGGTTCATGCGCTGTTCGTAGGCATGGAAAAATTGGCGGCGTCCGGCGGGCGAGAGATTTACCGCATTGCCGGCCCGGAGAAAATCCCCGGGAGTGACCATGCGATTATTGATGGCGGTGAGCACGGCGGATTCGGCGATGAGGGGACGGAATTCCTCCATGATGTCGAGAGCGAGGGAGGGACGTCCGAAGCGGGGTTGATGATAAAATCCGACATAGGGATCGAATCCGACGGCGCAGGCGGCGAGGGTGCAGTCCTTGGCGAGCAGGCTGTAGGCCAGGGAGAGGAGGGCGTTGACCGGATCCACGGGAGGGCGGCGGTTGCGGTGCGTGAAGTTGAAGGTGAAGGAGGGCGCCACATTTGGAGGAGGCTCGAGGCCTTCGAGGAAGTCCTCGTCGGCGTTGGCCTTGATCATCCCTTCAAAGTGCTGAAAATAGAGGGCGGCAGCGGCACCCTCAATGCCCAGGAGTTCGGCCAGCGTGCGCGCCCGCAGGCAGTCGTCCGCTGCCGCCTTCAGCCGGAGGAGCGCATCCGCCGGAGGCTCCGGGTGATTGCGCATGAGCAGGGTGCGGTGGTTGCGGATTTTTCCAAAAATAAATTGTCGCGCCAGAGCGAGGCACATTTCCGGATCGCCCGCCTGCCGGAACTGCTCGATCCGGGTGAAGACATTTTTCAACGCATGGCCGTGCGTGATCCCGTAAAACCAGCCGCCCATGGAAAAATAGGTCACGGGAATATTCGCCTCGCAGAGTGCCTGGATCGTCTGCGTGGTGATCTGGATGTTTCCAAAGAGAGCCACATGGCAGAGGTCGTTGATGCGAAACTCGTCAACCACCTGTTGTTTTTCGCGGGCCTGGAGAACTTCACCGCTCCGCCCGATGTGGAGCCCCGGGGTGTTCAGATAGAGTGCGCGGCGTTCCTCCCGCGAGGCCATGAGGCGGCGCGGACGCGGCATGGCGGAGGAGTTTTCGTCAGCCGGGAGATCGGTGGTGTCCACCGCCTGGAGGAGGCGCGTTTCGTCAGGCAGACACACGGGCGCCAGGGAACAGCGCACGCATTTTGGGGAGGTGACAAGCGGAGGAGGCATCGGGCCACCGGCGGCGGCGCGCGCTTCCGCGATTTTCCCGAGAATCCAGGCGTCCAATTCCGGAGTGACCGGGAGGCGGACACGTTGCTTTGTGCCTCGATAATAGATGACTCCCTCGGGGCAATGGTAGCCGTGCTCGCGGAGGATGAGGCATTGAAGTCCAAGCTGGATTTTATCGGTATCCCAAAGTTCCTTCCCCTCCTCGCCCTCGCGTGGGGATCCCGCCTTGTAATCCACCGGACAAACCAGCGTGCGGGAGAATTCAGCTTCCGAACCCGCCCCGCCTTCGGTGGTGCCCACGATCACTTCCACGAGATCCATCTTCGCAATGACCCCAAGACGTTCGGAACTGAGCTGCACGGATCGGGAGTGAATGGTCTCCGGCTCCGACCCCTCCGCCGCTGGCTTGTTCATCCTGGCCCTGGGAAGTTCGCCATTCCCGACATCCACCCGCGCATGAAGCGATTTTCCGTGTTCCGTATCCGCATTGGCGACGAATATCCCCTCAACGAATTCATAATAAAAAAGGCGCGGGCAATAGACGAACTCGTTGAGCATCCGCGCCGGGAGGAGGGTCGGCACCGCGTCTGTCGCCGGGGCGCATGGAGGGCTCTCCGGAGAAGTCAGTGTGGTGGCCGCCACTCTTCTGACCACCTCATCGAGGGATTCCCGAATTTTTTCAGGCGGCCATGTCGGAGAAATCCCCTCCCCGGGCGGGAGCACCGCAGGAGGCGCACCCGCCGGAAACAAGGGAAGCTCCCGTGTCTGCTCCGACGCAGACCGTTTCCGTGCGGCAGTTCTTCGCTGCGCAGTCTGTGAACGTGCGGGCATGCGAGACACGGAGTCTGGAAAAACATGCCGGCCGTTTCAAGCCTTGGTGCAGGAAGGCGGCGGTGGGATGGGAACGGCAAGGAAAGCCCGTTCGACCCCCCATTGAGAAACGCAGGGCGCGGGCTCCCTTCGGACCGCCACCAGGAGCCAGCTTATTTGCAGGCTTTTTGCTCAGAGCAAACCCCTCGCCTTGGCCTGCTGGCGGGAAATGACAATGCCATTGGAAAGCCGCACCATGGAAAACTTCTCAAAAAAGTCCGGGCGCGTGATGCCCTCTTCTGCATGCGGTTTCAGATGGAGTGCCTTCTCGATCCGGGTCGCCTTTTCGCCGACGGAAGCCTTCTTGACGGCAAAAAAATCACAAATCGTGTCAAAGGTCAGGTGGACGGGTTGGGAGGAATCAAAGAGAAAATTGTTTCTGGCGATCACATGGACCACGGCGGCAGCCCACAAGGCTCGTGCGCCCCGGGTGAGGTTCACCTCGGAATCGCGCGGGATGCGTTTCAGAAGCTCCAGCGCAAACCCGGTCAATTCCTCGTCCAGATGTTCCTTTCCGAACCGGGTGATTTCGGATTGGAGCCATTCGATGGCGGCGGCGAGCGAAGCGTTCGGCGTTTGAGAATCACGCCCCCCGTGCCTGCGGAAGGTCGTGTAGTGCCGCATGAGACGCCGAATGTAGTCGCCATCGCGCAGGGACATCTCGCAAATCATCTCGAACAAGGCCACAGCGAATTCGGACTGGGGCAGAGTCGGGTCGAGAGACGCACCGGACATCTCCTCGGCCAGTTCCGGGTTGTGCATCCGCCGGGCGTAGTAGGCGGGACTTTCCCAACCGAACGAAATCGAGGCCAGGACCGCATCGGGTCGGCTCCGCTCCCGAATCTGTAAAAGAACCCTCCGACAGTCGCACTGAGGATCTTGGCAGTAGTATTCGAGCAGGCAATACTCGCCTGGGGGGACGGTGCCGCCTTCGCGAACCAGAATCGTCCGGGTTTCCCGGTCGGCAATCTCGGGACAGCGCAGATCAAAGGGAGCAAGGCCAAATTGAGACATGATGGAGAGAGGATGGTGCAATGCTTCGGAACATCACAGCGGAAAAAAATCTCGTTCCATCCTGGCTGCAACATCTTCCGTCGTCAGGCGTTGCTTGTGAAGTCAAAGCGGACCGCCTCCCGGAAGAACGCCGTGGGGCGCACGGAGGTTTTCGAGAGAAGTGACGCGTCCGGATCGCGCGCCTCCAGAAATCCCCACCTCAACAGCACGGCGATCAACGAACTGCGAAGCATGTCGCCGGGTGTGCGATACGGGTGTCCCGCCCATCTCCGGGTCCGGGGTGTCATTGTGACGCTCCATGATGTTTTTCAGGTGGCGATTCATCTCCGCAAGGGGATCGGAGTCCGAAGGGCCAAAGTTGGAAAAAGAAATCATGAAGGTGTGTCGGGTTTGCGAGAAGCTTGGTCAATTGTTAATCCATGGGCACAAAGAGGCCGAGGCCGAAATGACAGGAGTGGCCGAGGGCGGGCTGTTTGAGGGCGACAGGCTCCGCGAATTCGATTTCAAAGAAGCCACCGATCCGTCGTTCCATGCCGCTCCTGCCGGTGCTGCTGTTGCGGTGCGTCGGAACCGTTACGAGTGGGGCTCCGGCGGCGGTCTCTTCGCCGATCTCCGTGCGGACGATGTCCCAGAGCGGCTTGTCATTTTGCGTCGCGCCATTTTCAAGCGGGTAACTGCGGATGGATGTCGGCGTGGATGTGCCGGACGCCTTCAGACACTCGGCGAGTTGGAAATCAGGACGATCTTTTTCCTTCACTTGGATTTTGCGCCCGCTGCCCCGGTAAAAATAGCGCGGCGGCACGAAGGGGCTGGCGCTGCGCCAGAGCTTCGAGGCGGTTTTGCCGGTGGAAAACGGCGCGTCCGTGGGAGCTTCCTTGGAAAGCGCGGTCAACACGGGGCGCACGGGATACCGGCCACTGCCCCAGTTCAGACGTTGGACGCGCATCAGGATTTCCACTTCCGCCTGTGTGAGGCCGTAGGGACACCAGATATGCAGGTCGGTGAGAAATCCGCTCGAATCTCCCGGCTTGCTCATAGGCAGGTAGAAGGCGTGCTGGTGATCGCCTTGAGCATCGGGTGGACGCTCACCGTGACCGAGCAGCGCAAAACTTTCCGCTCCGTCGCCATGAACTTTGCAAAGCTGGGAATTGGCGGCCGTGCGGAACTGTTCACTCAGCGAAACGACAAACTTCGGCAGCAGCGGCAGCCGGCATTCGAGAGAAAAACACAGGTAGTGCGCGACCTTCGGGCCTGCGCCGGGCGCGGGGTTGTTCGCGGGCTTGCTGGTGCGCGGGGTGCGCACGAGACGGGCCTTCGGCCAATCGTTCGGCATCCGGTAGGAACGCCATTCCGCGCCATCGGCTTGCATCGTGGAGGAAAGCAGCGTGTCCACGAAGTGCGGCGGGGCATTGTCTGAGTTGTAGCCCGCCACATCGGCTCTCCGCATCCAGAGGTCGGTGAAACGAAAATCGCCCGGCATCGGGCAAAAGACATCGCGGCAGGCGGAGGAGATTTTCCGTCCGTCGGTGGGGACGCACCAGCCGATGTCGGCGGGTGACTCCGCATCGTAGAGTTCCGCGTGGCAGAGCGACTCGGCACGACCGAAGTAGGTCAGTTCGGCGAGCAGGGATTCGAGCAGGCTGCGGTGTTCCGGCGTGAGTTCCAACTTCGACCAGCGAAAGAAAACGGGGCCGTGGACGGCGGCGAAGTGGTTTTCGTGGCGGGTATTTTTGTATTCAGCGTTCTCCCTGCGCTGTCGGACAACATCGGGCTTACCTTCGCCCGCGGCGCCGTAGTTCGGCTGCCAGTGGACGGTCTGGCCGAAGCTGACCTTGCCGAAACCGATCTGCGGCAACTCGTTGCCCAGCGACTTGATGAGCGCGTCGCACTCCGCGCTCGGTGTCTGTCCCGGATGGGCGCGGAACCACGCGGAGACGAGCGCGCGCAACAGCCGCCACGGACTCGGCGGCCACTCCGGCTCGCGCAGGCGCGTCGGATTGATGCCCCAGGGGTGCGCATAGTAGCGGCCCCAGGGGAAGGTGATCTGGATAGTGGTCATGCGAATTGCAGCGTGAGAGGCGAGCGATTGGCGGGGAGGTGTGCGCCGGCGATGAGGCCGTCTGTGCCTGCGAGGGAGGTGGCTGCGATGGTGGCAAATCCGAAGACTGGAGAGCTCGGATTTGGTCCGCCTTCACATGCTGCCCCAACGAGTGGTTGCCCGCCGCTCCCGCGCTTCAGCCGCAACTTGCACTCCGTCCGCAGGCTCAGTTCGACGCTCAAAAGATCAAGGAACGCGGCCACTTTCCAAAGGGCGATGGCGAGCAGGAGTTGAACGCGGGCGGCTTGATGCTGGCCGGGAGCACCGTTTGCGTTCGGCGCATCGAGGCGGAGCGAAGTCAGCAGCCCGACATCGATCGAGAAGCGTGCCTCGATCTTCTTCGCTGTGATGCGCTGCTTTTGGAAGATCGCTTGTCCGGATTCGCTCTCGACCTGGCCGACGTTGAATTTGATGCCCGGCACGCTGACCCGGTCACAGCCGAGACCGATGAGCGATGCGGACAAAGCCCGTGCGAGCCGCAGACCGACGAACGAGATTTGCTCGTTCGACACTTGGAAGCCGTGAATGAGCGACATGGTGTCGAGTCCGAGCACGAGGGGAAACACGTTTGGAACATTGGCGATGGGCATCGTCTTGCCGTCCGCAGCCATGCCGAGGGTCTCTTTGATGTGCGCCGCCAACGATTTGTTTCCATTTCCAAAGTCGGCGGTTCCTTTCGCGAGGAAATCGGAAGCAAAGCGGTGGCCATCGAGAGTGGATGTGGTTTTGAGTTCGCCCGATTTCTCGGCCCGCAAATAGGGCAAGCCCTGGAAGGCTGCTTTCATAGTGCCTTCATATTTGTTGGAGAAGCAGACCTCCTCCAAGCGATTTGCCATCGAGGCTTCAGATTCGATGAGGCAGATCAGCCCATCCTTTCCAGCAGGGTCGGGATAAAGCACGGGGCCGATGTCGGGGAAGCCGGTGGGCTGGATGCGCGGATCGCCGTTGGAGGGCTCCAGCTCGGCGGTGATGAAGATGCGGCGGCAGCCCGCGGGGATGGTGAAGCCTCCGAATTCGAGGAGGTTGGCTGGTTGTGTGGTGTTGCTCATGGTGTTTGTATGGATGGGGTTGGTTGGTTGGGAGTTTTCAGATGGATTGGGGGAGGGAAACGGCGCGGTAGAGAATCTGGCGGTCGCGCCAATGGAGCGGGATGCAGACGGCGGCGGCGAGGCGGGCGGGATCGGTGGATGGGACGATGTGGCTCGGGCGGATGATGTCGCGCCCGGCGAGGCGTTCTTTTTCCGCGTTGTTCTCGTAAGGATTCGGCACGCCCCAGATGCCGATCCAGCGCAGGGCCTCGGTAACGGCCAGCGGCAGCGTGGAGGCGGAGTGCTGGCAGAGCAGGGCGATGGGTTGCTGGCTGCGACGTTTCTTCCAGGTGCTGGCATCGTTGCCCTGCCATTCGCATTCCAACTCGAGGAGGGTGCGCAGGGCGGCGAATTCGGGCGGGATGGCGGGACTTTCACAGGTTTCATCGTCCCCAGTTTCATTCACCTTTGTGAACTCCCAGCCGATGAGGCTGAGGGCTTCGATCCAGCGGGCGATGAGGTGGTCGTCCAGTTCGCCGTTGAGAAAGGCAAGCACATCGCCGAGCGGCGCGCCGAAGGAGGATGTTAGCGCGGGGCGGTCGTCGGTGAGCGAGTCCAGGTAACGCCGTGCCAGCACGGCGGCGAGATCGTGGCAGACCGCAGAGCCGGTCCAGACGGCTTGTTTGGTGGGAGCTTCGGATTTTCCCGGCAGATACCAACCGCTCTGGCGGAGCTTGAGCGGCAGCAGCGAGCCGAGCAGGGGCAGCACTTCGGAATACTCGCCGCAGCGCTGCGTGCCTCCGCCGCGCATCGAGGCCACGGCGCGGGCGATGCGGAACTCGGGCTGTTCCATCTCGCGCAGCAGGTGGTTCCAATGCTCCATCGGCAACGGCTTGAAAAAACGGGCGCGCGCACCCGGCAGCGTTTCGCGGAAGGATTTGGAAATCGCCATCTGTCGGCAGGCTCGGAAGATGGTGCCGAGCAGGTCGAGGCAGTGATAAGGCGTGGTCTCCCGGGTGGCGGTCTCCATCGCGGACATGATGGCGTTGCGGACGGGATGCGGGCTTTTGCTGTCGGCCTTGCCGCCCTTCCACTTCATCTCAAACTGGTCGAGGAACTGGCTTTCATCCAGCGGTTGGAGCGCGTGGTTGAGCCGCGTGGCATCCTCGCGATAGGCGGTTTCGATGTGCGTCCCGGTGGTGATCCACGGCACGCGACTGATCTTCATTTTGAAGCGGAATTCCTGCCAGCCGGTGAATCCCGCATCCACGCCCTGGCTGTGCAGCGCCCGCATGAACTCGGCGCTGAAGCGGGCCTCTTTGCCGGGCAGGCGGGCCTGAGCGTCGCTGATGAAGCTGGAAAGTTCCTCAAAGGTCGCCGGCCTGTCCCACAAGGGAAACCACAGGGAACTGGCGGTGCCTTTGACTTCGTTGCCATCGTCCACCAACTCTTCGCCGGCATCGAAGACAAAGGGAAAAGCCGCGAAGCGACGCGAGTTTGCTGCCAGCGTGCGTCCGACGCTGCCGCGCATGGCAAACCCGCCTTCGACGGCGAGCACGTAGTCGAGCGCGTTGAACGGATAGTTCTCCGTCACCCAACCGGAGCCGATGTTGTAGGCTTTGATGGCGTCAGGGAAGAAGGGCGTGCCTTTGCCTTTCGCTGCGGATGCGCATGTTTCCTCGAACGGGAGCAAGTCCTGTATTGGTCGAAGGGCCTCAGCCGCTTTGTCTTGGAGTTTCACCAATTGTTTGGCGGTGCCTTGGTGAGAGTTCACTTTCTCGACTGCTTTGGCATAAGCTTCTCGGTGTTTTTGAAACGCCGACAAATATTCCCAATGTGTGCGCCACAGGTGAGCGCGACCAGCGATGCCTTTGGAGAGAAAAAGGGGATGGTCCGCGCTGGATTTGAGGAATGGTGCGACAATCGAATCCAACGTCTCGGTCACGGCGGACGATGCTACATCGCGGTATGCCTCCAGTGCCTCGATGGCGATGAGTTTGTGCTGATTCGCGGGCTTTGCTCGATCTGCCACGCTGACGACCTGCACGGAGAAGGTATTGGCGACGTTCCATTCGTCGAGCGCGGACAATTTCTCGCTCTCTCCTGCGCTGCTTCCCGGCTCTTTGTTCCACGCGGCAAACAGGGGTGTAGGGCGATAATACAGTGTTAAAAACTCCACCAACTTCTCCCGCGTGTCATACTTCGGCGAGCGGAGGCAGAAGCAGGCTTTGTCGGCATCCCACCAGCCTTCGGCGTCGGGGTCGCGATGTTCGGGGGCGGCACATTTGGCCAGCACGCGAAGCAGGCCGATGGCCTTGAGATAGTGGCCGAGGATGTCGTGGCGGCAGCCTTTGAGTTCGAAATGGGCGGGCATGGCGGTCAGTCGATTTTGGGGTTGCGGCGGGGCAGTTTCTTGGCCGAGCTGCCTGTCAAGGCTTTGAAGTTTCCTTTGGTGGAGACCTTGGTGCCGCTCTGGGCTTCGAGTTCCTTGCGGGCGTTGCCGGCGACGGTGCCTCCGGCTTGGGCGGCGATCCGGTTTTGCGGAAAGCCCCGAGCGTCTCGTTTCTTGGCAATCTCGGTGGTGGAGGCTTCGCCGAGCATGGTGAAGATAAGTTCCAGGTCGGTCATGTGATCACGCAAGTTGTCCTTCGGGTTGGCGAGGGCTTTGTGTGCTTTGTATTCGGAGGGGGTCATGCCGAAGGTGGCGCGGCTGATTTCGGCGGTGAGAATGGCGAATTCTTTCTGCTCCTTCACACCGCGTTTTTTCCATTCGTCGGTGAGTTCATCGCGCACCGCGATGCCGCGTAGTCGTTTTTCAATCCAGTCTTCGGAGTAGCCTTTCTGCTCATAAAGCTCACGCATTCGCTTGGCTGCAAGTTCAGGGTTTTCGATTTCCTCCAGCCGCTCGTAACCGACTTTGGCGAGCCAGAGCTTGAAGGGTTCGGCCTTGGGCGAGGGAATGGATTGGATGATGCGGAGCAAACCCTCGGCACTGGCCGCACGGATGGGGCGAATTTTGCCGTCGGCTCCGGGCATGGCTACCAGGGGACAATTTGTCCCCCAGTAGGATTCGAGGGCAGGATCGCGCTTGCGGAGCTTCTTGATGTAGTCTTTGACATTGGCTGATTCGGTCAGGATCTGCACCACGTCATCGACGGAGAAATACCATTTTTCCTCGGCCTGGTTCCAGGCGCGGCGGACTTGTTTTTCTTCAAAAAGGGCGAGGGCACTCATGGATTCTGTTGTGCTTGGATGGATGCGCGGATGTCCGCTGAGCGGAAAACGGCTTCGAAATAGGCGAGGCGGAAGGGACCGTAGTGGTCGAGCAGGCGCAGGACGCCGCGCGTGTAGCTTTCGTGGCCGTCCGCGCCGCGACCCATCTTGCGGCAGTCGGTGGCGAGGTCCTTGCAACCAAGCGACTCGTCGTTGATGACGACCGCAGGAAGTTCGGTTCCCCCGGCAATGCCGCGCACGGTTTCGGTGTCTTTTGCGTCTTTCGGATTCCGGGGGATTTCGTCGCGGAGGACTTTCCGGACGCGCCCGTGGTGGCTCATGATGACGTATTCGGCGAGCAGGCTGGCGAGGTCGGTGTCGCGGTCGTGGCCGAGACGCGCCTGCTCGGCCTGGCGGAAGGCGAGGGCGGAGGCGACTTCGTGGGCGAGGCCGGGACGGAACAGGCGCTTGAGGCGGGCGATTTCCTTTCGCAGGTCAGCGTCCGTCAGGCCGCGGAGGCGCGGGCTTTCCGAAAGCGAGAACTTGGCGAAGGGCTTGTGTTCGTCTTTTCCATCAATGCCAGCTTTCCCCAAGGCACTAACCACGGCGGACTGCCAGTCGGGGTGGTTCTTGCCGACATCGTGCCAGGGGGCCGCCGCCAACAGGGCGCTGCGCTCCGATTCGTATTTTGGAAGCAGGACATCCAGCAGGCTCGTGAGTTCGTCGCCGACATCGCACGTGTGCGCGGCGATGCTGCGCCAGCCGTTGTCCAGATAGGAAAGCAGATCTTCGTCGGTCTTGGTTTTCTGCGGTTTGTAGGGCGAGGAGTGCCTGTTGTTGTCTGTGTTACCCGTCCAGCCGGCCTGCTCGTCGTAGCCTCCGGCGGTGAGTGGCAGGAGGATGGTCATGCCGGGAGCAAGTCCGGCGTCCCGCACGCTGGCCCAACCGGCGTCCTTGCCGCGCCAGATCCAACCTTGATTCAGAATGTCGCGGGCCTTGAGCGCTTTGCCGATGGGGACAGAACAAAGTTCATCGCGCTGGAAGTCGGGGGTGAATCCGGGTTCTCTGGTGCCTTCTTCGCCGTCCTTCTGCAGCCAGCTTTCGCGCCAGAGCACTTGAATGTCCGTGTCCTCGTCCAGCCCGCGAACGAACGGCGAGACATCGGTGAAGCCGAGCGAGAGATTGGCGTCGGTGTCGAAGAAATCGAGCAACTCGTGGTGCTGGAGCGAATACGGACAGCGCGGGATGGATGCGGCGATTTCGGGCTGGATGGTTGCGAGGTTTGCCGGGGAGGCGTTTGCGTTGAGGATGTCCAGCGATGTCCAGGCGGTTTCGCAGGCTGCGAGTCCGTAGGGCAGGCAACGCTTGGCATTTTCCCTCTCGCGCTTTTCCTTCGCTTCCTTGTTCTCCCGTTGCGGGGCGTTTTCGAGACCGATGCCGACAATGACCGCCAAGGGCTGCCAGTTCGATTCATTGAACTCACCCGCCCGGTTCAGCCGTCCGAGCCGCTGCACGAGCGAGGCCAGCGGGGCGACCTCCGACCACAGGATGCCGCTGGAAACATCCACGCCCGCTTCGATGACCTGGGTGGCGACGACGATTTGGCCCTTGGGGAAAGCCGTTCGGTCAACCGAGCCGAGACGCTCCATCTGCGCACTGCGTTCCACGGGGCGGAAACGGGAATGGAGCAGCAGCAGGTCGCAACCGTCCGGCTTTTCTGTCGCGAGTTGCTGATGCACCGCCATGGCGCGATCTACGGTGTTGCAGATGATCAGCGTCCGCGCGGGCAGATCGGTGTCATTGCCGATGGCTTCGAGCATGTGCCGATGTTCCGCAAGAATGGATGAGACGGGCGCTCCGGCTGCCGTTATATCGCCGAAATGGGAACCCGATTTCAGTTCCAGCCGTTTTGCGGCGTTGCGGCGGCGCGGAATGTCACCGTCAGTCGCCGCCTTCTCCTCGTCAGTGAGGCCGAAGACGAATTCTTCTGAGCGAGGAACATCGCGCCAATCCCGTGTTTTCAGCAGATCGAGGTTGCTCGTCGCCGAAAGATACCAAGTCACCGAGCCATTGCCGCCGAACGACTCGAAGCCTTGTGGGGCTGGGTTTCGAAACGCTTCCAACTGGCAGGCCGTGCCCAGCCCCGGCCCCATGAGCTGCGTCTCGTCCATCACCCACAGGCAGTCGTTGTTGAGCAGGCCGAAGTGGATGGGCCAGCGGTAGCGGGACATGCCGTAGCCGCGGTTGAGGGCGCGGGAGAGGAGCATGTCCTGGGTGCCGATGAGGATGGCAGCGCGCTCGGGATGGATGTCCCATTCGCCGGCGTCCTCGCCTCCCATGAGGAGGTGGAGGCCGACTTGCTCGTCGAGGCCAAGGTTTTTCAGCCAGCGCCCGGTTTCGTCATGGGTCTGCTCCACCAGCGTGCGCATGGGCAGGCAATAGACGAGGCGGCGCGGCCATTTGGCGTGGGCCGCGGGGTCGGAATGCGCGACGCGGTTCCAGAGCCACGCGAGGACCACGGCGGCGGTTTTGCCGAGGCCGGTGGGGATGTCGATGAGGCGGCTTGCGCAGGCGGTGCCGTGGGTCAAAGATTCCGGAGCACTGGAATTTGCTTTCACCCCACAAGCGAGACGGGTTTGGAAGGCATAAGGTTGCCTGGCGTCGAAAAATGCCCGGGAGAAGAAGGCGGGGAAGTTTTCGGGCATGGTTTTGGGAGGGAAAGTTTGGGAAGTGTGGGGTTTATGCGTGCGATTGAAGCATTGAGGGTTGGACATTTATAGACCTACACTTCAAAAAACTTCGGGAATATTTTGGAAAATGGCAACCTTCCATTGTCAGGATCACAGGATTCCCAGAATTTTCCCTTGCACCCCGGTGCTCTTTGCCCCATCTTCCTAACCCCCGCCAAGACCCTATCGTCCAGTGGCCTAGGACACCGCCCTTTCACGGCGGTAACACGGGTTCGAATCCCGTTAGGGTCGCCATTTTCATTTGTGGCGATTTCACCATAGAAACCTGATAAATACAGGGGTTTCTGCCTTCTGAGCGGAAAAGACAAATCGGCAGTTTGGGACACATTTCGGCGGTTGTTTTGTCCCAAACTGTCCCAAACTCGGCAGTTGTCGGAAGGCTTCCCCAGTTTGGTTCTTCGCCTGAAAACAAAAAAACATGGCGAAAAAATCATTTCCACTGTCAGAAGCGGAGGCGGTAGCGGCTGAACTCATGGTGTCAAAATTCAACCTCGGCGGGCTGTGTGATCGGTGGGCAATTGCCGGGAGTGTCCGGCGAAAGAAACCAGAAGTTTCTGACATCGAAATCGTCTATGTCCCCCGAGTGGAGAGAAAAGAAATCCCCGGCCAGCTTTTCCCGCATTCCCAATCCGTCAATCTCGTGGATGAGGAGATCAGCAAATTGGTGGCTGCCGGACCTCTGTGCCTCCGGCTGAATAAAAATGGCCGCCCCATTGGGTTTGGAACCCGGAACAAATTCCTGGTTCACGTCCCCAGTGGAATCCCTGTGGACTTTTTCTCCTGCCAATCGGAGAGCTGGTGGAACGTCTTCACCTGCCGCACCGGTAGTGCAGACTCGAACGAGAGAGTTTCAAATGCCGCCCTTGCGAGAGGCTACCACTGGCGGACAGGCGGCCCTGGGTTTGAAGACATGCGCAACGGCGGAATCATCCCGGTCCATTCTGAGGAGGAAATTTTCGCCTTCGTCGGGCTGCCCTGCCTTCCCCCAGAAAATCGGATCTAGCCGGTTCACTGCCAGACATCGCCAAAGGCGAGGTAGTCAATGCGGCGAGAGGGGGCGATTGAAAAACATTTTTTGGAGGCTTTTCTTCCGCACCCCACATCTGATACCCCATCCTCCTTACCCGCTACAATGCGCATCACCCTGCTGGTTTTAATTTCGTCATGCCTCTCCTTGGCAGATGCGTCTGTCGAGACGAAACAGGGATGGCTTGACAGGCTCCTCGTAAAAAATGTGCTTACGCCGATTTCCGGCAAGGGAATTACCACCCCAAGAGGGATGGACAGTCGTGAATCTCTCGCCCTCTTGGATGGCCTCGCTCGCAAAACCATGAAAGAAGCTTCCGGCTCACAACAAAAATAACCGCCAATCCACGAATTTTATGCCGACTCCATATATATCTCAAAATTCCAAAGAACACCTTGATAAACAACTCAAGCATTATCATGCGTTTCCAGATTGGCTATCCCCAGAGGATATAGATAGCAGAAAAGTTATTGGCCGTGACGGTGTGATGCAGTCGTCCCTTGATGCTAATGACATTCACCGCCCGACACTGACAGAAATTAATGAGATTTTTGATCCGATGTGGAGTCCTGGCTTTTTAATTCCCTATCGTGACCTTACAGGGAAAATGATATTCGATAATGGTAAACCGTATGTGAGAATACGCCGTGCCAGCCCCATTGGGCCGAAATACCTGCAATCAGCAGGCAGCAAAGCCCACGTCTATATTCCAAATGGGCTAAAAGGATTAGACACCAAAGAACTGGTTGTAGTGGAAGGCGAAATAAAGGCAATATCTTTGGTAGAGGAAGGAATCCCCGCTGTTGGGATTGGCGGGTTTTATGGACTTATCCAAGCGGGAACAATATCGTTTATCCCCGAATTCCTCTCGCTGTTGTCTGCGCTTGATGTCGAAAAGGTATATTTCCTTGGGGACAATGACACTTCTCTCAACTGGGGGTTTGCTGATGCAGCCATCAAATACAGTGCCATTCTCGGCGGTTGCTCACCAACCATCCCGATGTTTCTGCCGCGCATCCCTCTGACTCAACCAAAAGGCATTGATGATGTGAAAGCAAAGCTGGGAGCTGCCTTCAATGTTTTCTGGTTAGATATTACGAAGAATGCCATCCCTGTGCCGCCATTAACCGGCGCATTAACAAAAACATCCCCTTTACTCAAGACTCGGAGAGACGAGTTGTGCATGGATCTGATAGAACACCAAATTCTTACAATTGCCTCGGCGCAGGGCGAGGAGGCGCAAGAGTATTTCTATCGTTTCACACAAATTGCAAACTATCTTTCAGCCGACTCCCACCCCCGTTTCTTCTCTATCACTGAAAAGGCACAATTCGATAAAGCCGCCCTTGAAACCGGCGTTGGTATGATAAGAAGCATGCCCCCCAAACCGTCATTAAGTGCGAAAGCGGCTATGAAGACAGCCATTAAAGCCCTTTATACTGGAAAGGTGGTTCCACGTCCCAAGATCGCAAAAACCGGTAAAAAAGTCAGTGAGGATGACCAGAAGCCTGAAGTGTTCTTGCCGGGAAGATTTACCACTGACTACGAATCGGCAGTTTCTGTCTTCAAAGCCCTCGCTACCGCAAAGAAATATTTCAGCAACAATCGGCTTTTGATGTTCCTTACCGAACTAGATACGCTCGAATCTCTAAATCCTGATAAGCTCAGGTCTCGCATGTCGAAAGATGTTCGGATCTCCCGTAAGGTGCCAGACAAGGGCGGCTGGCCACGGACGATAACGGGTGAGCAACCGAAAGTGGAGGAACTCAGAATGTTGATTTGCGCGGAACCAATTGATTATTTGCAGCCGATTTGCGGTATTCATAACTCGCCTATTTTCGTTTGTGTTGACGGGATCGTAAAGGCACTTGGAAAAGGATACCATGAAGAAGCAGGAGGCAGGTATATCGCAAATGGGAATGTTGATAATACTATCGAGTTGAAAGAGGCAATCGAGAATCTGAAAGAGTTGCTTCACCAATGCCCATTCCATACCGATGCCGACCGCAGCAGGGCGTTTTGTGCTTTGATTTCTCCCGCGCTGGTGACAGGCGGGCTGATGCCTTACCATTGCCCTGCCTTCATGTTTGAAGCTGATGTTTCGCAAACAGGAAAGGGGTTTTTGGCAGAGTTGATTCAGACTGTTTACGGGGAAACGGCAGCTTATGTTGTCCAAAAAAAGGGAGGTGTGGGAAGCATAGATGAATCGCTGGCCCAAGCGCTCATCAGTGGTGTCCCATTTATCCAATTCGATAACTTTCGCGGCACTTTTCCATCACAGTATTTGGAAGCTGTCCTGACTCCCGGCAGTGCGCAAACCATTCCGGTTAGAGTCCCATACAAAGGAGAAGTCCAGATAGATCCCAAAGGACGGATTTTTCATCTCACAAGCAACGGGCTTACTTCGACTCCCGACCTTCTCAATAGAATGTGCTTCGTCCGCCTGCGTTACAAAGGGAAAACCAAATTCAAGGAATATCAGGAAGGGGGCTTGCAGGAGCATATCAAAGCGAACCGTGATAAATACCTCGGTTCGATCTTTACCGTGGTGAAAACATGGGTTGAAGCCGGAATGGAGAGAACAGACGCGGAATTCGGGGTTGGCCGTTTCAAAAAGTGGTGGCAGGCAATGGACTGGATTACGTCAAACATCCTGAATGAGGTTTCGCCGGATGACAGCGCATCACGGGTTAATAACACGGATCATCCATTCCTTCGCCGGGTAGCAATAGCGGTATGCACAAGCGGGAAAGCTGGGCAAATAATGACTTGTCAGGATATTGCGGACACCTGCGACCAAAAACAGATTTATGCGCTCACCGCCCGTGGGGATACCGATGTGGATAAGCTGCTGGCAGGGAAAATATTCAGCCGGAACTTCAAGCCCGTTCCGGTTCCCGAAGATCCCCAAACTCCCCATGAAATTATAATTGATAGCTATCAAATTCATCGGGTTGAAAAAGAGATATTCCGGGAGGAACACGGTGACCGCCGGAAAATGCCCTGCTACATCTTTTTCCCACCCGGAGCGTCGGCCTCAACGGGTGGAATTCCCCCAGCTCCCACAAATCCCCAAGAAAAACCCGCATCCTCCCCGATACCCAGTGGTTTTTCGTTCGGACCGATTCCAGAGAGGGTTTTCGCCACCATTTCTCAACTATCTGTTGGCGGTCCCGCCTACGATGAATTGCTCTCATCGTGCGCTCAAGAGGGGATTCCCGCCGAAATGACTATCAGGGCAATGGCTGTGATGGTGCAAAAAGGAGACTTGTTACATGCTGAGGGAAGGTTCTTCCCGAAAGACAGCGAGGGAAACCCCCTTGTCGCCTTCAAGGATATGCATTTGGTTTCCAAGATGCAGGGGCTTACCAACCTGCATGAATGGAAAGCTTACCAACTCTGGAAAAACGGCACTCTGTCAAAGGACTACCGGCAGACTTTGTGCCGTTTCCAAAGTGAACATATTGAGTTCGCGGAAGGGGACTTTGGGGAGTTCGGGGATCTGGGGGATCTGGGAGAACTTGAGGAACCGTCCCGCCGCCGCAATCCCCGCCTGGAAAGACTGCTCAAGCTGGCAAAATCTCCCATCGCTCGCAGATGAGGAACATTTGTTACAAATTTCTGTAGGTGCCCCTTTGCAGCAGCCCGCCGCATTCGACTCCAGAATTCTATTGATAGAACAGATTTCTGGAAACGCTATAACATTCTAATAAAGAGCATGATGCTATAACATTTAAGTGCTAGTTAAACGGTTCACAAGAATCCCGCTTTGTGCAACCTGTTTCGCAGGCGTATATTTGGCCATGTTCGGAGATAACCTAAAACGAATCCGTCACGAGAAAGGCATGACGCAAGCGAAAGTCTCGGAATTGGCCCGCCTCCACACTCGGTATTATCAAGATGTGGAAGCCTGTCGAAAGACACCATCTGTCGCAATTGCTGCACGCCTTCAAAGGGCGTTGAAGTGCGACTGGACAGACCTGACGAAGGGGCTGTAGCCAGGGCATACGGCACATCTTCCCCAGCTCTTGCAGGTGGCAGGGCGATGCAGTTGTCCTCCCCCACGCAGATTTCTGGAAACTCTCGGCTGATTATCACGAGTGCGCGATAATTTCTTGCCCCGCCTGCCGCCACGCTCTATCAGGCGGGGCTGTGAAGTTTTCGATACGACAACTGGTGGCCGCGCAAGGAGCGATCTTGAAAGCAGATCTTACCTTCCTCTTCCTCGCTGCCAGTATCTCCTTGGTGGCGGGGATCTTGATCAATCAGCTACGCGATACCCCTCTTCCCCTTGTTTACAAAGGCAAGGCTGAACGCCTGCAGGATTCGGTTCAGCGGATTGCGACCAAAGAAGCGCCCCCTGCACCCGCTCCTGCGGTTCATCTGCCGGAAAAACTCTCCCTGGAAGAATTTTCCTCCTACGTGGAGAGCAAAGGGGGATTGGTCCTCGATGCCCGCCCTGAAATTTTCCACCGTCTGGGGCATGTCCCCGGTGCCCTCAGCCTGCCGCGTGACGACTTTGAAAAGGGATATGCCTCGTTGAAGGAAAAATTGGAGGCAGACCGTTCCCAGCCGATTGCCATCTACTGTTCCGGCGCGTCCTGCGAGGATTCGGGACTCCTCAAAAAATCTCTCGCTGCACTGGGATACACCAATCTTGCCCTCTTTGAAGGTGGCTGGGGCGAATGGACAGGCGCAAAAAAACCGGAGGAATCCGCACAATGAGAAGATTCCTTGAAAATCGCTGGTTTTTGCGTTTCCTCCGGGTCGTCTTGGGGGGACTTTTCCTCTATGCGGGAGCGACGAAAATCGGGAATCCCCAAGCGTTCGCCGACAGCATCGCCACTTTCAAGATTTTGTCGCCCCAGTTCATCAGCATCATTGCACTCGGTCTCCCGCCCTTGGAAGTCCTGCTGGGTTTTATGCTCCTTGTCGGCTGGAAGGCACGAACGGCCTCGCTCGGTATCACTGCCCTTGCCATCGTCTTCGGTATCACCCTTGGTCAGGCGATTGCTCGCGGGCTTTCGGTGGATTGTGGTTGTTTCGGTTCTGGGGAGCCCTCGGCTGTGAAAACCTGGCTGTCTCTGGGCAGGGCGGGCCTGCTTTTTCTCGCCGGAACGTGGCTGTATTCCAAGAATCTCGGCAATTGCTCCTCTGAAAAGGAATGAGGACGGCACGCCAGCCAACCGGCGACTCACCCGATCCTGAGAGGGAATTGAACTTCGCCCGGAGAAAAGGGGATGTCATCGGGGATCAAACGGTTGCCTTGGGGGGGCTGGCCGGATTCAGTGCGGCGTGGGCAATGACCGCGCATACCCCCTTTTTATCTCCTGGAATCCATCTCATTCTCTTTGTCGCGCTCACTGTGGCACCGATGGTTTTGTTCAGCGTCTTCCTTGTCAAAACTCACCTCCGCCGAACAAGCGGATTGGTTCCCGAGCCTGGGAAAATCAACTATGCCAGAGTCGGCATAAAACTCCTGGGGTTTCTGGGAACTATGGGGTTGCTTGCTTTTTGCTACTGGCTTTTCCCAGAATATTCCAAACCCCGCTACGCCCCTGTATGGGAAGCGTCCACCCTTCTCTTTATTCCTGTTACGATAGCGACAGGCTTCTACTTCGCATGGATTGATTGCCGTATGCAGGAACCGGAGGACGCCTATTGGCATTGTGGGATGCTCTTTCTGGGAAAATGGAAATCTGTGAACTGGGAAATCCTCCGGGAATACGGGCTCGGATGGTTCATCAAGGGGTTTTTCCTGCCCTTCATGCTTTCGGGGGTTGTTGAGAACGCAACAGGAGTGCTGGCCGATGGGTGGAATCCCACCTCCTTCGGATTCCTCTACCTGACAAGCATCTCAATCATCTATTGTGTGGACACAATTTTTGGGGCGGTCGGCTACCTGCTTACCCTGAGAATCCTGGATGCCCAGATCCGGTCGCCCCAGCCGCTGGGGATAGGTTGGGTGGCCACGCTGATCTGTTACCCGCCGTGGTCGCAAGCCATGTCGTCATTCTTGAAATACCGGGGACCTGTTGAGTGGTCGGACTGGTTGAAAAACTCCCCTGTTATCTTTATCACATGGGGCTTCGCTATTCTTGTCCTGCTGTCCATTTATCTCTGGGCTACCCTGTCATTCGGATGCCGGTTTTCAAATCTGACAAACCGGGGGATTATCATCGATGGGCCATACCGTTTTTTGAAACACCCGGCCTATCTGACAAAAAACCTCGCGTGGTGGCTGATGTATGTGCCGTTCGTGTCGCATGTATCGCTGGAAGACAATCTTCGCGCCTGCTTCATGCTGGCAGTGCTGAACGGGATTTACTACGTCCGTGCAAAAACAGAGGAAAGACATCTTATGGCGGACCCTGCATACCGAGAATATGCCACTTGGATGGACAAAAACGGCTTGTTCGCCACTGTCTTGCAGAGCATTCCGTCTGCGTTGTCCCCAATCCAGCGCCGTTTCAATTCAGCCGACTCTGAATAAGGATTGCACGGAAACCAAGATCATGCACTCAAAGATCAAAAGAATATTCTGGAACAAACCTGTGCCGGTTTTGTTTGCAGGAACCGTTTTGCTCCTGATGTCCCTGGGAATAACTCAACTGACCGCGCCCAAATACTCTGCAAGCAAATGGACTCAACCTGATGGGAACACCAAAATCGTCGCGTTCCCGTTTTTTCAAGATGACGCTCAAATTGGCACGCATCGACTTGAGACAATCATTGAGCTTTCAGCATTCTTTCCAACCACATTCACAGCCTATGTTGACGATTGGGTACAAGAACTGCTCGTGAACGGACAGAATGTGGTCCCTAAAGGTTATCCGATTGTTTATGATACCCCAAAAACGCTCGATTTGTCAGGGTGCTTGCACGCAGGGAAAAACACCATTTCGGTAAAAATCGAGAATGCTTTCGCTGGTGTCCGATTCTTCTGGCAACCGGCTTTCTCCGGCTCATGGGGATTTATCTTGCTTGGCATGGCCTTGGCCGGTTTTGGTTTACTATTTCGGTGGGCACTGCTTATCTTTCCAGCTCTTCTCGGTTATGAAGAGGCTTTGATACTGTGGATAGCAACGGGATTAAGACTCCTTTACGTTCTAGGAACGCCATATTTTCTTAGAACATATGATCTAGGAGGGCATCTATCTTATATCAAGTTCGTTGCCGAACACTTTCGTCTTCCGCCTCACAATCTGGGATGGGAAACCTTCCAACCTCCGTTATATTACATTGTTTCTGCCTTTTGTAGTTGGATTGCCTTATTTTTCGGGTCGGGTTCTGAAGGGGTAATGCAGAGCCTTCAATGGGAATCATTCGGCATTTCATTATTTACAATTTGCGCGACAGTCTGGATTGCAAGGATTCTGTATCCCCCTCCTGATCACCGCCGCCTTTGGCTGCTTGGGATCGTGGCCGTTTTCCCTTCGATAGTTTACTACTCCAGCCGGATCAACAATGATGTGCTTTTTGGGTTGATTTCCTTTATCTGGCTGGGAGTGCTTCTTGTCTTTTGGAGACACCCATCCTGGAAATGGTTGCTCCGCCTGGCTATTGCGACAGGTCTTGGATTGCTGACAAAGAGCAGTGCGCTGGTGTTCATTCCAATCACATTGACGATGCTGTGTGTAATGAGATTCGTTCCCTGGAAGAGAAAGGCCCTCATTGCCGCAATTTTCTGTGGTATTTCCCTTTTGATATACAGCCCGTATCTGCTCAGGAGAGCTGCTGAAAGCAAAGATCCCTCATCGTTCGTCGTGGGAAATCTTAACGGCTTGGCGGATGAGCTGAAGCTCACCCCAAAAGTATCGAACATACTGACGTTCGATCCGGCAGAAGTTATCAAACAACCTTTTACATGGTCTTCTCCTGACAACCCCAGACGCGATTATTTTTGGGAATACTTCTTCCGATCCTCGTTCTTTGGGGAATGGAAACAACCCGACGAGTATCTGGTTATTGCGCGAACCATTGTGGTTGCCGCAATGCTTATGCTTCCGTTTATTGTGTTGGGGGCATGTTCTTCGTTGCGAAAACATGACTCGTATGGGTGGCCGCTTGGCATTTGCCTCGGGGGATTTCTTGGTTCCCAGATAACATGGCTCGTCATGGAGCCGTTTGCCTGCGGGCAGGACTTCCGGTATTTCATTGCGATAATCATTCCCTTGGGTTTTTTCCTTCTTGAAGGATTTCAGGTGGCACCCAAAATGCTGAAAGCCCTAGGCTATCTCGTTCTTGGATTCCTTCTCGCAAACTGTGCGCTATTCCTTGCCATGCTCATTTGCTTGTAGCATTAATGGCAGATTGCTCTTCGTGGTATTCCGCATCGATGTTGACATTCCAAGGGTTCCGTTTCTCGCCGGTCAACCTCCTTGCAGCCAGTAATGCTGTCATCATGGAATGATCCTGATTGTTGTATTTGTGCATCCCATTCCGCCCGATAACCTGAAAATTTTCGAACGCTTCCAATGCCGATCTGATTATTGACACATCCTCTTCGTAACCGGGGTAATAGAGAGGATACGCTTTCTCCATTCGAACGACACACCCATCATCAATGTCCTTTTCGGCAGCCAAGCCGAGTTTAGCGATTTCCCTTTTTGCCAAGGCGACGAGGTCTTCGTCGGGCATCCGCCAAAGCTCATCTCCTACAAAGCAGAAGTATTCCAGTCCCAAACAGGTGACTCCTTCGCCTGGCACCATTTCTGAACTCCAGTTGTTGAAATTTTGGATTCTTCCAATTTTTACGCTCGGATCGTGAACATAGATCCAATTGTCGGGGAAGATATCCTTTTTGCCGACCATCAAAGCCACCGTGATAAAATCACGGTATTTCAATTTGTCCGCCGCCTGTCGAACGGATTCCGAGAGCGGGGGATGGAACGCCATGACGCAATCACGGAGCGGCATGGACACAATAAACTGCCCAGCCTGCATGGTCTCCGTTTCGCCCCATTGATCGGTGGTGGTCGCGGATTCTACTCGATTCCCACTCCATTGGAAGGCGGTAATTTCAGTTCCCATTCGTATCCGGCCACCGAGTTCCTGAATGTCATCCCTGGTTTTCTCCCACATCATTCCCGGCCCGAGCCGGGGGTAATTGAATTCCTCGGTCAACGTTTTGATAGGTGCCTTCTGCGCGCGGTTCCGTGGCGGGCAAATCGCGTGCCACACCGCCCTGGAGAGAGACAAGCCGCGAATTCTTTGAGCGGCCCAATCGGCGCTGATCTGGGAGCATGGCACTCCCCAGACCTTTTCCGTGTAGGATTCGAAGAAAATCTTGAAAAGCCTCTTCCCGAACCGGTTAGCAACCCAATCGGAGAAAGAATTCTCTGGCGTCGGAAAAATCTTGGCAAGGATGTAACTGAGGACACAGAGAACGCTCGTCCAGACGCCCAATCCTGCCAGCGCATTCCACGCTTTCAACGGGTAATCAAAAAACCTTCCCCGGTAAAAGATCCGGGACATGCGGCGGACTTTGATAAAATCCTTGCCCATGCGGGCATGCCACCATGCCGTTATCTCATCGCTTTTGCTGAAAAAGCGATGCCCTCCGATGTCGAACCTGAATCCCTTGTAACGGACGGTGCGGGCGATCCCGCCTACATATTCAGCATCTTTTTCAAGAATCACGACGGAGAATCCCGTTTCGGCGAGAGCTGACGCTGCAGTGAGGCCCGCCGGTCCAGCACCGACAACAAGTATCTGCTGATCGGGTTGATTCCTGTTCTGAGTCGAGCGCATGCGTGAAAGCACACGCTGCTACCTGATTGGTGCAGGGTCGGCAAATGATATCTCGCAGGGCTCCCAATCAGCAGGAATTTTCCGCATCGGTCCCCAGATTATCGATTGCAACCACTTTCCGAGAAAAATCCGAATCGAATATCTCACTGAATGTAAGGCGATTAGTCAGGAGAAGCCAAATGTGACAAAATCTTTTCGGTTTTTCTGTTGACGGTTTTTGGAAATTCCCGCTCAATCAGTCGTGCTATGAGTTCCATCGTAAAAAACACAAAAGGATTGCTGGGCGTGACCGTATTCGTTCTAGGGCTGTGGGCCTTTGTCGTCGTGACATACGCCGCTCAAGTCAAACAAGACAGCGGCCAAATGCGTCGGCTGCTTCCCATGACCCAAACCAGTTGCTCCTCTTCCAGCTCATCCTCCACCAGCACAAGCGGCGGGGAAAAATAATCAGATTCTATCGAGTTGCAAATGTTTCGCCCGACTTCCATATTTACCGAAGCCTTCAAGGTGGTTGCAATGGCTGCATTGCTCCCGCTCCAAGGTTTCGGCTGTGGGGTCGATTTCAAGGTGCCAAAGGATCACTTCGATGGCGTAAATGAATATGGCTACGTCAGTTACTGGGATAAGATCGCTGATTTGGATCTTGGTGAAGGCCTGTCTATCCCGCTGGTGATCGGGTTCCAATCCGACCGGGAATGGGCCTCCCCTTACCTCGGCTATGGCTGGGTGCTGGCCCTGTTTGACTCGAATTTGGTCCAGACTGGGGAAAATAGCTTTGAAATGATTGCGCCTGATGGCTACACGGTGCCGCTTGGACGCGACGGGAAAAAGCCGACCATTCTCTCTGGGCCAAAAGGTTGGAAGGGTGAGATTTCGGGAGACACAATTACCCTCTGGGCAACTTGTGGATGGAAGCTGAACTATACCAAAGGCAAAATCACCTCTATCGGAACTCCGAAAGGAAAAACTCTTGTAATCAGTAGGGATGCAACAGGGGTAGCGAAGGAAGCGACGTACGACGGCAAGGTGGTTGTGAGAGTCGAGCGAGATTTCAAGGGGACCGTGACTGGACTTGTCTTGGGAGACAAACATATCGGTATAGAGCAGACGGAAAAACCGAGGATTCAATCAATTCTTGGTAAGAATGTAGTAGCCGGGAAGGATATGAGTTTGGGGAAAGTCAGCGGCGAAAGTGATGTCATAAAAGCCTACGAATACGGGGTGACCGATGGATTGCAGCCAAAACTCATGGTATCCGATTCGGGGAAGTCGCCTCGTCACATCGCATGGGACCCGGTATCGAGGTTCATCAAGTCGGATGGAGAATGGACATATGACATCAAGCCTTCCCTGATCAAAGGTTTCAACGCTTCCATTGGACGAAAGAACAAGGCTAATCAAGAGGAATTGTGGTTCTTGGATTTGGCTCATGGTCGGGAGATTTCTAAATATGCAGATGGCGATCAACAAATAAAAACTTGGTTTACATCTGGTTTTCTAGCAGGAAAAGTTCGAAGCCAAGTAGTAGCTAACAAAGAAAACAATAATCTAGTAAATATAAACTATTCATACGATGAAAATGGGCTCTTGGTTAGAGACTACGATTCGGTAACCAATACGCTAAGGAAATACGAATATAATCAAGAAGGTATTCTTCAGAAGATTGCAGGAAGCAATCAGACAATCTGGGCTGAAGAACATGATTTAAAAGGAAGAGTAACAAAAAAGATCATCAATGGAACTGAAACTAACTATATCTATGATGACAATAGAGATTTTAACGACAATATATCAACATTGCAGGCTCAGTACGCCTTAGTGGGGGCATCACTGATTGTAATGATGCATTCTGGAAATTATTCCTCAGTATCAATTCTTGATAGCAATGGAAAAAAAATCTATGAAAAACAAAAACGCGAATAAAAAAGTAAAAACCGGACGAATCTTTCAATCGAGAAGGACAACAGTATACGCAGCGACCTTGATTATATTTTCAGCTTCTTACCTTAGAGCTACTGATACTTGCTGTAATGGCGAAATAATATCCACGCCAAAAGTCTGCTGTGACGATAAGCCGATTGATCCCACAAAACAATCAACGAGTAAGATAAGTCTCGATTTGCAGGCTTGGTATAATGTGATATCACTTGCAGCAAAAGGATTTAAAGATATAACAAATGGCAACGGATGCGAACTGAAACCAGGGGGATCTCTCAGCGTTTCTGCCGAGGTTGCAAAACATCATGAATGCTGTAGCAACGTTGACACAGAGCTAAAAAAAATAACTTTAAGTGCGAGCCTTGATTTTGGTAGTTATCACTGCACTGCAAATCTATTGTCTTCGTGTCTTCCCGAATTTTTGGCAAGTCTTTCATTGTTCGTTGATTTTGGAGCAAAATATTCCTGTAACGGGTTGGTATGGGAAACGTCCTGCACAAGTCCAAGTTCAACAGCTAGTATTGGGAGTGTAACAATTACCCTTGCTGGGGGAGTAGAAGGAGATGTTGTGGGAGGTTTCATTACATTAGATGGAGGTCTGAGTGGGAGCGGACAAGGCACAGCAAACGCCACTCTCGATAGCAGTGGGAGTTGGAATCTCGCCAGCCCAACGGCGAGTGCATACGCTGAAGTCTTTTTTAGAGTCAAAGCTGGCGGTGGAACAATTCTTAGAATGTCGCATAGAATACTTGGATAAAATGCTTGAATGTAGAATATGAAAACTTGGATTGCTATATTTTGCTCAGTTTTATGCATTGGCGAACGCGCTATGACTTCCGAACAATTGGATATTTCGAGGCTCTTCACCAAGTTAACAATTACAATATCAAAGGATGTCAGAGGATTGGTTGATGCAAAGCCAGGTGAACCGCTTGTTTACAAAGAAATCGAGGGAATTGATTTTTTGAATCAAAAACCCTCTAATCAATTATCAAAAGTGTTCGAGTTCGCTAATTTTAAATCAACCTACAAGTCACTTGATTTATCCGATCCGTTCAATACAATTATTGCAACTGCGTTGGCGCAAAAAGAAGGTGATGCCGCGCAAGCGATTGCCCTATTCAATCCTGAGAAAATAGATTTAGCGAAAGAACTATTTGCCCCAAATGTTCTTGTTGAAACCGCCAAATTGTATGAGAAAGTTCAGTCCTTGACATTTGTTTTAGCAATAAAACAGAATGATACTATTTGTGTTTGGTACACGTTAAATACTAAAGATAAACAGATGCTTCAAGTTGATATTTTGAAGCGCTTCGGGCCAATCTACATGTTGGCTGGTGAAAGCATTGATGCATCGAATCCAATTGCATCTAATATAACTAATGCTTTGATTGCCCGCTTTAATCGGGGTATTCCTGGCTTGACAGTGGAATAAGAAGCGCGACTATCCACAGTTAAATATTAGTTATCCCTAATACGCCTCTTCGTAATTCAGTTGGGCTGCTTCCAAGATTGAATGAATAAACTATTTATATTTCTAAGTTTACTATTCGGATTGGGAAATTGTTTTGCCGATCTTTTAACCTGGGATTCAAAGTGTATTAGTGTAAGTGCGAGTCCGTTAGATTCTAGCTTGACTAAAACATTCCACTTTGCAAACAATACAAAACAAATTATCTATATCACGAAATGGTCGACAACGTGCGGATGTACAGTCGCTTCCGTATCTCAACAAATACTAAATCCTGGCGAAAAGGGAGATCTAACAGTTGTGTATAAACCTGGAAAATCAACTGGACTGCAGAAAAAGCCGATCGCGATAGAGTATGAAACTGATGACCAACATCAATATGTTGAACTAGTTACGCTTGATATTGACATAAAGAGTGCGATAAACATTGATCCTCCAGTAATAAGCGTTCCCGAGTTCCCTAAAGATACAGCGTTGGAAATTAATATCCGCGCAAAACCAGAGCATAAATTAGCCTCGATTGAATTTAGGTCACCAGATACAAATATTACTGGAAATATTCATCCTAATGATGAAAACTTTCAACTGCATCTTATGGTTGGCTCAGGATTTACAGGAGTAAAGAAATGTGAAATTGCTGCAATATTTTCTGACGGCACCGAAAAACTATATAGTTTAAGTGTGATTAGAAATAAGCAATTGAATTGATGAAGCAACGTCTTTTCTTGACCTTGTTGTTAGGCATTGGCCTTGTATTTTTATTTATCGGAATCAAAACGCTGTCCTCATCGCTCGCTGCAAGTAAGTGGAGCGTAACTTCTGGGATTATCACTCAATCTGAGATTATCCGATCATCAGGTTCAGAGCAATCTGTTTACTTGCCCAGAATTTCATATGTATATTGGGTTAAAGACACCAAATATATAGGGAGTAGAATTGCGTTTGGGTTAGACTTTTTCAATTTTGGACTCAGCAATAGCTACAAAAAATCATCGTTATTCACCGCGCGCTATCAAAAGGAAACAATCATAAAAGTATTTTATGATCCAGCATCACCCGGCAACTCTGTATTGGTGGTTGGATTAACTAAATATAGTATCTCTTCACTAATCTTTGGTAGCGGCATTGTATTGTTTTCAATTTGGATGTTTTTACTTTTGTGGTTAACCACAATCCGCATTGACGATAGCAATTGGATGCGCCAAGGCAGCGCGATAAACATATGATGGGCTGCGCGCTTATTATATTGATCCCACTCATGTCTGGAACCTGGATGAGTCTTGTTGGATTACTAAATATTTGTAAAGCTTATCATTCAGATAAATGGATGCGCGCTCCTGCAATTGTTTCTCTATTTAATATTAACCGAAATGGCAACGTAACAGTATGTTACAAATATTCAATCAATAACGTTGAATACGATGGATCGCGTTTATTTATTGGATTGCGTCATGCGCGTGTTTCGGAAAGAATGTTACAGAATACTTCTGTAATGCTGAAAGGTGCGAATATTAGCGTATATATCAATCAAAATAACAGTTCTGAATCTGTCTTAATTCCTGGAATAAATAGGGCAACCTTCGTGAGTCTCGTTATGGGCATCGGAGTAAATGTGTTATTTATATGGATATTGATATTATTCTGGCTTGGTATCGAATAAGTATATTAGTCTACTATGTATTATTGTAACTAATGGTGTATTTGGGCATAAAAAGGGTGGTAGTCTATACACTCACTCAGTTTTCCGTAAAGTTCGAAGGCAACAAATTGTCAGAATCGGTGAATCTACTATAATATTTCTGGTGCTTTGATTTCTCTTATCAAATGGAACTGTATAATTGTCTTGGTTCCAGTACAAGTCAGACTTTCCTTGTCATATAGTTTGGCAGTGAACGACAAATATGAGTCTAAATAGTAAATCTAGGTGTTTAGAAACGCGACTATGTTTATTGAACGTATTGGTATTTGCATTTAGACTGTTATACCTAACGCAGAAAAATCCTTTCGATTATCAGTTCTCTGATCCTGCTCGCCATTGGTTAAATGGGGAGCGTTTTTTTCATCCAGATCTGATGGGAGCATCCGATCCAATCCTTTATCAATTTTACATCTGGATTCTCCATTCGCTTTCATTTGACAACCGGCTCATTGTCGGTTTATTGACGGGGTTGTTTTCTGCCCTGATGCCTTGGACATTCTACCGGGCTGCACGGGAATTCGGCATGCATAAGGTTCCCGCGCTCGTATTGTTTCTTTTGATTGCCATCACGCCGTCTCTTTTCACCATTTATCACTATTTCATGATGGAAACGCTGCTGCTTCCGTTGCTTGGAATGGCTTTGTGGATGACGGCTCGTCATCTGAGGAAGAAGTCGCTAAGTAGCTTTGCTACAGCAGTCATGTTTTGGATGCTGGCATGCCTGACCAAGGCAACCGTTGTTCCTTTGGCAGCTCTGTGTCTGGCTTGGATTTGGTGGGAGTCTCCTCGCAAACTCGCCACTGCATTCACTGCAATCGGGATTGCAGCAATTCTGCTTCTGCCGAACTCCATCAGGACATACGCTCAACTCGGTTTTGTCGCTTCCTTCGGAAATCCTTGGTTGACGAAGATTCAGCATCGTTCAGGCGCGAGGAAAATTGAGATAGCGTTCAAAGGCGGAGAATGGGGGTTTGTCTCTCCAAGTTGTGTAATTTATCCACTTGCTCCTTTGAGCAAGTGGACGATGCGGCGTGCCTTGGAAGACTCAACAGTCAAAGTTGATGTCGATGTCAAAGCGGGGGAGAGAGACTGGAAAGATTCCTATCAGCGCCTTGATGTGGGATGGCGGGAATGGATGTCACAATGGGGTGAGAATATCGTCCTCTTTTTGTTCGCCCCTTCCTGGCCTGATTGCAATACCAACGAATGGGATGGATGGCTGACTGTAATGTCCAGATGGATGTGGGCACCCATCATCTTCTTTGTACTGGATTGCAATATCCGTGATTTTTACAAGCGACGGTTCGACCTGCTTCCCGTGGCGACAACGGTATTCACCCTCTTCCTGATGTTCCAGAATGTGGCAACATCAGAGGGGCGGTATAGAAAACCATTGGAACCGCTTCTATTGATGAATCTGGTTTGGGCCATCACTCCCAGACCCAAGAATGCAGAAGAAAGCAGCTCGCAATTTCTGATGAGCCACGCTAGAAACTTCACTCCCCGTCAGATTTAGCAAGAAATGGGGCAAGTAGGTTCGTTGTCCAATCTGGGATGAAGTCACTGATTCCAGGAATTCGGCGAGAAAGCTTCTGTTCATCCCAGAAGACAGCATAACGAGAATTCGAAAATTCGCCATAGATTGCCTGTGCTTGGAGTTGGTCCGGCAATTCGGATGGAGTGAATTGAGGGGCCAGAAATGTGGCTGATGTCACCTTCTTCAAAAGCATGCCTCTTTCCTGAACGTCGGTATCCTTCATGATCAAAACAGGAGTTCCGGGCTTTTTCGTGCCCTTTTGTGGATTATCTGGAAGATCCAGAACAGATTTGACGACCGCAAAAGATGTTCCTGGGTGCTCGGCGAGGAATTTCCGCAAGTGACGGGGATAAGAACGAAACTTCTCGGCATCCATAACAATCCAGTATTCGGGGTTGCCCCCGACAAATGCGACTTTATTGGAAACTGATACAATGCGTTCCCCGCTCTTTCCGATGAAATACAGTGCAAAAACAACCGAAAAGCAGGCAAGGCCTGCGGCGAAGATATGCCCCCAGTTGGGTGCTTCCCGGCGAAACAGACGATCAACAAAGATGGCTGCGACGCAAAGAGCAGGAAGAATCCAAACACTGGGATCTCTTGCCATATTTGTAAAAAGGGCTGCGGTTCCAAACCCCGCAAGAATCGCAAAAGGCACGGCCCTCCATCGGGAACCCTCGCTTGGCCAACCGGCCAATAATACGGTGGCCCAAAGGAACAGATACAGGCTCCCGCCGAAAATGCCCAGCTCGACAACTTTGCTCAGGTGGGTGTTGACCAGGCTTCCGTAATTCTCGTGTCTATCCAACGGCTGAAACCAGTCCATGTAGGCTTGCCCGCTCTCGTTCCAGCCCCAACCTTGCGGGTTTGCGGCGAGCATCTGAGGCGAGCATCGCCAAATCGCAAGGCGATGGGAAATAGACTTGTCCTCCTGAACGATCCCCTGTCCGAAGCGCTCATGGGCATTCAACCAAAATACCCCAAGGATGACGATCCAGATTCCAAGACCTGCGGCGAGCAGGCGTTTGGCAGGCCACGGACGGGGTGCCAGCAGGGCGAGAGTAGCGAGTCCCACAAATCCGCCCAGAATACCGCCTCTTGACATGGTATGGACAAGACAAATGCCGAGAGCAATGGAAATGAGAAGACTCAGCCAGAATCCTCGACGCCAGAGAAATGCCGGAAGCCACGCCAGAACGAGAAGGCACACAATAAAAGCTGCGGTGATATTCGGGTTGCCAAATCCCCAATCCATCCGCCATACGCCGTTGAAAGTGAGGTTCATGTGATTATAGAATTAATTCTCACGGAATTGCTCCCAAGATTTGAAAAGGTCACGGTCGGGCAACCAACCGCTCAAAGAGGGAGTCTGCTGGGCTTCCTCGCGCGAGATTTCTTTCATCAAATCGATATCCACCCAAGTGCCCGTCACGGAGGCATGGTGCAGTAAGGACGTGAAATAGGAGCGAACAAAATTGTCGAGATTGGGGGAAGTGGCATGACCGGTTTTGGGAACCTCGATCCACAGCCACGGTTTCTGGGCCGCTCGGCCTTGCTTGAAGAACACCAAAGCCCCCCCAAGGCGGGAATCATCCTCCCCACAGGCCATGATTCCTGGAGGATTGCTGCTGGAGGGCACAGGTTGGTCCAGAACTCCGGCTCCAAGAGCGCACCAGCCAAGAATTCTCTCGGGCTTCCAGGCAATGAAACGGGTGGTGAAATGCGCCCCGCCGGAAAACCCATAAATCAGTATGGGCAAGTCGCGCCCGTAAATGCTTCGGATGCTTTTCAGTAGAATTTCTCCAGAACCCTTCGATGCCTGATAATAACCTTGGCACATCGACAACAGGTCGATTGGCGATTGAAAATGGATCCCCATCAACCCCAAGTGCTCTCGGTTGGCGAAATCCTGCCATTCCCTTTGCTGAATCATCCCAAGTCCGTCCCCATTACATCCGGGGCATAGAACCAATGCAGCTTTCGGACTCCCGATAGGCTTGAGATAACTTACTTCCGCTCTCTCCATGTCGGTAGTCGGTTTCATGACCAGCGTGCCGATCTCTGCATATGCGGAGGAACAAACAAAACAGAGCATGAGGCCCCGCCATCTATTGAAGCTGAGATTCCACATTTTGTGTTGCCATCCGGCAGGAGCGTTTAATTTTGCCTCGCCCATATTTCGCGAATTTCCTTCGTGGGAATTGGAATCCTGAATTTCTCCGGGATCATTTCCTTTTGTGAAGCCGGATACGTTTCCTGATTGATGATGTCCCCAAAATAGGGCGGATTTTGAAATGCCTCGGGCCAAGGTGTTGGCTCATCTGATTTTGCCATTTTCGCTCTATCAATGGAACTCGCCATTTTTTTCTCGTATTCGTCCCGAAGATCTTTCTGCGTGAGCGCAAACTCGAAAAATGTCAGCCCCATCGCGGTGGCATCTGGATGTCCGGCGTGACCAAGTCCAACAATCGCCTTGTACACAATCGGGTACCCGAGCTTCTTGCAGTCTGCGACAAAGCGAAGGGAATAGTCGTAACTGTAATAGAGTTCGCCGGTAGTTACGCACCAAAGAATCTTGGAGGCCTCAGGCGTTGGCTTCTCAAAAAAGCCGGGAATGTGGACATCAATCGCGAGGAAATAATTCGGTTTGGCCAAGCACAATGCGTGCGCCAAATGAGCCGATCCGCATTGCCCCCACATCAAAAAATTCTTCGTCGGGAGCCCGTATTTTTCGCCAAGTTCAAGCACGCCGCGCTCCCATGCATTCGCAACAATATTGAAGGATGCTTTGAGTTCCCTCCCCTGCGCAGAGGAAATATCATCATAGTTTGCGTTCGCCCAAAGAGCGGAACTGCTTCCCCAAGCCAGAACGGCAAGTTTGTGCTTATTGGCAAAAGCAAGCAGCCCATTGTAGTCGCCGCTCATCTCTTCCTTCTGCAACTCCTGCCTTATCGGTTCCAGCCCGTTCGCGAGGAGGCAAAGTGCAAGAACACCCTTGATTTCCTCCCCATTATCAACGCCCTTCGGAGGGCGAAGAAACAGGGTGATCTGTGGAACTTTAGGGTTTTTGGTTTTGACGACATACTCGATCAGCGGATCGATGGCGGGCTTTCTGGCCACCCGCTTGGCCGAACGGTCATGCACGAGTTGTTTTTCCGCATAGTCGAGCCTGTAATCGTCAACGTCAGAAGGGTAACATGCAGACTTCGCCTCCTGTTTGTCTCCAACCACAACCACTGCCTTCCATTCAGTTTTTGCGACATCCACAGGGATCTCGAAAAATATCCGGTCCGGCTTCTCCTTGTAAAAAAGCACTGGCATTTCGAAAAGAGTTCTCAGGGCCTTCTTTCCGGATTTGGAAGGTTTTGAAGCCGTCGCGAGCAGCTTATTGTTCCGATCATAGAAGTAGGCTTTCATTGTCATCTTCTCGGAACGGGCATTTTCAGCGGTCGCAAGCTTAACTTCCAAACAAGGCAAGAATACGGTTTTTGAGTCTTTTTTGCCTATTTCGGGTAACTTCCATACCCCGATCCCATCCTTCGGTTCCTTATTCAGCAATTTGACGGACAGAATTTTAAAGAAATCGGTGACAGAAGTGACGACGGGTGCGGGTGTGGCAACTGGCTTCGGAGTGGGTAAATTGGCTTGGGCAACCTGTGGTGCGTTCGGTTGAACTGAGGTTGCAACCGGGATTGTCGGTGCTGCAGGTTGAGTAGGGCCAGACGGCTGAGGGGAGGGAACAGAGGCAACATCAGGCTTTGAAGGTGCGGGGATCTCCTGCGCGGTCTTCTCAAGAGGAGGAGGATTTTCAGAGTCCGTTTTGGGGATGGATGGTTCTGCTGCTAGTGGCGGCTGATTCTCAGAGGATGCCACGGCCATTGCAGGTTGTGTGGAAACGGGTTCTGGTTTGGTCTCTGAGATCTGGGGGGGAACGGGTTCTTGAACGCCGGAATTCTGTTCCGTGATCGCTGTTCGCTTTTCGGCTGGCGGTTCGATTTTCGGTTGGGTGTTCCTTCCCCATGAGAACAAAGCGAGCGCACAGACCAGAATAACGGCGAGGCCTCCCGCCACATGGAATCTGGTTCTCGGAGCCCTGAGCGCATCCCGAATGTTGCGAATCCACAAGCCCCCCAGTTCCCCAAGTTCCCACAAGGCTCCCAGCTTTCGATTCTCGGCAGGAAGGCAAATCTCCTGGCTTTTACGGATGACGCCTTTCAGGTTGCTCAATTCCGGGTCGCCCTCGAAACGCGCCTTGTTCTCAAGATCCAGAACCCCCGCTTCAAGCATGGCGGAAATCTCATCCCATGTGAATGGTCCGACTTCATCACCTTCCCGCCAAAGCCCCCACTCTTCAAGGCTCCTGATCTCGTTGCTGCCTTCTATCCGTGCGGGGGTGTCTGTGGAGAGATCGCCCTTCCTGAGCAGGATGAACACATCAACCCAAGTGAACGGGCCGGTTTCCGCAGCGTCTTGGTAAATGAAAATATTCACTCCAAAGCAGGATTGTTGAGTTTTCCTACTGCGATTTTCATTCGGACGCCCTCCGCTTGATTGCCGATGTCAGGAATACGGAGGCAACCAAAGCTACAAGAATGTGCAATCCCAGCACCGCCATCCCGAGTGGGTAAGGAGCAATCCATGTTTCGCGGGATTGGCGCACAATGTCAAAATACCGGGTGTCCTGGAATGTTTGCAGGTATCCGCTCCAGCCCCAATAGGCCGCGATGAATGGACGGCAAATCGTGCTGAGCCAATCTGGGAGAGCGAGAGCCGCACCGGAAAGCGGAAGTTGGAAGCCAACAAGGTAGATTGCCAAAAGGGATGCCCGCTCTGGAGACGGTGAGGCCGCAGAAATCGCCAAGCAGGTTGTGCTCATGGCGAGGGTGGTTGCAAACAGGATCGTAAATTGATCCCAGAGGTTCCCTGGAAAACCGCAGACAGTTTTGACGAACCATGCCATCCAGAATGCCTGTACCGCGCAGAGAAGGGCAATTTGCAGGAACTTCACCAAGACGTAGGCGGTCGGGGAGAGTCCGGCACGAAGCTCCTTGGCAAGGATACCCCGTTCCTTGGCAATCTCCCGTGCCCCATTGTTCGCACCAATGAGTGTCAAAAGAATCACCTGGAACATTGCCAGTCCCGAAATTAGGGAGGCGGCTTGGAAAGATTCTTTGAGATAGAAAAGCTGATCTTGGAGGGTGCGAAGGATGTTGGTTTCGAGGGAGAGCGTCTGGCTTCGGACTTGTGGCAGGCCACTCGTGGCAAAAACTGCCACCAATATCGGGAAAGTGAGGATGAGGGCGACGTGAAGGATGATCTGTCCCTTGTCGCGCCAGAATAGTTTCGCCTGCCTGGCCAAAAGCGTCGGCATCTGCACCCATCCTCCCGGAGGGGGCATGGATTTGATAGTGAGAGCATCATCCGGCGCATCGTTTGCAGGTTCTCCAACCGGAACATCAAGCGCCGACATGTCAACGTCCTGCGTCTGGTAGAGTCCGAAAAGCTCGGCGATGGAACTGACTCCATGCGAATCCAACAATGACTGGTAATCCCCAAAATGAACCAACCTCCCCTTGTGGAGGAACATGATGGCATCGCAATAATGCAGGTTGTTGGTGGCGTGGGTGACGAGCACAACCGTTTTGGCCATGTCGTGTGCCAGATCCCGCAACCATGCCATCATTTCCAGTTCGGAAAAAGGATCGAGCCCACTGGTCAGCTCATCGAGGAGGAGGAAAGCTGGATCTCCAATCAATTCTTCCGCAAGAGCCATCCGGCGCATCTGTCCACCGGAAAGAGTACGATACTCTTGGGGAAGCAGGGGATCAATGCGGGCCAACTCCGTGATGTGATGCATCCATGCCTGCCGCCGTTCTCCCGTGACTTTTCGCGGAAGCCGCAATGCAGATGCGGTGGAGAGATTTTCCCCCACTGTCAGTTTTTCATGGAAGGCCCCAAATTGAGGCAGATAACCAACGGCAAGTGGGAGATGGTCATTCAAATCCTGAACTGATTGCCCTGCGAAAAGGATTTGGCCGGCTGATGGCTCAATCAACCCAGCCATCGACTTGATCAGGGTGCTTTTCCCGCAGCCTGATGCACCGATGACAGCGACAAACTTCCCCCGCTCTACCCCCAAATTGACATTGGAGAGAAGCGTCTTGGCATGACTCTTTTCTCGGACGGCTACCGAAAGATTGTGGACCCTGATTGCGCTGGCCATGTGGTCAGTTTCATCCCTTGCTACATTTTGGCTTCCAGCAATTTCTTACTCAGACGCTCAATGCCTTCGTTCGCAATCTGACTGGCAGGGTATTGCCGCTGTGCATTGACAAACCAAGTGATGCTGAATCCAATTTCATTCCGGCCCTCAGCATCCCTTGCCTTGTTGATGGCGGAAACGAATTCAGCGCTCCGGCCGGAAAGATCGGCGCGGAGCTTGTTCAGTTTCTTGTCATCAGGGAGTTTGCTGCTGGCGAGTTCAATGGTCTCCCATGCCCCAAAGTAGTCTCCATTCAACATCAGGACATTGGCTTTCTCTGAGGCCATCTCCGCATCCTTGATGGCCAGCAAGGCGGTTTTCAGGGATTCTTCGCGCTTGGCATCGCCCTTGATGGCAGGGGCAAACCCGAGTTGCTTGTCAAATATCGCCCGGTAGTTCTGCTCTTCAACCAGCCTGTCAAATTCCACAAGAGCTTGGGACTTCACATCCTGGGTGTCGAAGAATGTCAGGGCCTTGTCCTGTAAATCGGGATTGCCTGGCCACGCCTCCGCTGCTGCCTGAAATTCCTCCATCGCCAGTTTCAAGTCGCCTTGCTGGGCGGCCAGCTTCGCCTTCCCCAACCGCATTTTGCTCTCCAGCTTCACTCCATTGACAATGGCCATCGGTTTCGTCGTGTCGAAGTCCGTGGCGGATGACTTCATCTTTTGCAGCAGGTTTTCCAAATTTCCAAAATCTCGGGCTTCGATGAGGTTCCGCATCTGGTCGAGGCTGGCGTTGAAGTCTGCCACCTTCTCTTTCAACGGACGCTCCAAACCAAGGACCGCAGGACTGAGTTCATTGATCATGAATGCCGTTTGCAGGCTGTCACTGGCACCCGACAATTGCCCGCGATCCACCTTGTAGCGGAAAACCTCGATGGCGCTCTGGACATCACGCTGGATTTCGAGGGCAGCATTCACTTGCTTGGCCATCTCAACCGGGTATTCCGCTTCCTCAAAAATTTTCCGGTAAAAATCGGCGGCAAGAACAACGTGGTTCAGCCGCCCGCTGTTGTAGAGGGCTGAAATGTATTCAGAGAAATTCGTTTTGGCCTGCTCAAGCAATTTTTCCTGCTTCAACTCATTGAGTTTGATCTTGGCCTTGAGTTCCAGCGAACGAAGGTATTCCTCCGTGAGCTGAAGTTTCCCCTCCAGTCCTACCATGCTAGGTGCGGGTGCATTCCCCCCATCTTGAGGTGCTTGGGGGACCCCGCCGTTCGGCTGTGCAGGTTGTTGCTGCCCCTGTTGCTTCTGCTTGTTCCCCTGATTGAGTTTCCGCTGATACTCAATCTCTTGGTCCATGATTTGCCCGGACATCAGATCAGCATTCCGATTCGATGTCTTTACATCCTTACGGATGGCATCGTTCTTTTGATCAATATGGGCAGAAGCTCTGTCAGTGTTCCAGATTGACTCAACCCGATTTGCAAGCTCCCTGCTGATACCGGCATCAATCATGGTGTAGTCTCCCAAGTCGTGGAGTTGCTTCCATGCCTGAAAAATCTGTTTATCGCGAAGCAGGGTGGATACCTGCTTCATCTTGGTGAAATATTCGGTAAGCGTTTCTTGGGGAACCGGAGCCATACCAAGGTAGCGCTCAA
Source organism: Chthoniobacterales bacterium (assembly GCA_014879575.1). Lineage (GTDB taxonomy): Bacteria > Verrucomicrobiota > Verrucomicrobiia > Chthoniobacterales > Terrimicrobiaceae > QYQL01. The sequence continues at coordinate 30,248 of JACSRU010000090.1, read as the reverse complement.
AACGAGATCTCATTTCCTGATCCTCATTCCGATGGCTGCCAACCGCATCGTCTGCGATGACCTTGGATTCACCGCGTTTGCCAGAATCCAGTGCTTGCTTGCCCATTGATCCATCCTGCGGCTTGCGGTTCATCAGGTAGTCCAAGGCAGCCGACATGTCGCTTCCGTTGCCCTTTGCAGAGGAAGGAGAACCTGCGGGGACAGTCGCATTCTCAGGTTTTGCTGGAACAGCGGGGGCATCGGGCGTTCCTGCCTGGGCTGACGGTTTCGGCGGTTCCTGCGCAAGGGCAATGGAACTGGCGACGATGATCGCCGCGCTAGTTTTTCCGAATGGAATTCGCATAAATCATTCCTCCTTCTTTGACTTCAAGCTCCCCCTCATAGGTTTGGCCCTTGGTGAAATAAATCTGTGCAAGACTGGGGGGAATCATCACCACGATGGGGTGGGGATTGTCCCGGAACGAGAATACCATGAGTCGGCCCGAACCCTCTTTCCAGCCAAGGTCATTCTCCACCCGGAGCGTGCCTCGGAATTTCGAGCCTGCCAGTGCCTTGTAACTCTCCAGATATTTCCCCACCGGGAATGGCTCCAGAGTGCGAAGCGGATCGTTCAGGTATCGGGTGAGGAAAAATCCCCCGACTGCCAGAACCAGACAGAGGATAACGCCAAAAGAAACCCACAGCGCAAGGTGGCTCTTCCGCCGCTTCTGCAAAACAGGACTCGCTGCATCAGAAAATGGGGAGATGATCGGGTTTTCTCCTGGATCGATTGGCTGGTGTTCCTGCATCGCGGGAGATTCTGGAAGGGATTCGGCACTACTTCAAGAAAAACGCGCTCAAACAGTCGTGATTGTTGTGTGTTCCCGTTCCGGTAAATTTACCGGAACGGTGAAGGGCACGCCTGAAATTACAAATCTGCCAGCGGTATGGCCAAAAATGGCTTCACCTCTGATGAGAAAATTGGGCCAAAGCGGGAATTGATCTGGCCTTCCAACTCGGCGGAAACATCGTCTTTCTCGTCAAACTCCTCGCGAGCGTTCCGAATGAGGTTCAGGTGCTCGGAATCAATTTTGAGGCGGATCGCAAATTCAGTTTTGCGGGCACGGGCAGGGGAGGGATCGTCGGCCTCGATTTCCTCGATCAGGAAGGCTTGGGGCGTCTTCCCTGCACGGGAGAGGAACTGGCGAATGGACTCGTCGTAGAAGAGACAGGTTCCATCGCGGAAAATCTCGACGAGAAATTCCCGCTTCCCCACCCTATACGTCCAAGCGAACAGCAAATTGTCAGACATTTTGTAATTGGAATTGAGCGCGGACGAGTTGGCAATTTTTTCTTTAATCCCGCAGATTATCACGGTATTCCAGATCATGTCCTGTAACGAGGAATACCCCAGTTCCAACGAATGCTCTCAAAATGGCTGAAACCGTAAATATTCAATCAATGGCGGAAGATCTCGCACAAGAGATATTCGAGATGTTTGGCTGGGAAAGAGTTGGCCCCACAAATTCCAATTGGCCATGCGAACAGAAAAAGCGTCATTCAAAAAAACAGGCCGGAGGCCATACGAGCGATATGGTTTTCCGTTACTGCGATCCACACTTTGGAGAGGTAGTTTACCTTATCTCCGATCTTAAAAGTTATAAAGCTGCCTCGATTGACGGATTTGATATGGAGGACTGCCTAAAGAATATCGGTGAGACAATCAGTTGCGCCGAGTTATCAAAAGAATTCAGAACTTTATATGTCAATGAATCCGACAAGAATCACACTCGGGGACTCTTATTTATATATAATAATGATGGGGATTATACAAAGGACTTCTCAAAGGAATTAGAAGAGCTTAATCCGCGCAGCCTTAATTTGGATAAAGGTAAACGGCTCTATGTGCTCTCTCCCGCGCGAGTGCGTTACCTATATTCGATCAAAAAGGATATAGAGTCGGAATATAGGCCCAAGGGGTTGTTGGGGGCAAATCCGCCAAAGCATTTTGTGTATCCAGTGCTTTCCACGATCCATTTTTTTGAGACACGCAGCAAGGTTGCTTCTATTGAAACACTTCTGGCTCCTTGGCAGGTAATTGAATATGGGCGAGCAGGCGGGACCAATGGCTACCTTGTTTATACCGATATTTCTGGAGAAACAGACAAGGAGTTTCAGTATCTGTTCGATTATCTATTTCAATACCAGATTGCCGTAGGCGAGGTTCCTATTACGATCAGGATGCCATCTCCGCATAAAAATGCGGAAGCAGTATTTGAAAAAGCAAAAAGAATCTATGCGGAGGAATACTGGCCTTTATATAATATAGACAAAAAAGAGACAACAAAATCTGCTATGGAGCGTCAGTTGGCACAGATAACAATAAAGAGGGTTCCAGCTACCGCGCCTGCATTTTCAGAAACCGGCCAAGGAATGAAATAATGTCAAAGATAATACAGTTAGCCTCGCAGTATCTTACCGACAAAGATTTAAGGGATTTATTCGCTGGGAAAGAAATCCCAAAAACAAAACTTCTTAAAATTGGGAACCGTCGTGGAATCCTGATGTCGAGTAATGATGACATTGAAGATGTCCAAAACTACCTGTGTTCACAGATATTCTCTTTTTCGACAGTCGAAAGGATTTCGTCCGAACTCAATATAGCAGACAATATCTCGAAGGAAAAGACACGCCAAGTTCTTGGCGAATTGGATGCAGAAAAGATCAAGGACGCCATTGAAGAAACATTTAAGGCAAGAACATCATTCAAAGAAAACTACAAAATCACCCCAATATCCGGCAAAGATAATTCCTACAATGTTGAAGTGTCATTCGTGGAGTTGAATCTAAAGAGTGCTACGCCATTACAACGAATTCAACGCGTATTCACAATCGAGTTGGAAAACACGCCTGGCTCTCTTGATATTCGATTTTCAGGCATCGAAAGAGCGGGTGAGGTTGTTCGTCAACTGGTTCGCGCACTCCCATATAAAGACAAAGATAAAAGCACTCAACGGATTATCTCTCTGCACGATGTTCGTGACTCGGCGGCACGTATCGCATTCTTTTTTGATATTATTCAAAATGTTGAAGGATTCACTCTTCTCGACGTAAAGGAAATTCATATGGAACATCGTCTTCCAGACGAAGAAGAGGATGATGAGGAAGAGGGGGGCGAGGAAACGAAAGAGGAATCTGCCGAATCAGAGGCCATCAAGGGATTGCTGCGCAAGGCAGCCTTGAACGGTAAGGCAGTTCACACCACGGATTTTTACGACCAATTAAAGGATAGCGGCTATTACATTGGAAGTATTGTCTGGACTGCCCAAGAAATAGGCGGCGACCATCGCATCGCGGAATTCGCCTGCTCATTCGATGATCCTGTCTATGCCAACGAGTTCAATTTTGCAGTTCGTCGAGTAATTAAGCCGAATGTGGATAAAGGAAAAAAGAAGCCCAAAGGGGTTCCTCCAGACATGGCAAAAATCAAACGGGCACTCGAAAAAGCGGCTTATTCTGCATATGCCAAGGTTGAAGAAAGTCTTGAAAATAGCAATACAGGTTCAGATTCCCAACCAGAAGAGGAGAAAAAATGAAGGTTCAGTGGTTGCGACTTCCCAAACTTGACTCCAAAGCATTAAAGGCTGCGGGAGCGAGAATCCTTGCTGCTGAATATTCCGATGAAAAAGGCATTGGATTTTCAGTCAAAGAGATAAGGCCGAGTTATCTTGAAGGAACTTTTATTCATAAAGTCGAGCTGAGCGACACAGTTGAAGACCCATACGGTAAGGAAATCATTTATGAACGTATTGAGTTCCGTCGCATTCCTTTCAAAATATCCCTTGTTGCCCCCGAATTGGAAGTTGTGGTTCCGTCTCGCGGAATTAGTTTGTTTATAGGACAATTGAGCGTGGCGTTTTCGATGTCATTTCGTATTGATCCGATTCAGATTGAGCCATTTGAAGTATTTGATGCCTTAAAAGCCGAAAAGGATTCCCTCATCGCCAGTGCGGTAAAAATAAACGAAATAACTCTTTCTAAAAGCGTTTCAGCGAAATGCACTGTTTCAGGGGCAAATGATGTTCGCCCATTTATTGACCGCATTGCTAAAGGAGTCACTAAGTCAATTGCCTCTGTAAAAGTTATTGACTCAGATAAAGATAAAAAAGAACCAAGCTCGTGTGATATTCGCCGCGATGGTTCAGTTATTTTTTACGGAAGTGCAGATAGAATCTTTCTAGCTCCTATTCGTTCAATAGTCGGAAAACTGGTTTCTGAATGAAAACTATGGATAGCTGCGATTTCGATTGGATGATTCTGCGTATCACTCCCAAACCTTGCAAGGCCCGGTTTTGCCATCCAGTCCCGCCATGTAGCGGTAAATGACAACCTTGCCATCGCGGGTGGTGGCAGTGGTGGCAATGACAACTCGGTAATCATCCAGCCATTTCTGGGCATATACCACTTCGGTTGCAACTTTGTCGTAGATGCCCTGTGCCTTGTAGAACTCGGCTATCTTGCCTTCATCGTTCACCATGCGAGTCTGACATTTTTTGTCATACATGGTGGTAATAAGGACATCTGCGGTTTTCCCGTATTGCTCCACAGTAACAACGGCTTGGCTGTTTGGGCTCCATAAAGCGGAAACGGTGGCTTGGATGTCTGCTGTCCTGTCAATGACAGTCCCCAAGCTTTCTCCACCGGCAGCATTGAGGGTAACGGCATCCTTGCCAGCTTGAATAGAATAAAGGCCATCTGGTGACTTTGTATCCCCGTCAATCGTTATTTCTGCCCTTCCGGTTATGGCAACCATGCATAGTAGTAGTATTGTCTTTTTCATAGGTTATCGTTTTTTGTAAAATGTTACGGTGGCTGTGCCGCTTATGGAATTGAGGCCGTGGGATACTCCCAAACCATCCCACAGCGCGGGAGAACCTTCAACTCGCGCCTGATCGGGGCCTGCATCGGCGACAATCGCCCATATTGTCTTTCCCGTGCTGTTATTCGTCACCTGTGCCCAGTCCCCAACCCGCACACCTCCCGCCCTATCGTCCTTGTTCGCCACAATGAACGGCACTTGGGAACCGTCCACCGGCCTGCCATTGATTGTCATGGATGTCCCGCTCTGGTAGGTGCCATCCATGCTCTTGTTGAACCAAGGTATGCCGTCGTTGTCCAAAGCCATCTCCCCAGCCCTGGACAGCCCCGGAGCCATGTTCTCCGGGTTGGGAGGAGCATCCCCGACAAATTGCTTCTCCCCTGTGAATACATCCACCGGCTGCCCTGTCACCGGATCTACCTGCTGAAGCGGCTGGCCTGTCACCGGATCTGTCACCTGCATCAATTTCCTGATGCCCCCCAGAGCCTGGTATTTATACAAATCAGGGCTCAGTTCCAATTTCTTGGCAGGGGCAAAGCTGGAATACTCATCCCCCTGCGGGTTGATATTCTCACCGTTCAAGGCTGCCCCTTGGACAACCCGCCTGCCGATCTGCTCGGCTTCAAGTTTCTGCTCGTTTTTGGATGCCTCGGCAAACTCTGTAGCCACCTTCAACAGGATTTGCTCGTTCAACTGCTCGTCCGCCAAACTCTGGATCTGTGCATTCAGGGCTGAACGTTCGTTCAATGACATGGGCCTGCCCCCCAGTTGCTCGTATTGCCTCAAAGTGACATCGAATGCCTGCGCCCTTGCTGTTGCCTTGGCAGCCGCTCCCATCGTCTGCAATTGGGTGGGATCTAGCCCCAGCGCCTGGGCCTGCTTCAATGCATTCTCCAGCGTCTTGTCGGTGACATCCCCCAACTGGATGGCTTCATCCAAGGCAACAACCGTGCCGCCCATACCGTCTGATTTGGCCTTGATGCCAATGTTGTCAAAAACCTCGGCGAGGTTATCCAGCTCCTTCTGGTTCACCGTCAACTTGTCCATCTCGGTGTTCAGGATGCCCTGCCCGGTCGGCAGCATCATCGTCCCCAGCATCATGTTCGCGGACTGCTGCTGCATTCCCTTGCCAACGTCGAACATCTGGAAACCGTTGTAGTAGAGATACAGGTAAGTCCAGTAATCGGCCCTCGCGGTATTCAGGGTGGCCAAAGTTAAAAATATGAGGAGAGTCTTTTTCATGCCGTTATGAGGGTTTGCTTTGTCCGAAGCGGGCAATGAGGGCATCCCGCTCCTGTTCAACCGTCATGCCCTCCTTCTCCTGTAGCGCACGCCGCGCTCTCTCCTTGCCCGCCAGTGCCACCTTCTCTTCCAAGTAGGGTGCAACCCCGAGAACCACACACATCAACACAAGTCCGCCTAAAACGGATGATGTTAAAAGAGCCGCCCAGTATCCGTGCAAACTGGCAAAACCGGCTATCCAGTTCCCGAAATTCAGGATGTTGGCAACCACCGGATGCCACTTGTTCTCATTCAGGATACAGGCGGAAATCAGGGTGCCCACCGCAAGGGAACCACCAATCAGCATGCCGTGGTATGATTCCTTACTCGCGCTCATGCTCGTTCCCCCTCTCGTTCTGGGTGGAGCTGGAACCCACTATCATGTCCAATATCTCCTCCCTGGTTGACTTCTTCTGGATCTCCCTCTCTCCCTTCACGTATTCCGCCGCCTTCTGTGCGGACGAACTGGCGGCAATCAAAAGTTTCGGATCGTTCCCAAGGGCTTCGAGCCAACTGGAGATGTAGGCGGATGAATTCTTGAATTCGACTTCCCCCAGAATCCCCGCATCATTGCACAGGAAGCTGGATGACAATTCGGCAATCAGCTCCTCCTTGGCATACCGCTCCTTGCCCCTGGGGAGAGTAATGCCCTCCCTGTTCAACCGGCTGGCATGTCCGGTTGCATGTGCCAGCTCGTGAAAGACAGAATGGTAAAACAGCGCCGGATTCGGATACCTCTGGATGCTCGGAACCTCTACCTTGTCCAGCAAAGGGATGTAGCACGGACCGGAAAGCTGGGCATTCAGGCTCATTTCACAAACCTGCGCCTTTTCCAGAATCTCCTGTGCCTTCTCCAATGGCAGCCGCGTATCCCCATCCTTGGCCAGTTCCGGGGCCTTGATGTTCTCCGTCTGCTCAAGGTTGAACACATTCGCCCACCGGATGAACGGGATCTGCTTGGGATTGCCTTTGCTGTCCAGCATCACAATCCCCTTGTCATCCTTCATGTCTTTGAAATTCCAGTAGATGATGGGGGTAGATTTCTCGCCCTTCTTGACGTTGCCCCCCAGCTCCACTGCCTGCCGGTATGTCATCCAGAATGGGCTTTCCCGCTCCTCACACGCCAAAACGAACGTATTCACCCCTCTGTATGGTTTCTGGGTAACGATGTTCTGGGCTTCAACCCAAGGGCGTTGCCAAGGAACATTGCCCTTTTTCAACTGCTCAACCATCCTGTCGGTAATTTGTTGGTAGATGTCTTTCATAGACTTTTATGTTTGCCGTGTTTTAATCGGCTAACTCTACCTCCCGTTGTGCGTATTCGATTTCCTCTATGATTTGGGAAGGCGTGAGTTCACGTAGCTCTTTTGCTAAAACTGCCGCCAGTGGTTTCCCATCAACCACACGGCTGAATAGCGGCGTTTGTTCCTGCCTGTATCCCTTATCAATGTAAGGGAAAAAGTATTTTGTTAATAATAGGTTCATAACCTATTATAGCAGACAGAAAATAACCCTTTCAGATAACACAAAAGGCGACCCGGTTAAGAGTCGCCTTCCTTGTTAGTAGATTCGCTTATCTGATTTGTGCTGCCTGCGGTGGATGCGCCAATCCTTCGTTAATTGCCATCTTCAACCAGATTATCCCGCACAACACCAATACTGCCGCGATACCAGCAAAAGCATACATGACGTTTTTAAGAATGGTTTTCATCATGCCTCCCTCGCGTGTTCTCTGTCATTCACCCACTGGGAAAGCTTCTCGTTGGCCTCCCGCACAATCGGAGCGAATACCTCATTTGCTTTTTCAACCGTGCTTCCACCGCTTTCCAAGAATTCCGTGTATTCCTCTTCGCCCATCACTGTTTCAAGCATGGGATACAGCCTGCTCTTGTTCTCCCTGCTGTCTGTGAACCCGTAACCGGCGAAATTGCCCGCCTCATCGAAAGTTTCCTCCATCGCCAACACAGACTTTTCACCCCCAACCGCAATTTGGGCCTCGATCTCCCCAGATGGGTATTTTCTGCCATTCTCGGAAACCTCCATGCTGCTGTGCCGGTATTTCCACTCCGTCAATTCAACCTCCCTGCCGTTGATTTCGTGCGTGTCGGCCGCCAAGAGCTTCAAAATCGCCCGCCTGTCGTCTGATGCCTCCTGCACCGGACTGGCGGACGGGAAGTAGAATTCATCCAGATTCGCCATATCCCGCTCCCATTTCATGTTCAACCCCTTGGCCTGCGCATCTGTCAACCCGCGCTTCGTTGCCTGCTCCCGCGTCCATTCCTCGCGTGTCTGGGGTGGCCTCACAGGTGCAATTGCCGGGCTCTTCACTGGCTCCCGAACCGTGTTCTTGTAGTCCTCTGCCGCCTTTGCCAGATCGCTCTGGGCAAGAAGACGTAGATGTGGGAGGGAGAATCCAAGGTATTCCTTATCCCTGCCCTGGCCTATGTTGACGTATTGATTGCCACTGCTCTTGGCAACCCGGACTTCCAGCACCGTCCTGTTGCCATTGGGGGAGGTGACAACATAGTTACCAACCGGAACCCGCTGCATCAGCTCCTCCTTTTCCCCGGCTCTCAATATGTCTTTCGGCTGCACAAAAACCGGTTGGTCCTGCCGTTTAACCTGCTCCGCTTCCAACCTCAACCGGGCCTTCTCCGCTTCATTTTCCGCCCGCTCGGCAGCCGACAACTCATCGGGATTCAACATGAATTCAACCTCAAAATCGGCACTATCAGTAAATGATCTATTCATAAACAAGTATAGCAGATTAAAGTGCCCGCCCTTCCTCCATATACGCCTCGGCAAATTCGTCGACTTTCATCAATCCCTTATGGCCTTTGGAGATGTATTTCCCACCGCTCTTGCCGCTTTCCCCAAGCATGGCGAGGATTTCCTTCCTGTCATCAGATAGCTCCTCTGCCTTCTCAGCTTTTGGCTTCGTTGGCTCTGGTTGTAAAAACTCTGCTTCCAGTTCTGCCCGCCTTTCCGCCTTCACCTGTTCCGGGGTCTTGGCAGCCTCCTGTGCAGCTTTCTCCGCTTCCTGTGCCTCTGCCCTTGCTCTGGTGGCCTCCTCGATCCTCTGGGGCCATTTGATGATATTCGCGCCTGTTCCAGTCTCCGCATGGAGCTTCTGGCTCATGTGCCCATACCCTGATTCAATACGTCCATGCTCCACTGCATACTGCTCAACAGCCTTCGCATCGGGCACCTTGTCAATCAGCTTGTCCAAATCGTAAAGCGGATAAATCTCCCTCACTGACGGTGCAATTAAAGCGGACTCTTCCGGCCAGTTCTCCTCAATGTCCTCCCTGTCTGTATTCCTATAAAACTCGTCTTGGGCTGCCTTAACCAGTTTGTCGCTCTCGTCCTGGATGTAGTCGCTAAGGGCAAACATCCGCATCAACTTGGTATCCTCCAATACCTTCTCCGTTCCCTCCATCTTTACCCATTCCTCAATATCCTCCTTCTCTGGGCGTGAAATCTCTCCAAGACGCACCTGCTTTACATCCTGGCCCATGTAAAAGAACACGGCATGAACATCCGCGTTCTCCATAAACAGGCCAGTTGTTATGCCAAGTTCGTTTAACTTATCTAATTCTGGGTTTTTTGTCTTCATACCCCATTATAGCAGGTTAATTCATTCGTAGCCCGCAACCCACCGAACGGAATTCTCGTCGTTGGTTACCTGCTCGGAGAAGGGAACTTGATCTTGGCATACGCCCTGTGCTTTATTGGGTAAAAATCTGGGTTCAACTGAATTAGTGCCTCATTGGAGCCATTGGGAAAGTCCCGCTCCGATGGAAGAGGAGAGCCCTTTAGCCAGAATGCCCACCAAGGTATTTTATCCAGATGTGTTTCTGACAGCTTCTCCCGAAACCAGATATACGTTGAAACTTTGGCAGCCCGCGCACCCGTTATCAACTGATGCAATGCCTCGGGGCTGCTGTGCAGGACCCTCAATCCTCTCAAAGCCGTTAAAATGCCTGGTGTGCGTGATAATGCGTCTATACCCGTAGTAAGGAAGAAAAGTCCACCTTTGACGCTACGGGCGCACGTTGCGAATACGGCATCATATGATGTTGTAACATAGTGGCAATCATCAGCAACAATGATTACAGGACGAATGCTCTCATTCACAATCTTTGTGTTTTCAATCATCTGCTCAACCATAAATTTCATGATCTTGTTTGCGGCTATTCCAGATATTGCGTTCTCCCCCACACACGGAATGTCCACAATGAGTATCTTGCCCTCTCGTAGTTCCTTGAGATCAAAGGTAGTGTCGGTGCAAAAAATATCACGCATAGGGCCGTTGCAAAACGGGGACAGGGAAGCTTTCAGAGGAGTTAATATGCTTTCCCTTGTCTTTTCACTTATTCTCGTCCACTGTTGCAGAAAGTAGGCGGTGAGCAAAAGTAACTCGTGCTCTTCCTTCGCTCCTTTCGTAATTGATTTCGCTGCCTCTGTGAGTAGCTTCTTGTGAACCTGCGCGTCGTCGAGTGCCAACCTTATCGCCGAAATATCAAGTTTCTCTCCCGCCAAAATAAACAACCATACAAGGTTGTTAAGGTGTTCATGCGCTGCTTGTGCCCACCCGCAACCTTCTTTCGCCCATTCGGGTTCGCTAATCTGTAGGATAGCATTCGTCACCTTTGCCCTCCCGTCTAGGCGCAATGCCTCCAAGATGTTGAACTTAACGCTGCCGTCCAGCTTCATCACCCTGACATCATCCCCTCTACCAGTAATTTGCGCCAACTTCTTGGCTCTGTCTGCCTCGTCCGCCTTCACGCAGCAATTCAGCATCCCAAAGCCTTTTTCCATCATCGCTTTCTGGATAGTATTTAGGCTCCTGCTGGTTTTACCAGATCCGACACCTCCCAATACCATGACTCCCTCCAGAACCTGACCAATAGGAATAACTATATTTCCTTTGGCTCCTTTAAGTTTAAGCAATTCACTATCCCGTTTCCAAACATTGTTTTTTGTGTTCATATAACATATTATAGCAGAACCGCCATACTCATATTTACAAAAAGAAAAAGGGCAACCGTGTTAAAGTTGCCCGCTCTTTAATATGTGCGCCTCGCCTATTCCCAGAATGCCTTTCCAACGATGGCTGCAAATCTGGGATTAAGCTTATTTATCCAAGTCCATTTGCTGAAAGGCAACCTGCTTCCACATCTTACCTTCTTTATAGACTCGTCCATCCTGCTGTAATATCCCAGTAACGACAAATTTCCATTTCGGGCCTCCCCTGGCCAACCCGATATTGAAATCCCTGCGGGAAATCTGATCCTTCTCCTGCAACGATCTGCTTGTGCTCACAGAACCGGTTCCTGTTGGGCCAGAAAAGCTGCCAGACTCGGAGAACTGCTCCTTCATTTCCTTGCCAAGCACATTCGAGAACCACTGGAACGTCTTATCATCAGCGTTTTGATGCATAATCCTGACGCCGTGAAGATTGCTCAAAAGAGCCCCGGTTTCGGCTTCAATTGTCTTCGCCCCCCGCTTGTAAAAGTTGTTTATGTCCTGGGTAAGGTAAAATAGCCCGCCTCTCATTGAGCGGGACGTGGTAACAAATTCAGAATCATCCGCCGTTGTGACGTAATGGCATTCGTCCACAACAATTACCACCGGCCTCGTCGCCTTACCTGCCTTCTTCTGCTTCTTCTGCCCCGCAACCTGCCCTTCGCCGAAATACGACTCAATCATCTTCTGAGTCATATACTTCAAAATTGTTCCTGCCGCGATCCCGTAGGAAAAGTTATCTCCGGTGCAAGGAATGTCCAAAACCAGTATTGTTCCATGTCGCAGATCCCTCGGCGTAAAATTCGTGTCGGTGCAGAACAAGTCCCGCATGTAACCTGTGCAAAACGGATTCAACGTAGGCGTGATACTCATCAATACGCTGGCCATCGTCTTGTCACCCATCGCCACCCATTGCTTCAAAAAGTAGTTCCCCAACATTTTTATGGTGTGCTCCTCGCTGCTCCCCTTCGGGCACCGATCCAAAGCATCAACAATCATCTGCTTGTGTAATGGCTTGTCATCCAGCGCCATTCTCAACGCTGATATGTCCAGCTTCTCTCCTGCCATAATGAAGAGCTGCACAAGGTTCGTAAGGTGCTCCTGGCTGGCCTGTGTCCACTCATCCTCATCCACCTTGCCAAGCAACGACTGGTTAATGCGCTTAAATGCCGCCGTGACGGCAGTTGCCCCACCTGCTCTCAAAGAATCCAAAAAGTTAAAACGTGTTTCATCGCATCCCAACCGCATAATCCGCAAATCCTTTTCCCGCCCTGCTTTCTTGGCCAAAGCAATCACCCTGTCAGCCTCATCCGCCTTCACGCAGATATTCAGCATTCCAAACCCAGCCTCCATCATGCCCATTTGAATGGTGTTCAGTGCTCCACTCGTTTTGCCGGACCCGGATGTTCCAAAAACCATAATTCCCTCGCAAGCCTGGCCCACCGTGATTGGAATATCCTCGTCCAATGCACGCAGCGTCACTAGAGCCTCTTCCAAATCCCATACCGTTTTATCCGATAACCTCGCTTGTTTAGGCTCACCGGTTTTCGCTCCATTAAATATCTTCTCAAATAGGTTCTTCATAACGTCATTGTAGCAGATCCCTATCGGGTGATACCGGACAACCCCCGCTTATGGAGCATATTCAATAACCTCATGCTCGTTTCCGTCCTCTCCATGTATCCAATTGCTTTGAAGTCGTAGAAATATCCCATCAGGACACACAGTTCCTTCTTCATGGCCTTGTCCCCTTTGGCGTCAATTGCCTTCAATGCCGCAATCGCCGCATCGGGTGACAGCGTGTGCCTGCATATTTCTGCCATATCCAATGGACGCTTCGCCAATACAAATATCTGGCGAATCATATAAAGGAGTGCCTTCGCATCCTGGTTCCACGGGTTATGCTTCGGGTTCTCCCTCATGATGTCATCCAACTTTGCTTCCAACCTGTGTTTAATATTTCTTTTCATAAGCTTGTTTCTCCTTTTTCTCCAAATTTGTTTCCCTCTGCTGTAGAGCTGCAAACGCCCCTTCAATTGCCGCTTTCTTCTCCTGCATTTCCGCCGTCATTCCACGTTCCCCAACCAAATCCTTGAAGCCCTGGTATTGCATTTTGAGTTCTTCCCTTATGGCGTTCACCTGGGCTCGCTCGATCACAAGTCGCTGCATCCCCTGTAAAACCTTCGCCTCGCCAACCACTGCCAACCTGTCGGTATCGAATTCACCAGCCAGCTTCCGCGTTATGCTGTTCTCAAGGGTGCTCCATCCGGCAATGGCAATGACAAGTCCTGTCAAACCGATCATCCACCCATATAGCCATTTCCTGTCTCTCCTCATCGCCGCAACCTCAGCCGTGAATTCCTTCACGCTGCCCTCAACCTTATCAATTACTGCCTTGTTCTCCTGGGCTACCCGGTTGTTCATCTGATACCCCAGAGTCACCCCATCCACCGCTTCCCTCATTTTCGCCGGTAGCTCGTCCATCGTCGCTTCCAGCCACTCGACTGCCTGAACGAAATTCTCCTCTGCCCGCAACAACCTCTCGTCTCCCTCCCTCATGGCCATGATTACCGGCCAGATGGGATCGTCATCCGAAATGCCAAATGTCCTTGCGTGGGCCATCACCTTCTCCCGAACTGGTGAGGAATGACGCTTCAATGCCGTGGGCAGGGTAGGTGCCTCACTCGGGCTCCCATCCGGCTGGGCTACCGCCTCTGGCTGCCCTACACTCATCTTCTGCCACGAATCACTGGGGGAACTCGGGGCACTTGGGGAAACCGGTGCTGGGGACGCATCAGGTAATTCAACGTCCGGGTATGCCAGATCCGCCAAGTCATCCCCTCTGGAAACGGCATTCTCGAATTCCGCCTCCTCTCCCATCCCCGGTGCCAGTGGAAGGCTCATATTATTTGTCCACCTCCCATGTTGCCACCGTGGCCTTCACCCATTGCGGGTGGATCTTGGATACCCAGTTCTTCACCCTTGCCCTGTCCAGAATCGGAATTTCAGGGGCAACTGCCGCCGCGCTGGGTAACTGCCCGCTCTTGGCCCAAAGCCTCATGGAGACTTCAAACAGGCCCTCAATGTCCACAATCGCCGGTTTTAGCCCTTTCAAGAACTGCTGGCCCGTCTTGGTGGCATACACCTCGGGGAATGTCTGCTCCAGTGTCCGCCCGGTCCTCTGCATCGTCTTCCGGTTCAGCACCAAAATGTATTTCACCCTCTCCTGCAATTTACCGGCCCACTCGCAGACACTGGCAAAACTCCCGGCATCTGGGCTCACACTGCCAATCAGCGTAATTTCCAAATCCAAAGCCTCCAATACCTCGGGCGATATGACACTCTCGAACCAAGGCATGATGTCACCCCCAGCATTCGCCGGTAAGTCACACAGCGTAACCTCGTTCTCCGCTGCCAAACCAATCAGCCTGTCGCAATCCTCCAAGCTTCTCAGGTTCACCGTCTCTGCATCCAGATAGCTCCCAAAGGCTCCATCCTTCCCGTCATTTTCCGTATCGGCGTCAATTGCGCCGAATGGAATGTCTTGTTGTTTCAAGCAGTCGGCTAATGTGAGTAGGGCAATCGTCTTGCCAACCCCACCTTTCCCGCCTGCTGTTATGTATAGTTGTTTTTTCATATGTTATTGTGCTTTTCTTATCTCTTCGGCGTCATACCGAAAAACTGGTTCCTTCTTCTCCACCTGGGCTGACTCCCTGGCTCTCTTTATCTTTTCCAATGCCGTTAATGGCTTCTGGCTCTTTGTCTTTCCATTCTCCAATGCCTCGAACGGGGCCAGCTCCTCAGCTAATCGAGCCGCCTTCTGACGCTGCCTTTTCAACCACCTGTGCAAATTGCCATGCTCCACAACAATTCCCTCCTTACCCAGTTCAACGCATATCTCCCGATACGACTTGCGTTGCTTCCTCATGGCCAATATCTGCGCCAGCTTGCTTTCTAGATCTGCTTTCATGGTTTTTCCCTCCTTAGCTCTTTACCGTGCGGGGGACATGGCTCATCAGAGAATTGAAGTGGACATGGGCATTTGTGTTCATGTGGACATCCGCCGCATCCATCATCCCAATCTATTCCATTCGACATATCCGTTATCTTGCGGGCCTTCATTGCCAATCCCTTTAATATGCCCGCCGCTCTCTCCAAGCTGTCGGCCACCGGTAAACTGTAAAACTCCACATACCCCTTAACCACCCCTTCCACCTGTAACGACAATAGTTTGCTGGCATGTATCAACTCTTCCGTATCATCTCCAATCCTCGGCGATATTAATGTTCTTTCACTCATAAGAACATTATAGCAGATACTTGTTTCCGTTGTTCGTTTGTTGTTTATCCGTTGTCCATCTGTCATCCGTTTGTTGTCATTTTTGCCAGAAACACACCTGCCCATGACAACAAACAGGCAACAAATGGATAACAGCGTTGTCCGTTTGTTGTAGCCTACACGGAGTCCTTAGCGAAGCCTAAGGGGTATAGTGTTCATCGAAAAAATATGAAGTGCTCCAACGAATATTATTGACTAACTTATGTAGTATCCATTAAGATTCAAAATGAACTCCCTAACACTCCCCAGTCAGTCAGTATTAAATGATAGTCAATTCAGCGAATTGGACTGTCCGATTAATAAGCGAAACAAACCAGTAATAGCATTTCGGAATCCCAACGAAACCTGCTATTCCGACAAATTCAAGACATCCCCAGTTCGCCGGAGCGTTGCGGATGATTGGCTAGCCTTGGACAAATACCAAAGAATGGTAATGGCACAACTAAATGATGTGCTGGAAGATTTGAGATGGTTTCTGCAACCCCGGCTGGCAGGCGAGCTGGTGAGGGGGAATGAATATGGCCCCAAACCGCTGGCAGAAATCCGGTGGCAACTGACAGCCCCAGTATCTGGGCTCACAGTGATGATTGAGCTGGCGGACCTGGTTGTCTGGCCAGCGTATCAGAAGAGGGCATTGAATTTATTGGAGAGGGCTGAGGAGATAAACCCGCATCTGACATCGGAGTTGTGGGAATACCTGACACAGCCCATAGAGGATGAGGATGACGGGGAGGAGTGGGTTGTTCCCATTCTCCCGGATCTGGGGGATGGTGGGCGCAGGGCATACGCGGGCAGGTTGGTGAATCTGGCTCCACCTCGGGTAAAGAAGGTATCCCAGAAGGCCAAAAATGGGAGGGACGGCAAATCTACACACAATATCACAGTATCGCCGAATTATCGGGATAATGGGCTGTTGTTCCCTCTACCTGAAAAGGGGGAGAGGCGGCCAAGGAAAGTTGTTCGCAGAATACTCACAGATAATTCGGGTTTGGTGCAAGGGGAGTTGTTCGGGGAGGGTGAGTTGAAATGATTGCCCCGGCTTTTACCTCTGGGAGTGGGATACGGCTGTATCATGGGGACTGTCGGGAGGTCCTGCCTTCCCTGGAATTGGACTGGAGCCGGGTTGTCCTAGTGGTTGATCCGGTATGGCCGAATGCAATGCCCTGTCTGGTGGGGGCTGACGATCCTTGGGGTTTGTGGTGGGAGATGTGGGAAGCCCTGCCCTGTCTGCCCAAACGGGCGGTGGTGCATCTGGCCTGCTTGTCAGATCCCCGGTTCTTGGGAGCGGTGCCAGAGGAGCTGCCATTTTACCGGAGCGTGAACTTGGAGTATCCGGTTCCCTCGTTTGTGGGGCGGAATGTGTTGAGCTGCGAGGTTGCTTACTTGTTTGGGGAGCCGCCTGCAGCCGGGCAATCAACCCGGATGTTCCCTGGGCGGGTGATGGCGTCGGGAGGAAAGGCAAGGAGCGAACATCCCTGTCCTCGGAGTGTGGGGCATGTGCGGGAACTGGTGGGGCTGTGGAGCGAGCCTGGGGACATTATCCTCGATCCGTTCTGTGGGAGCGGGACAACCTTGGTGGCGGCGGAATACTGGGGCAGGGAGGCGGTGGGGATAGAAATTGTGTCTGAGTTCGTGGAGCTGGGGAAGGGCCGGTTGGGAGGATTGGAGCTGTGGGGAAAATAGGCTTGTCTGCCAGATATTCACAGATAATGGTTGACAGCGATGAATGAACCAGAAGAAGCAGCGGATAAGAAGCGAGCGGCCCTGTTCAGCGTAATGATGCAGATGCCGATGCTATTGAATGCAACCGATGAAAAGGTTATTAGTTTTTTCTCCTCGGTATGTGACAAAATAATTGAGCTACTTTCGGCAACTCCAGATGAGAGTGTGGGCTTCGACTTGGGAGAGTCAAAACTATATGCATGTTTTGATGATGCCACTTATACAATTGAGCTGACGTGTAAGGAAATAAGAATTGCAGGGAAAGTCACGCTGACAGAAACCGGGTTCACAACAGCAGTGACTACAACCTATAGCGAGTAAAAGTAAGCTTTACCAGCTACAAATGATCGAGCTACTCATAGTATTCGTTGTTGGCGTTGTGATTATCAAAGTTATTCTTGATACTCGCACTTCATTGCTCGTTCCGGCCGAAGCGCTACGCAAAGCACGAGCGAACCTTTCGAATAAAGTTGATAGTGTATACGCTCGCTACACGGTTCAGATGTCAATTGTTGCGACCCAGCAGGGACTCGATAAGAGCAACACACGCGAGCATTTGGAGGCGTGGAAGCATATAGCCGAGAAGTCTTCGCTCAGAACAGCGGAGTTCCACCCAATTCCTCAACTTGGAATTGTCGCAGTTCAAAAACTTCAAGAAGTTGCAGATCAGGCCCTCAGGGAATTGCAGCATTCCGTTGAAGCATACAACGATTCGGTTGAGGCGTTTCGCCTAGCAAAATCCCGCCTCCCAGCTTGTTTGTTCCCAGATGGATTCTTCGCCCTGCCTTCTGGCCTGTATCTCTCAGGTGGAGAACGTAGTTTTCTTGCGCAATTCTTTCCCTCAATGAAGCGTCTTTCACTAGAGGATTCCGAAGAGGGGGAAGAGTAGAATAATTTGCGAAATGACTTACCGTGGTGTCATTGCGATTATTGTGTTGGTGTTGCTGGCTTCTTTGTATTTTACATATCCAAGGATTGCTCAACAATTTCAAAGGATAACTAACGAGTTAGCTGCTGCAAATCAGGAACATCAGAGGCAGAAAGAAACCGAGAATTCAAATATCCGTTCTGAGCAGCGTAACACGGCAGAAGCTATTCAAAGTAAGGAGCGTGGGGTTTTGCTCTACAAACAAGGTTTTCCACAGAAAGCACTTCAGGAGTTCATCCATGCCTGGGGTTCAAAACAAGAATGGAACCGAGCGGATATTTGTTATGCTTTGGTAAGCTCAATAGCCGCAGGACAACCCGAGTGGGGAGCAACCTTTGGCAAACAATGGGTTAATTCATGGCCTGATAGGGGAAGAGACTGGGAATACATCCTTCTTTATACTTCGGTGGCCCTTCATCTTTCTGGGCATAGCTCTGAGGCCAGAAGCCTTTTACAACAGGGGCTGAGACAGGCTAAAATAGGAGACTGGCCATACCCATTGATTCAAATCATGGTTGGAGAGGTTGATGCAAAGACAGTTGGGAGTAGCAACTTGGGGAACGGAGATGAAACGGAAATTCGCACCTTTAGTGGCTTGAAAAGGTTTTTCGATTCAGGGTGGTGGTCGCCAGATCTCGATTGGGTTAATCAAAAAGGGCAAACCGAGTATTACGAGACGGTTATAGTTCGTAGTTTAGCACGTCAGTATCAATCGCGTCCAGAGAGTGGCAATCCCCGATCATCTGAACCAAAGAGAAATCAGCCATTAAATGTTGGCAACTTGAGTGGACTTGTAGGAAAGGAAGTAAAAGGGTTGCCTTTAACTGGTGAGTTTTTCGTTGAAAGTCGCGAACCCGATTCGCTGAAACTTCGCGCCGTGGCTGTAGTTGCCGAGTCGATTAACAAAGGTGGCTCCACTGCCTTTGCACTTAAGGGGAAAACAACTGTTATTGTCAATTCACACCCGGCTCTAGTCAGGCTCCGCAAAAACGAACCATTTAGATCTGGAGACCGCTATATCATTATTCTGGATAGAGTAGAGCGAGGTCCAAAAAAGGAAATTGTTGCATTTGGGACCATTGCCAGTCTCTGAATTTGCCTCTTTTCAAAGGAATATGAGCCGCCCATCACTAAAAGAAGATCCCATAACGGTTGATGATATCAAGGCTTACCTAGCCACAACTGATGATTTTCGTCTGGAGATTGAGGTATTTCGGATGTGCATGGAAGCGGGGTTTGCTGCAACTCATGGGGGAAGCTACAGAGATCCGGTTACAGGCCAGAACCGGCAATATGACGTGCGGGCTCACTATGCTGACGAGTTCAAGCACATTCGCCTGGCTATCGAGTGCAAGAACCTTGGGAGCCATTTTCCGCTGCTGATAAGCACGGTTCCCCGGAGGCCCAGCGAATCCCAAACCCATTTTCTTGTTTCAGCCAAGGGCTCTGGGGGAGGCAGGTATTCCTTGTGGCCGGTAAAAACGGGCCTATTTCAATGGGGTGAGCCGGTTGGCAAAGCAACTGCCCGCGTGGGGGTAAAAACGAAGTCAGACGACCGGTTTATTGCGAACGATTCAGATGTGTATGAGAAATGGGCACAGGCTATCGCGTCGGCCCATGACCTTGTGGGCGATACATTGAATGACTGGAAAACCTCGAAGACTCAATGGGCTGTTGGAATCGCGTTGCCTGTTCTAGTGATCGGGGATGATGCGCTATGGATAGCCAACTACGATGATTCTGGGAATCTGGTAGGAGACCCGTCCAAAGTAAACGAGGCTATGTTATACCTGAACTCGGTTGTGGGTGCATCCGACATTCAATATCCATTATCGCATTTGTTGGTTTTCACTCTCACCGGTTTTCAGGCATTCTTAAATAGGTTCAAGAATCATGGCATGGTGCGTGACGCACTGCTGATAGATTACTCAGAGGCGCGGGATTATGTGACAGCCACATTCGGCGACTTGCTGAAACAGTAACTCCTATTTCCCTGATTGTTGGCGATTAGAACCTCAAGACAAAATTAAAATGTTCGCCAGTGGATAATAAGTCAGTTCTCTTGTTTTAGATTATTTGCGGAAGGCAATGCGCTCTTTAGGTATTTCGCTCGAAGCGCATTCAGAGGCGACTCTTTTGCTAATTCATCGACAGCTTGAAGCGTTTTCTGAGCAATGATACCCTCAGCTCCTTCTCTCCCGTATGATTCCTTAAAGATCTCTCGGATAATTCCACGCAGATCGTCGCTCTTCGATTGTCGAATCCAAGAGACAAATTGTTCGTGCGGCAATTCTGATATTCTGTCTATCTGCCCAGATGAGAAAAGCTGGCCTGAATACCTGGCAAATAGAACCTTGCCAATATCCAATGGGGGTCTGCGCCGCTCAGCCTCTTCCTTATACTTATCCTTGAGCAGTTTCGGCACGCTCTCAATTCCATCAAGAACCAACCGAATCTCATCGTCCGGAACTTTTCGTATATTCGCTTGTGCCCATTTTTCAAACCACCCCTCCCGATAATCTTCTTCGCCCATATCAACCAATATCTGGCCCGCCCAGTCAATAGTTCCAGGCCGCAAAAGAATCAGCGTATCATCGCACTTCTGCTTAATTACCCTGTTGATATCCTCATCATTTCTTGAGAAGTTCTCGAATAAGGCGCGCAACTCTCTCTCGAATACTGAATTCGCAACAATCTCCTCATGATGGTCTTGTAGTTCCTTCGCAAGTTCCTGAAATTGATGCCAATCGGTTTCACCAGTTTTAACTACTTCGATAAGAAGTTCGTCACATGGTCCGCTCGAAAAGCCGCTTTTTAAGATAAGTGTGTCGCCCTCACTCAGTGTATTATTATTATCATTGTTTGACTCGTAGTACAGTGCCACTTGAAGGGAACTCGTGTCTTTTAGTTTGGATAAATCTACTTTTTCGCGAAATCCAAGATAAAGAGCACAAATTTGGGTGGCGGAGGTAAGAATCGACTGTTTAGCCAAAGTATAGTTACTCGGTAATTTGGCATCAATTAACTCAAGTATTCGAGCGGTTCGCCGAATCACGCGAAGGTTCTTAATTCCAAGTGCCAATAATGTAGGGCGAAGGTAGTTGTCATAGTTCCCAGCAAAGATTGCGGCGTTTTGTTCAACGGTGGGAGAGTAAGCAACCTCGAAATCAAAAACCTTTTCTTTGTGTCCATCAAAAACCTTCTTCTCAGGTCCTTCTATCTGGTCATCATTTGTTATAACTATTACGCGGCACTCTCGGGCCTCAACAAGATAACTCACGACTCCGAGCACAGAATGAATACTGAATATTGGTGCTTTACGTTCAAGGTCATCAATGACTACAACAGCCTTATTCGCGAGCAAGCCAGTCGTTGAGGCTAGCGAGGCCGTCAATGCATCTATTCTTTGTTTTCCAAACAAGAACCCTGCGATATTTTGAACGGTGCTTGTTATGGCGCCAGCGGTTTGACCATTGGCGACATCAATTCTGGCAGCCAACCATGTTGGTATTTTCTTCGTGACTTTATTCATCCAACCCACTGCGAGTCGTAAATAGATGTCGTCCAGAGTAGAAATACCATACAAAGAAACGTAAGAGAATGGGATCTGATCTGATTCGCTATTCGCTTTGAGAGCTTCAAGAACTGCGTAGGTCTTTCCGACCCCCCAAGGCCCATGCACAAGCATTGCTCCTGCCTTCTCAGAACTGGCAAACGAAAGGACAGTTGATTTCAGCCGCTCAAATTCAGGGTGACTTTCCATGACAGACGTTCTACGACAAGCGAGTGGCAAGGTCAAATGCACATGAAACAAGGTTAACCCTCACCCTTTTTAGTCTCCATCGACGCTTCGGCGTCGATGGACATTCATTTTCCA
Organism: Chthoniobacterales bacterium; assembly: GCA_014879575.1. Classification (GTDB taxonomy): domain Bacteria; phylum Verrucomicrobiota; class Verrucomicrobiia; order Chthoniobacterales; family Terrimicrobiaceae; genus QYQL01. The sequence continues at coordinate 8,216 of JACSRU010000090.1, read as the reverse complement.
TGCGTAGCGCTGAATACATGAATGAGAGAAGGGGCGCTTACCTAGAGTGTTCATTATCCTGAACATTCCCCTTGGCTTGATCTTCCCTGTCCGCCGCCATCAACAAGTCGAGAACGGCTTGCCTGTCCTTGGATATTTCCTCGCCCGCTCGCTGGGCAGAAAGAGCCGCTATGTCTTCTTGGCGGCTTCTTTTTGGAAATAGCTCTGGCTGTGAATCTGCGAAAGCTTGTTGCTTCGCCTCAGAGAGTCTTTCTGTAGCTGTGTTAAGGCTTTTGGCATTGTAGATAAGTCGTGCCTCGGATTCGGTGAGGGCTCCGACTTCCCCGCAGTAGATGTTGTGTTGTTGGAGCCAGTCATAGAGTAGTTTCCCATTATAGCGTATTGTGAGGGCATTACGAGTATTTTCAGTAAGTGCTATATTGGTTGAAAACTGCGCGTAGCCTATCGTGCTCATGGCCACGACATTACCGCCACCGCGTATGATGTGCTGGCGAAGTTCTGAGAGGGAACCACCTCCTGTAACGCAATCATCAACCAAAATGTGTTCTCTGCCCTCTCGAACCGGACCATCGAACTCTGGGCGGAAGGCCATCCGATACCATCCCCCCTTTCCGGTTCTGAACACCGTCGAGGACTGAATAACGTCCGTATCTGCCTCCAGTCCGGTGAGGTGAGCAATGTAGTCGGCGAACTTCCTTGGAATGTGGTTGATCCCAGTGGCCTCCTGGGCATGAACCGGAACGATCACGGCATCAGGGAACTGGGCTGCCAGCATCTGGATTTTGTCTGGCTTGGCAAGATCCAGAACCAGCCGGGCTGCGGCATCCATGTCCCCAGCCTTGGCCAGGGCATGAAGCGGGTGTGCCTGCAATGCCACCCCAGACGACATGGCAACCACCCTGGGGAAGTTCGCGGGCCAAGGGGTGCAATGAAGGTTCCTTTCCATACCTTCAAGTATAGCAGGCTATGACTAGCCCCTCTTTTTTCCACCCCATATACAATATCACAGTAGTGCCGAATAATTCAGGACGGTTCCTGCGTCCTTGATGTTGGCCAAAACTGGCATAATTGGTTGGAATTACCAAGGGGACATTGACCAACTTGTGGTTGTGATTTCCTCGGCGTGAGGCAACAGGCATTCCGCTATTCGCATGTCTAGTCCCCGTTTGGTGACCCTGTATGCTTTAACGATTCCGATATTTATACTCTTGTCTGTATTCCATTCCTCAGACATCAATGATACTTCACCATGCTGAATTGTTATTGCGAACTGAACATCCACCGGCATGTCCTCGGCGATATTCTTTGATAGCTGCATTACTTCTAGTGCTTTTTGTGTAGTCATATGTTTTCTTGTTTAGGTTGGTAGTCGCGTAGTGAGACGGAGCGACAATAAACAAGTAAACAATATCTGCTATAATAGTGGATATGATAAAGCCCGTTCCCCAAACAAACCTCACAAATGCTAAGAATTACTTCAAGTCGCACCTAACAAGTGGGGACTACTATAGTTCAAAGCAGGCCACACCTGGAACCTGGATGGGCAAGGGAGCTGAATTACTCGGATTAAACGGCGAGGTTCACGAAAAGGAGTTTATTCATCTGTGCGCTGGAGAGAAACCGGACGGCAGCATGTTGACTCAACGGATGAATACCGTGAGGGAGGGAGACACCCCCAACCGGCGTGTATTTTATGACTGGATGATCGCTCCTCCCAAAAGCGTGAGTGTTGCGGCGTTGGTGGGTGGAGACGACAGAATATTGAAGGCCCATGCCAAGGCGGTGGCAATTGCCGCCAAGGAGCTGGAAAAGTATGCGACGGCACGGGTGAGGGCCAAAGGGGATTCGATGAATGGGAAGGACAGGGCAACAGGAAACCTCACAATGGCGGCATTTACACACGAAACAAGCAGGGCTGTATCGGCTGAGCAGGTGGGAGATCCGCAACTTCATACCCATCTTCTGGTATTCAACTGCACCCAAGATCCCGGTGACAACGACAAGTGGAAGGCGCTGCAAAACTATGAAATGCTAAAAAATCAGAGATTCATCAGTTCCGTGTATGACTATGAACTATGCCGGGAACTCAAGAAAATGGGGTATGCAATACGGAGTAAAGGGAAAGGTTGGGAACTGGACCATATTCCAACCAGCCTGTGCGATAAATTCAGCAAGAGACACAGCAAGATTGAGGAGACAACTGCTGAACTTGAAGCATCAGGGGCCAAGAGTGGCCATGAGAAGCTTAAAAACAGGGTAGCGCATTCGACAAGAATGCGGAAAACCGGTTCCCAAGAGGCTGAGGAATTGCGGGAATCATGGCAGGCTCAAATGACGGCTTCCGAATTGGAAGCATTGAAGAGTTTTGGAAAAACCAACGAACCTGTTCGGAGTGAATCCCCCAAAGAAACAGTTGCTTGGACAAAAAAGCATTTATTCGAGAGAAACGCGGTTGTTACTCAAGAGATGTTCCTTACTACATGCCTGAAACACACTCTCGGCACAGACTATAGTGTAGAAGACTACCGAAAGGCGCTTATGGCTGATAAGTCTTTCCTCCATGAAATAGGAACTACAAGGATGACAACGAAGGAAGCCCTTGCAACAGAAAAGTTCTTATTGGATACGGTGCGTGGTGGAAAAGGGAAATATGAACCGCTTGGGGAATTGCTGCCTATCACCCTTACACGATTGGCGCATCCACTGAACGAAACCCAGTTGCCTGTAGCTGAAAAGTTGCTTTCGAGCAGTGACTTTTGCACGGTATTCAGGGGTGGCGCTGGAACAGGTAAAAGTTTCAGCCTTCAACATGTCGAGGCTGCTTTGATATTGGCTCTCAAGGCTAAAGAAAAAAAGGTTGTTGTCTTGGCTCCCCAGAACAAGCAAGTCATTGGTTTGATAGGAGACGAGTTTGATGCCTATACGGTTTCCACTTTCCTTCATCCTGCTTCCTCCATCTCCGTTGACAAAGATACTGTTGTTCTGGTGGATGAAGCGGGGCAGATCGGTGGCAAGTCTATGCAACTGCTGATGGAAAAGGTTAAGGCTGGAGGCGGCAGAATTATCCTTTCTGGTGATACAAAGCAGAAGGGGCCAGTTGAAGCCTCGGATGCAATGCGGGCAATCGAGAACTATGCCGACCCTACAACGGCAGCCCTGGAAGGAGAATATGCAATTCAGCGTCAACAGACGGAACAATACAAGTCTGCCGTCGCTGCTGCTTCGCGAGGGGACACCTCCCTGTCTTGGAAGATACTGGATGAAATGGGTTCAATCGTCGATACAACCCTTGCAGATAAAAACACAATCGCTGCCAAGGCATTTGTTCAAAGGATGGGCGATAGCAAAGAATACAATAAAGAAACAAAAACTGGCGGCAATGTGCTTATGCTATCCCAGACAAATGCGGAAGTGGAAGCCCTGAATCTGGCTATTCGGGAAGAACTAGCAAAAGTAGGCAAATTGGATCTGTCCGCCTCGTTTGACAAAGAGACGCTAAAAACAGTGGACATGACGGATGCAGAAAAGGAATGCGCCCGATATTACCCTGATGATGCCGTTCTCGTCTTAAACATGAATATTGGAAGCACCAAGGCAGGAGCCGTGGCAAAATTCGTGAGAGAGGATGAAAATAGAGGCATTGTTATCAGCGTAGATGGTAAAGAGCGCAAGGTTAAAGAAGAGGAGCTTAAAAGTATAACTGTCTGTGTGCCTACAAAGTTGAACCTGACGGCAGGAGACAAGGTGCAATTGAAAGCGAATATCAAGTATGAGGTAACAACTAAACTGAAAGCAGGTGAAACGGTGACATTCGCAAAGAAAGGCAAGGATGATAATTATATCTATGTCAAGGCATCCGACGGCAAGGTGTATTCCATCCCAGCTTCTTCTGCGAGTGGCGAACTGAAAAAGCGCTCCCCGCTTACAATAACCAAGAATATCACTGCCAAGAGAAGGTCAAAGTTGGCAAACGGGCAGATAATGGAAGTAGTAAAGCAGGAGAAAGATGGTGCGTTAGTCGTTGTTGAACTTTTGAACAAAAAGCCTTGGTATGGGAAAAAGTTCACCATTGCTTCGGACTTTAAGATGTTGAAACATGGATATGCTGTTACATCTTACGGTTCCCAAGGTGAAACAGTGGACCATGTTCTTATGTCTGACTCCATGTGCAAGGCATGTCTCACAACAGAGGACTGGTATGTATCCACATCTCGTGGTAAATGGAGTTGTTCCATTTTCACTGCCGATAGGGAGGCATTACAGGACCATATCCAGCATCTCGGGCAACGCGAGAACGCCAGTGATTTGAAGCTGGAGAGAGACAAGGTGCCAGTGAAGCCCGTAAAGCGCCCGCTGGTGCCCTCCGTGGAGCGTCTGGGCCTGCGCGAGGTGAACCTGAATACCAGCAACACAGACAAATTGAGGGAATTCGACAAACTGGGCCTGAACATTGTCGGCATGACTTCCGTGGATCTCAAGGAACCGGCCAGTGATGCCTGGCGGGTTGTGGCCTACAAGGCTGCCCAAGTGCCGGAAAATACCCTGGTAGAAGACACCTCCCTGGACATCGAGGGGGCAGATGTCGGGGTGAACGTGAAATGGCAGTTGGAAAACATGGACCAGTATATCGGCAAGCGGGCCACATTCCGGGTTATTCTGGGGATGGTGGAGAATGGCAAGGTGTGCCATTACCTCGGGGAAGTGCATGGCCAGATTGTGCCGCCTCGGGGTAATGCAGGCTTCGGCTTCGATAAATATTTCCTGCCGGATGGTGCCAAACAAACCCTGGCTAACGCCAAACCCCATCAATACAACGCTCGGGCTCTGGCCATTGAGAATTTCAACGCTGGGAAAGTCGAGAGGGAAACCGATCCCATCCCCGTATGGCATGGAGAATGGCAAGGGGAGCTGGAAAAGGACATTGAGCGCCCAGATGAGTTGTCCGCCTTCCTGGGAGATCCTGGTGCCAAGGCAGCCCATCCCTGCATCGACGTATCAACCGGAAAGAAAGTGGAGCTGTTCGGCAGCTTGGACGCCCACAACTGGGCAGTCCGTGGATTCGCTGAACTCCAGAACATCTGCGTCAAGGGTATCGGGATGCTCCGGGGAATCCTGCGCGAGAGGGAAAAAGTGGCAGAGGTGGAGAGGCAGCCGGTTCAGGTGCCGGTAAGAGCCGCAGAAATCGAGCACGAACGGTAAGTTTGCATTCAATGGGGTGTTGTAGAGAGCCTTGCCTTGTATATGCCCTGTAGTAGAATCGCGCCATGTCTCACATGACTACTATTGCTACGACGAATGACCCACAAGTCGCGTATCATACAATTACCGCTGCTCTTGCTGAGAATAAATCGCCTTCTTCCGATCTGCTGCGTGCTATAGAAACTGGCACTCCACAGTATTTTACATTGCCAGTCAGGGATATTCTGGCAACCCTGCCCCAAGAACGAAACTCTTATTTAAGGACAGAAGCCGCGCAGAAAATCAATCAGGCTAGGTTGAACCTTATAATGCTACTAGGCCGGAATAACCTCTGTCCCCACCACGTATTGCAATCCTCAGTTCTTGGATGGATTAAGACATCGAGATTATTCGACACAAGCACCCGATATAACGGGAAATATATTGTAAGCGCATTGCGTGATTGCACCGACTATAATACAGATAACTTGGCGCAAGCTGGTTTCACCAAGAAACAGATTCAAAGTTTAACTTAGACATCTTGCCTTTCATCTTTTTCCGCACAGAGAAAGATAGGGTTATTCAGTATGGGGGGATGGGCAGAGATACCCAGCGTAGCCTGTCGGAGCGCCAGCAAGTTTGCGAGAATGGGCAGTTTACGTCCAGCTCGTCGGAGCAAACTTCGTGAATAACCCGTTATCTGGAGAATTTGAAGGCTGCCGAAACGTAGCTGTCTTGGGGAACCATCTCCATCATTCGGATGATGGCTTTCGGACAATTCCGATTCCATGCAATTGCTCCCCTGACAAATCGCGATGGATCTGAGTAGTGGGCGTAGAAAAACCACTCGGGGCAGTCTTGCTGGTTGGCTGCGGCAACCCAGACTCCGGTAATCCCTGAAACGTGCGCATCAATGAACCTGGCTTGACCTGCGTCTTTATTGTGAACGGCAATTACCCCTTCCTCGAATTGTTCTCCAAATGTTTTCATACATTCGGTAGGGGAGTGGAACTGGCGTAGGGAACCGGAGCCATTTCCCCGTTAGAGCCCCAACTGGGCCAGCATGTCTCCGATCTGGCCGGAAACAAAATCCCGTGCGGCCTTCTTGATATACCCCGGCCCATTAAAGAGGATTACGCCATCTGAGACTTCTCCACCCGCTGCGGGCACATAGGCCTCTCCACCGTCGAAAGGGGCGAGGGAAGCCTTGTAGATGTGATAGTCGCATCCTCTTCCATCTTTGAATCCGTTCCGAGTCCAACGAACATTGATGTCCAGTTTTTGAAGATAAATCACGCTGGCCTCTTTGAGTTCGTCCTGTGAAATACCTATAAAGGTGTTCTCTGGGGTGTATGGACTGCATATGCCATACCCATTGCTCGCCCTGCCTGTTACATACGGTGTCCCTCTTGCGTCAAGGGTTTCAAAGAAAAAAGTTGCATAGCGGAGCGGAGCAACGGAAATACCTGAAAATAAATACTCTCATTCGGGAATAGCGCGTGTAATTACCGATATGAGAATAGAACCAACATTGATTTCTGGAAGTAGGGGGATAAATACTTCCATGAACTACAAAATCATAATCCCAATCGTCGTAGCAACTGCCCTCCTGGTGGAAATCGGGCATTACCCTCATTCAGAACCCAGCCCCCACCTTCCAGAGGTTGAATACAGCGTTCCCTATTATGGGTGGAATATCCCGCCGCTATCTGGAGCAAATCTGCCGGTATCTGGATTCAATACTCACTGGGGAGCATGATTGTAGTCGTCTCCCGCTCGGCGTCGGTGATAATCCACAGCTTGTCTCCACGGATATTGTAGGAGGAGAAGATTCTTGCCCCACTCTCAAGGGCGTCGTTGTTGGCCTGCTTGTCATCCTCCGTCAAGTCTCCCCAATCCCCGTTCTCGTGTCTATTGAGGCATGAGATAATGACATCATGGGGAAATTCCTCCATTACTCCGGGGGCAACCAACAATTGCCCAATCGGGAAAAGCGTTGTCGTCATATCACTTCGAATATCATTTATCGACTATATGACAAGATCTTTATGCCTTATCTGCCTTGCGCCAAAATCTCTGAATTATCCAATTGACTATAACAAGTGTATCCATTGCCACAACTCCCAAAATTATTGGGATCTTTACGGCTGGGTTTACATGAAACTCCAGCGTTGTAGCCGCAATCAAGATCAGGGTTGCAAGGACTAGGAATACCCATAAAAGGGCTGTTTCGATTTTCTGTGTTTTTGTGTTCATATGTATCTATTATACTACATGAAAGTTGCATAGCGAAGCGGAGCAACGAAAATGGGGAAGAAAGAGCCGGATATTGAATCCGGCTCTTCCAACAGCTCTACCTCCAAACCTTCCTGACAATGGGTTTTCCGTTTTCTACGCATCCCCTTTTGATGCGGATTGGGAAGATGAGGCCTGATTTGCTGGTTATTCTTTGAAGTTGATTTTGAGTATTCATAACGAATACCGACTTGGATAAAAAATGGCATAGGGAACCGGAGCCATGAACCAGTGTGGATGGTTCTTGCGTAGCAAGCTCGGCGGCATCTCCACAATTAACGAAAGGCACAAAAAAAGCCCGGAGGGTGAATCCGGGCTTCAATTGGGGGTTGGGTGATTTACTCGCGTTCCTGCCCGTTTTCCTGCCCTCTGGCCTGGTCGTAGAGCCTGTTGAGCCCATCAGCAATGCCGATGTCCTGAACGTAATTCCTGTAGCAACCTGCCTCGATCTGCTCAACCGTGGGGATCTCACCAAGCTGGGTGCCATCGAACCTGGTTAGAACCACCGCGTTCTCGCCCTTGGTATCCCTGGAACCAAAGCAGGCCTTCCCAGTCTTGGAATCTACGAGGATGGCCGGATCTGACGGCATCCTCTCTTCAATGTGCCTTGTCATTCCCTCGGCAATGGCGGCATTCACGCTCTCCAAGTCGAGTTCGCTGCCCTCTCTGGCCTGCAGCAAGTCCAAGACTGCCCGCCTGTCCTTGGACTCAACGGAACCCTTGCCAAGGGACACTGCCTTTTT